>DAISXR010000038.1:0-13845 GCA_036825755.1 Anaerolineaceae bacterium
GCACCTCACGCACCTGGCGTTCCAGTACAGCCCCTTCAGGTCCAGCCTCTTTGAAGCCGGCTGATTGGATGATGATGCCCAGAATGCCTTTTTCGCCGCATTCGCGCACCAGTTGCGGAACCTTATCAGCGCCCGCGCAGATGATTCCCAGATCAGGGGTTCTTGGGAGGCTGGCCACATCGGGGTAGCATTGAATGCCCATCACGGCTTCGTAATCCGGGTTGACCGGGTATACCACGCCGCGAAAACCGCCGCTGATCAGATTGCTGAGCACTTTTCCGCCCACGCTGTTGGGGTTCATGGTCACGCCGATCAACGCGATGCGCTGCGGTTTGAAAATACGATCCAATTTGTGAATATCCATTAAAAGTACTCCTGTTCGGCAATCTGTAAGCGAATTGAGCCGCACTGATAGGTTAATTTTCTGTCAGGTAAAAACACCTGTCAAGACAAGTGGCATTATACAACTAACTGACCTGATCACCGGTTAATTGCCTTCCTGAACGCCCGGTAATTTTTCAGACAGGTTGGCGAGTTTACGGAAGAAAATTTGAAATTGTTTGGGATTTTGAGTCGCAATCGGATGATCCTTTCGGGTATCCTTTAAAGAGACAGATTCAACGATCCATTCAGGCAGGGGAATAAACGGTGACTCTTTGATCATCTGCGTTTGGATCGGCTCTTCCATACATATACCCAGACCATGCCTTGACAGTCTCAAACGTGTATAATTGATCGTTGAGAAAAGGATGCAATGTCAACACCGGAACCACAAGAAACCCCGGCCAGGGCGACACTCGGGGATAAGATAAGGGATTTTCGCCGTAACTTCAGCCCCACCCTGGGTATTCACCGCCCCCGGATTGAATACCCGCCGGAGCACCGGGCCAATTTCCGCAATCTGTATATGGAGATTGCCTGGTATGCCATTCTCAACGGTACCATTCTGTCATTTTTCTCGGTATTTGCCACACGGGCGGGTGCAACCGGGCAGGAGGTGGGGTTGATTGGCGCGGCGCCCGCCATTGCGAACCTGATTTTCTCCATTCCGGCCAGCATGTATATGCAGAAACTGCCCACCGCCCGAATTGTGACGGTTACGGCGATAACGCAGCGTGTGTTCTATCTGTTGTTCGCGGTGCTGCCGTTTTTTATCAGCAGCCAGCCGTTGATTTGGGCGCTCATCATCGGCACCTTTTTGCTCAGCATCCCGGGTACCGGCCTGGCGGTCAGCGTCAATGCGCTCATTGCGCAAACCATTCCGATTGAATGGCGCGCACACGTCATCAGCCGGCGGAATGTGTTGCTGTCGCTTATCACCATCATCACGCTCACCATCTCGGGGCAGATCTTATCGCGGGTTGAATTTCCGCTGAATTATCAGATCATCTTTTTTGTCGGCTTTGTAGGCGCCATGATGAGCTCACTGCATCTTTCGCTGATCAAACCTGTTCTGCCCCCCTCCGCACAGAAGACCGAAAAACAAATACAGGTAACCGAAAACAAGACCAAGACCATCTTCTGGCGGGTGCGCCCGGATATCCGCAAGAAAATTCAACAAGCCAGCCAGCCCTCCAAACCCAGTTTTCTGGCGCTGAAAGGCAAGTACGGCCTGGTTTTGCTGATCCTGTTTTTATACTGGTTTGCGTTGTACCTTTCGGTTCCCATCTTCCCGGTTTTTCAGGTGAAAGAACTGCACCTTACCGACCGGCTCATCAGTCTAGGCAGCAGCATTTTTTCACTCGCCACCCTGCTGGGCACCACACAGGTGAGCCGCCTGGCGCGTCGCTTTACCAATCACCGCCTCACCTCGGTGGGGCTAATGCTGTCGATGATCTACCCGTTTTTCCTTCCGCTGTCTCGTACACCAGCCATTTATATTTTGGTTTCAGCTGCCGGGGGCATTGGCTGGGCTACCATCAACAGTTGCCTGATGAACTATTTATACGAGCAAATTCCCTCATCCAGCGATCTGGCCGGGCATCTGGCCTGGTATAACGTATCGCTGAACGCTGCCATTCTGGTGGGTTCATTGCTGGGCCCTACCATCGCGGGAGGGATTGGGCTGACCGCGGCGCTGATCATCTTTGGCGTGGGTCGTTTTTTGGCCGGTCTGGCTCTGTTACGCTGGGGCTGACCGCCAGACGGATGGCAAAAAACCTGTTTCCCAGACTCCTTCCATGCACACCCCGCCAATATGTCATCCCGAATAAGGCGTCTTCGCCACAATGAGGGATCGAACAAGGGCAAGTCAGTCAGTTTTCCAAATTTGGAACCGTTATTACAGGCCCCTATCCGATCCCTCGTCGCTGTGCGGACACCGCTCCTCGGGATGACAAAAACCTGTTTTTCAGACCCCTTCCATGCACACCCCCGCCAATATGTCATCACGAATAAGGCGTCTTCGCCACAATGAGGGATCGGACAAGGGAAAGTCAGTGACGTTTCCATATATGGAACCGTTATTGGTTACGCTTGGGCGAAGGTCCGCCTGAGGGTTGATCCCCGCGCAGTTCCAGATGTGGATTTGATGTTGAATAGCTTGACTTTTTCTTACCCCGGCCTATAATATATATTATAAATATACAGATTGTATACAATTTTTCACCCTTTCCCTGCAATGAACACAGCCCCCTTTCCCGACAACAACAATTCCCGCGCCAGCGACCGTATTGAAGAGCAACTGCGCGATATGATCATCACGCTGGAACTGGCCCCTGGCGCGAAGATCAGTGAAGCCGAGTTGATCCAGCGGCTGGGCTGCGGCAGGACACCCCTGCGTGAAGCGCTTCAGCGCCTGGCACAGGAATATCTGGTGAACGCCGTGCCGCATCACGGGGTTTCGATTGCCCAATTGAGTCTGCCGGATTATGTGCAGTTGATCGAGGCGGTTTCGCATGTGGAAGGAATCGCCGCCCGGCTGGCAGCCGCTCGCATCACCCCACTGGATGAGCAGCGCCTGTCTGATATTCTCAAACGCTCCGATGAAGCGCTCAAACGGGTTGACATCCTGGCCTTTGTGAAATGTGATTATGAATTCCACGAGGGAGTGGCCGCGATCAGCCGCAATCGCTATGTGATCGATACGGTCATCCGGCTGCACCGCCTGACCAGCCGGTTTATTTATCTGGCCTGGAAGAACGGCGGCGACACGCGTATTTCCGTCACCGAGCACCGTTCCATCCTGGATGCGCTTCGCAAAAAGAACGCCTCAGAGGCGGAACGCCTGACTTTTGAGCATACCCAGAATTCAAAAGAAAGGATCATCAATGCTCTGTAAGTTGATCCTTTCGCCAGCGGGTCGGACCGGAGGCAGTAGCTGTACAGGGCAGAATAGGATGCCGCGATGATCTACGGCATCGGCACCGATCTGATTGAGGTGGAACGTCTGGAAACTCTGGCCGAACGCGGTACAGCGTATCTGGAAAAAATTTTTACACCCACCGAAATCGACTACTGTGAAAATCACGGCCGAAAAGCCGAGCACTTTGCCGCCCGCTTTGCCGCAAAAGAAGCTTTCCTGAAAGCCCTGGGAACTGGTCTGCGGGATGGATTGAGCTTTATCGAAATTGAAGTCCTCAACGATGAACTGGGCAAACCGTATCTCCGATTGCATGGAAAGGCCAAAGACCGCATCCAGAGCCTGCAAATTTCTCATATCTCGATATCGCTTTCCCATATCAAAGAGATTGCCATGGCTGTGGCAATCCTAGAGAAACAGGCATAAGGAGAAAATTCTATGTCCAATATCGGGTCATACGAAGAAAGGGTGAAAGGTTTCAACTGGTCAATCGCGGAAGCAGAACTTGAGTACCAACCCGACGGTTTGATCAACATTGGCTGGTACTGCTCTGATCGCATCTGCGATATGGGCATGGCCCAAAAAACCGCGCTGATGTGGGAAAACGCGCAGGGCGAGAAAAAGCAGTACACCTACGACGATGTGCGTGTTTACAGCAATACCATCGGCGCCTATCTGCGAGGGTTGGGCATTCAACCCGGTGAGCGCGTGTGCCTGTTCATGGACCGTGTGCCCGAGCTGTACATCGGGCTGCTGGGCATCGTCAAAATCGGCGCCATCGCACAGCCGCTCTTCTCCGCCTTTGGTGAAGATTCGCTGTGGGTGCGGCTGGAAAATGCCGGCACACGCGCCATCCTCACCCAACGCAAGAATGTTTCCAAGGTACGCAAAATCCTCGACCGGCTGCCCGAACTGCACCACATCATCGTGGTGGATCAGCATATCGAGCAGGGACCCAAACGCGAGCTAAAAGAACGGGAACTGGCTTTCAACATGGAAGCCGAACGAGTGGAGCAGCTCGAAATCTTCCCCACCCGGGCTGAAACCCCGTCACTGCTGCACTATACCTCTGGCACCACCGGGCAGCCCAAGGGCGTGAAGCATGTGCACTACTCGCTCATCTCGCAGTATCTCACCGCCAAGTGGGTGCTGGATCTGCGCCCGGATGACATTTACTGGTGCACCGCCGATCCCGGCTGGGTGACCGGCACCTCGTACGGCATTATCGCTCCCTGGGCGCTGGGGGTGACGCAGTGCGTCCTCGATTCCGGCTTCTCTGCCGAAACCTGGTACAGCTTCATCGAACGCCATCGCATTACCGTGTGGTACTCAGCTCCCACTGCCATCCGTTCGCTGATGAAAGCCGGTGATGAGGTCGTGAAGAAATTCGATCTCTCGTCGCTGCGCCATCTCATCAGCGTGGGCGAACCACTCAACCCGGAAGCCGTGGTCTGGTCTGAGCGGGTGTACGGCCTGCCCTTCCATGATTCATACTGGCAGACGGAAACCGGCTCGATCATGATTTCCAATTACCCGGGCATGAAGATCAAACCCGGTTCCATGGGCAAACCATTCCCGGGGATCACCGGCGCCATACTCAACCCACAGACGTATGAACCCATCCATGAACCGGGGGTAATCGGACTGATCGGTTTCAAGCCTGGCTGGCCGGCCATGATGCGCACCTACTGGAACAATGAAACCACCTACCAGAATAAATTCCACAACGGCTGGTACCTGCCCGGCGACCGGGCGCGCCTGGACGCGGACGGATATTTCTGGTTTGTGGGGCGTGATGACGATGTAATCAACACCGGCGGTCATCTGGTCAGCCCGTTTGAGGTGGAATCAGCCCTGCTGGAGCACCCCGCCGTAGCCGAATCGGCGGTGGTGTCCAAACCGGATGAGATCAACATGGAGGTGGTGAAAGCTTTTGTCACCCTGAAACCCGGCTTTGAGCCCAGCCCCGAACTGGAACTGGAAATCATGAACTTTATCCGCAAGCGTCTTTCGCCGCTGGCTATGCCGCAGGAAATCGAATACATCGATAATCTGCCCAAAACGCGCAGCGGCAAGATCATGCGGCGGTTGCTGCACGCCCGTGAGTGGAATGAAGAAACCGGTGACACATCCACCCTGGAAAATGATTAAAATTGGCTTATACCTGATCTGCGCCACATTTGAAGCGGTTTTTAACCGTACTGAAAAAATCACAACTTATTTTGAAGGAGAAACACAATGGATGAAATGAAGGATGTAATTCTGGAGTACGTAAAAGATGAATATGCCGATGATGGCGACGATGTTACCTATGACACCCCGCTGATCTCCGGCGGTCTGGTCGACTCTTTCTCCATGGTCTCGCTGAAGCGTTTTCTCGAGATGAAATACAAGATCTCCATCCCCGATGAAGATGCCAGCCCGGAAGCCTTTGACACGGTCAACAAGATTGTTGCCCTGGTAAAGCGATTTAGTGGTAAATAAGTTCAGGACATTCGCATGACAGCCGCCGGCAGCATCAACCATGATGCAGGGCTCTGGCGGCCTGTCATCCTGCCAATTATTCAATGAGGAGAGTACGATGAGTTTCAATGAACGTGTACGTGGAACGTATCAGGGGATTCTGGACGATATCCGCAGTCAGGGTATTTTCAAACAGGAGCGCTTTATTCACTCGCCCCAGGCCGCCGATATCAACGTGGAATACCCATCCGGCGCCGACATTCAAAAAGTGATCAACATCTGCGCCAACAACTATCTGGGTCTTTCCAGCCACCCCGAAGTGGTGAAAGCTGCCCATGAAGGATTGGATACACGCGGCTACGGCATGTCATCGGTGCGCTTTATCTGCGGCACCCAGGATATCCACCGCGAACTGGAGCAGGTTGTAACCGATTTCCTGGGTACGGAAGACACCATCCTGTTTGCCTCCTGCATGGATGCCAATGCCGGTGTGTTTGAAGCCGTTTTGACCGGCGATGATGTGATGATCTCAGATCGTCTGGTGCACGCCTCGATCATCGACGGGATGCGCTTATGCTCGGCCACGCATGACACCTACAAGCACAGCGATATGGATCACCTGGAAAAGAAATTGAAAGAATACCAGGACAAACGCATGCGCGTCATCATCAATGACGGCGTTTATTCCATGGACGGCGACTGCGCCCAGCTCGATAAGATCGTAGAACTGGCCGAAGCGTATGACGCCATGGTGTTCGTGGATGACTCGCACGCCACCGGCTTTATCGGCAAAACCGGCCGTGGCACCCCCGAGAAATTCGGCGTCACCGGCAAGGTGGATATCCTCACCACCACCTTCGGCAAAGCGCTGGGCGGAGCTTCCGGAGGCTGTGTTTCCGGCCGCCGTGAAATCGTGGAAATGTGCCGCCAGAAGGCGCGCCCTTACCTGTTCTCCAATGCCATGGCCCCGGTAATCATCGCGGGCGTGCTGAAAGCCTTTGAGATCCTCAAGCAGAGCACCGATCTGCGCGACAAACTGGAAGGCAATGCCAAATGGTGGCGCAATGGCTTGCAGGAAGCCGGTTTTGTGCTCAAAGAAGGCGATACCCCCATCGTGCCGGTCATGCTGTTCAACGCTAAACTGGCTCAGGATTTCTCGCGTGATCTGTACAGTGCTGGTGTGTACGCCACCGGGTTCTTCTTCCCCGTGGTAGCCAAAGGCCAGGCCCGCATCCGCACCCAGCTCTCCGCCGGGCATGAACAGCATCACCTGGAGAAGGCGCTGGATGCCTTTGTCAAAGTGGGCAAGAAGTACAACATCCTTGGCAAGAGCAAGGATGAGATCATCGAGATGTACGGGCTGTAAAGCTCATTCTCAGGTTTACATTTTTAGTAAAGCGGTGCAATCTCGCACCGCTTTACTTTTTTTGATAGCAAGAATCAATTTTCCTACCCTTGCGGGAAACAAATGATTTCCGTTTTCGCCCCTAACCCCCTGCCCCCTTTCCCCAATGGGGAAAGGGGACAAGATTATTATGGACAGGGTTGTGCAGCAGACTGCACAACCCTGTCCATCTGCAGGCGGAAAATCATTATTGATTTGAAAGTGGGATAGCCTTTCAGTCTACAAAAACGCAAAATCGAGCGTCATAATAACCAGAGGGCCGCCCCCACAATAGAATCAAATTCCCCTCCCTGGAGGGGTGGCGCGTAGCGCCGGGGTGGTCACTCCTCACTTTACACTTCTCACTTTACACTTCTCACTTTCCTCTTCTCACTCCTCACTCATCACTCATCCATCATGGTAACATCCATATATAGGGAGGATACTATGGCTGATAAACTGGCAGACAAACTGGATTGGATCCGCGAGGAAACACAGGCATTAAAAGACGCCGGTCTGTACCGGAACATCCGCACTATCGAATCACCCCAGGATGACTGGTTTTATATTGACGGGAAACGTTATCTTAATTTTTGTTCCAACAATTATCTGGGTTTAGCTAATCACCCGGCGCTTAAAGAAGCTGCCAAAGACGCGGTCAACCGTTTTGGGGCCGGGCCGGGCGCGGTGCGCGTCATTTCAGGTACCAACAGCCTGCATATCCAGCTCGAACAGCGCATCGCCGAATTCAAGCAGGTGGAAGATGCCCTGTTCCTCACCTCGGGCTACAATGCCAACTTGGGCACGCTGGAAGCGTTGGTGGGCAAGGAAGATGTCATCTTTTCCGATGAACTGAACCACGCCAGCATCATCGACGGCGCGCGTCTCTCTCGCGCCCGCGTGGTGCGCTTCAACCACGCAGATCCGCAGGATCTGGAGGCCAAAATCCGCGAGAATGACGGCACATACCGGCGCGGTCTGGTGGTGACCGATGGCGTGTTCAGCATGGATGGCGATATCGCGCCGCTGGACAGGCTCTATGAAGTGGCCGAGCGCCACGGCCTGATGCTGATGGTGGATGACGCCCACGGCGAAGGCGTGCTGGGGCGTAACGGGCGCGGGATTGTCGATCATTTCAATCTGCACGGCAAGGTGGATGTGGAGATCGGTACCTTCTCCAAGGCCTTCGGGGTGGCGGGCGGTGTAGCTGCGGGGAAAAAGGATGTGATTGAATGGCTGCGCCAGCGCGCGCGCACCTTTGTGTTCTCTTCAGCCGCCACTCCCGCCGATACGGGCGCCTGTCTGGCAGCCATCGATCTGGTGGAATCCTCGCCCGGGTTGGTGGAAAGTTTATGGAAAAGCGCCAACTATTTCAAAGAGAACCTCAACAAAATGGGATTTGATACCGGTCCTTCGCAAACCCCCATATTGCCGGTGATGATCGGCGATGCCAATACTGCTCAGGAATTCAGCCGCAAGTTGTTCGAGCATCGCATCTTTGCCACCCCCATCGCATACCCCATCGTTGCCAAAGGCATGGCCCGTATTCGGGTGATGATCTCGGCTGCGCACCGTCAAAAGTGTCTCGATTACGGGCTGGAGGGGTTTGAGCGAATCGGCAAAGAGATGGGACTGATCGCCTGACGCCGCAAAAAGCGAACTGTCAGGATTTTTTCTTTTTCTTACTGGCTGCTTCCTGAAAAAGGCGCAGCCATTCATCCACTTCGGCGCTGCTGAGGCTCGACTGACCGGACGAACTCTGATCAAAGGTGTTTCTGCGCGCCTCCAGCAGTTCATCGACAAACATCTCCGATGGGATCACTTTCGCCTGTACTGCCCGGGCCTGCGCCTGAATGCGATGGTCGGAGGTGACCACAGACAGGTTGCGGGCTTTCTTTCCGGCCTGAATCAGATGCTGAATGATGAGGTCATCAGCGGGGGTACCGCGTTCCACAAAAACGGCGGTCACTCTGCCGTGGCGCTGCCTGCGCGCAAAACCGGGCGCGGCTCCATCAAAAAAAACGTTGACATCACGTTGTTTGACCCGGCAGTAGACCTGCAAGAGCTGGATTAGGCTTAATTCGTCCTCTTCATCACTCAACCGAATACCCGGCAGCTTGCCGATTAAATTGTGCCCGTCGATCAGGATCATCATGCTGAGTTTCCATTCCAGCCCCGCTGGGCGAGGTCATTTTATCTAAAAATTATGCTATGATTTAACCATGAAATCTGGCCAGACGGAGTCCAAATAATGGAAAATCGACGGCGAAGACGGGTTTCCCCTTTACCGTACCTTTTATTGAATGTCGCCATATCAGCCCTCACCACCCTGGCCATTTTATGGCTGTGGAGCCGCTCACAGGCCTCCAAACTGCCCGACGACGCGGCCATGCAGGCCCTGCTGGCAACCGGGCAGCCCGCCAGCCAGACCGCGCCGGAGACACTCCCGCCACTGCCCTCGCTCGACAGCCAGGTGATTGATATCGTGAACGTATTTGGCGCAACTGATCTCCAAAATGAAGAAATAGTGCTGCAAAATATCAGTCCGGATGAAGAAATCTGGCTGGATGGCTGGAAGCTGACCACCAGCAGCGGTGAAACCTACACATTCCAGTCGCTGGTGTTGAACCCCAATGCGCGCGTGCAGATCTACACCCGGCCCGGGCATGATACGGTGAACAAACTGTACTGGAATCTGAACCAGGCGGCGCTGGAAAGCGGCGGAAAGGTCACCCTTGAGGATTACGAAGGCAACCTGCGCGATGTGTTCAACATCCCTTAGCCGAGACAGCGTATGGGAATAATGGATCATCTTACCGAGCAAAAAATTTTGGCTGCCATGCAGCGCGGCGAGTTTGACAATCTGCCCGGTTCCGGTAAGCCGATCCAATGGAAAGACAATCCGCTGGCACCCGTTTATGAAAAGATGGCCTATGATCTGCTGCAAAGCAACGGCTTCACCCTGCCGTGGATTGAACTGGGCAATGAGATCCGGGCTGAACGAACCGCGTTAAGACAATCACTGAAGGAATGGCTGCAGCAAAACCCGACCTCCGTAGCAGGGGCAATCACGCATGATTTACAAGATCGATTAGCCCGGCTGAACAAAAAGATAATGGATTACAATAGGAGTGTACCTGTAGAGGCCCTGCAGGTATCTTTTGTCGATCTTCACCGGGAACTGGAGAACCTCCAACGGGAAAACCCGGAATTCTGAACCAACAGGACACACATGAACCAGGCTTTGTACCGAAAATGGAGACCCCGCAAATGGCAGGACGTGTTTGGGCAGTCTCACATCACCCAGACACTGCAGAATGCCATTCAATCCGGCCGCCTTGTGCATGCTTACCTGTTTGCCGGTCCGCGCGGGACGGGAAAAACCAGTATGGCGCGTCTGCTGGCAAAAGCTGTCAATTGCCTGGATCCGGATCCGGCCAACCGCCCCTGCAATCATTGCGAAATCTGCAATGCCATCAATGAGGGCCGCTTTCTGGATCTGATTGAGATCGATGCCGCCTCCAATACCAGCGTCGATGATGTGCGCGATCTGCGCGACAAAATCAAGTTTTCTCCCAGCATGGGAAAATACAAGGTCTACATCATCGATGAAGTGCACATGCTGTCGATGTCAGCTTTCAACGCTCTGCTGAAGACGCTGGAAGAACCCCCGGAACACGCCATTTTTGTGCTGGCCACCACTGAGATCCACAAAATCCCCGCCACCGTGCTTTCGCGCTGTCAGCGGCATGAATTTCGACGCATTTCGGTGCAGGATATTGTTCAACAGTTGGAGATGATCGCGGCTGGCGAAAACATGCAGATCGACCCGGCTGCCCTCACTTTGGTTGCCCGGCAATCCACCGGCGCCATGCGTGATGCCATCTCGCTGCTGGATCAGCTTGCCTCATCAGGCGAAAAGGTGACCGTAGAGTACGCTTCCAACATTCTGGGCACCGCCACAAACCAATCGGTCATCCAGTTGGTGGAAGATATCCTTCAACAGAATACAGTTGCAGGGCTGGAGCATTTGCACACGGCGCTGGATACAGGCATTGATCCGCGTCAGTATGCCCGTCAGATTGTGGATTATTTACGCAACATTTTGCTGTTCAAAATGGGCAGCCCATTGGGTGAAGATCTGACCGCGGATACGCGCACGCAGGTGGAAAAACACGCCCGGCTGTTTGAGAAGAAGCATTTACTCTTCTGCATCCAGCGCTACAACGCCCTGGCGGTGGATGTGCGCGGAAATTGGCAGCCCGGTTTGGGGTTGGAATTGGCCTTCGCGGAAACCTGTAAAACCGGGGACGAAGCGGATGAGGCGCCATACCAATCGCCTTCACAACCCTCCAGCTATCAACCGTCCATACAGAGCCATCCGGTGGCTCCACGCCAGGATGCCCCTGAGAGCAGACCACTCAGAGAGCAACCGCAGGAACCCCCGGCTCATCCCGGCGAACCCTCAAAAGCGAAAACGGAAACCCGCCCAGCCGCTGTTCAACCCCGGCAAACGGTTCAGGCAGAGGAACCCGTCAGACAAACAGGCGCCAGCCTGGATGAGAAATCTGTCTTTCGCAAATTGCGTGACGGCTGGGATGAAATCAGACGGCAAACCCGCAAGGTCAGCCCGCAGGTGGAAGGCCTGGTCAACTCCTGCAAAGTGGCCGGCGTGGTTGAGCACACCATCCAGTTGGGCTGCAATTCGGAGTTTGTGAAATCAAAACTGGAAACCAAAGAAAACCTGGCTATCATTGAACCGATCATCTCCAGATTTTTAGGGGAGCAGGTTGAAGTAGTTTGCGTGGTGATAAAAAACAATCCCGCCGGGTCAAAAAATACCCCCACGGAAGACGGCATGGTCAACGCCGCCCTGGGGTTGGGCGGGCAAATTATTCAACAGGATTAGCACCCGTCAGTTGATATTTTTACAGGAGAAACAGAATGGCAAAGAGAAGCAGACCCAGACAAATTGGCGGCCAGCCCAACATGATGCAGCAGTTTCAGCGCGTTCAGGCGCAAATGGAAGAGATGCAGAACCAGTTGGCCGAAGAAACCGTCACCGCATCGGTGGGCGGCGGCGCGATCAAAATTGTGATGACCGGCGACCAGAAAGTGGTCAGCGTCACTATTGATCCCGAACTGCTCAAGGACGCTGATGTAGATATGCTTCAGGATCTGATGGTATCGGGCGTGAACACGGCCCTCGACCAGTCACGCGCGCTTCAATCCGAGCGGCTTGGCCCATTGGCCGGCGGACTTTCAGGACTGCCTTTCTAAAGCGGCATGGCACACCTTCCTGAACCGGTTCAAAACCTGATTTCCGCCCTGGAACGGCTGCCCGGCATTGGTCCCAAAAGCGCCTCCAGACTGGCCTTCTTCCTGTTAAGCGCCCAGGATGATATTCGCTCGCAATTGGCTCAAGCCTTGACTGAGATCAAAACAGCCACGGGTCAGTGCAAAGTTTGTTATAACATCACCCTGGCGGATCGCGAGGTTTGTGAGATTTGCGCCGATCCGGACCGCAACACCGGCAGCATTTGCGTGGTGGAAGAACCACTGGATGTACTGGCCATCGAACGGACCGGCGGATTCACAGGCCGTTATCACGTGCTGCATGGCGTACTGTCTCCCATAGAGGGTATAGGGCCGGATGACATTACCATTCGCCCGCTCATTCAACGGGTTGCTGCTGAAAATATCCGTGAAGTAATTGTGGCGACCAACCCCAGCATGGAGGGCGACGTGACAGCGCTGTATATCAAGCAGCAATTGGGCCCCAATATTCGCCTCACCCGTCTGGCGCGCGGTTTACCGGTGGGCGGAGATCTGGAGTACGCAGACCAAAACACCCTGCTGCGCGCACTGGCTGGCAGGCAGGATATCGATTAGTTTTTTCAGGTTTAGAGATTAACTTCGAAACGATAGCCCACGCCCCGCATGGTTTTGATGAACTGCGGGTGTCGTGGGTCTTCTTCAATGGCTCTGCGTAGCCAACTGATATGAACATCCATAGTACGGGTATCCCCCATATAGGTGGTTTCCCATACGCGTGTAAACAGCTCGGAGCGTTCGATGATTTCACCCTGGTGTTCCATCAGCACGCGCAGCAACTCGGTTAAGCGGGGCGTCAGGCTGGTTTGCCGGTCACGGCAGCGAACCCAGTTGTTCTCCGGGTCAAATTGAACCGGCCCGGCCACCATGAGATTGTTGCGTTCAGGGGTAGCCAGTAATTTGATTCGATTGAGCAGTTTCTGCAGGGTAAACGGGTGTTCCAGAACCACCCCGGCTTCGATCGATTTGAATGAATTCATTCCTTCTTCAACAATCAGAATAATCGGGAGGTGTCTGTATCCTTCGTGAATCGATTTGCAAATGCGGCGGCCGCTGGTGCGCATGGAAGCCGCATTGACAATGACCAGATCCGGTTGATGCTCTTCGATCGCGGAAATCCCCATATTTCCGCTGATCACCAGATCGACCGGGTAGCCTTTCCTGGTCAGGCTGGTATAAAAGGCTGGATGGTCGGTCCGTTTGCCCTCGATGAGAAGAATTCTAGGCTCAGTTGATGTCACGCTGAGTATTACCTTTCCCGCTTAATTCAAACCTCGTCCCGCAGAAATGTTAAAGAATGATATGTATGGGTTAATATAACATTAACATACGTCATTCGTCCAGTCACAATTCTAGATTTTAC
>DAISXR010000038.1:13945-30862 GCA_036825755.1 Anaerolineaceae bacterium
AGTCGGCATGCTAAAATAAGTACAGTATAATCGTGTCAATATGCGAATGAGGTCTGTTTATGTCGAAAATGGTTGAAGTAGTGATTGATAGTGTGCGGGTGAGCCTGACAAACCAGCATCGGATCATCATCCTGAGGGAGGTCAACCAGGAACGATATCTGCCCATCTGGATTGGGCCTTATGAAGCTGAAGCCATCACCATTTCACTGCAAGAAATTGAGCTGGCCCGCCCGCAAACCCATGACCTTTTACGGAATCTGATGAAAAGCCTGGACGCACGGTTGATTCGGGTTGAAGTCATTGATCTGCAGGATGACGTTTATTTTGGCAACCTGGTTCTGGAAGCCAATGGAAATATTATTAATGTAGATTCACGCCCCTCGGATGCACTGGCATTAGCGGTACGTTTGCATGTTCCCATCCTGGTGGCCAGTGAAATTTTGGACAGCGCCGGTATTGTTCCGGAAAAAGATATTCAAAACGATACGGGTGAGCAGACCGACGACTCATCCAGCATCAAAGATGATCCATCCTCTAAAGACCGTTTATCCATCTTCGAAGATTTTCTGGATCACCTGGAACCCGGAAAGACCGGAAAACCGGATGCCGGGCCATCAGATGACGAGCCGGATGATGAAGAAGACAAACCGGATGAGGAACCTCCGCTGTTATAGAAACTGACTGTTTCCTGAAAGGAAACCTGTATTGTCCTCTGAGATGGAAGCCAATTCAGCCGATGTCCTGTTGGACTATCGAGTCTGTTTAGATCGATCTACTAGATAGGGAAACTGAATGAGTGATTATCTCCCGGAAAACGCCCCAACCACCGAAGAAGTAGAAACTCAACCCTATAACCGGAATGCTGAAGAAGCGGTTTTGGGCGCGGTATTAATCAACCCGGAAATGTATTTTGATTTGGCAGAGTTTCTGGAGCCGGATGACTTTTTTATCGTCCGCAACCGGTGGGTCTGGCAGGCTTTTCAGCGTCTGCAGGAGCGGCGCGCCCGAATCGACTATCTGACGGTAATCGAGGAGCTCCAGCAGCGCAATCAACTGGCGGAGATGGGCGGAAGCGCATACCTGACTGCGCTGCTGAATCAGACCCCTTCATCATTGAATGCGGTGGAATACGGCAAGATCGTGGAAGAATATTCCATCCGCCGCCGCATGCTCTCCGCCGCCAACGATATCGCCAAGCTGGCCTACAACCGTGATCAGAATATCGGCAGCGTGCTGGAAGAAGCCGAGAAGCACATCTTTGGCATCAGCCAGAAACACACCCGCCACGATGTGGAATTCATCAAAGATGTGATGAATGATTTGTACGACCATGTGGGTTCGCTGGCCCAGATGGGTGACGAGATCATGGGCGTACCCACCGGTCTGCGCGATCTGGACCGCCTGCTGGGCGGCCTCCAAAAATCGGACCTGTTGATCATCGCCGGGCGGCCGGGTTCCGGCAAGACCGGTTTTCTGTTGTCGGTGGCCAAGTACGCCGCGCAAACCCATAAAAAGCATGTGGCCTTTTTCTCGCTTGAAATGTCGAATGAGCAGCTTGCCACCCGCTTGATCGCCCAGGAAACCTCCATTGACACCCAGCGCCTGCGCACCGGTAAACTGCAGGATCAGGAATGGGGCCTTTTCACCGCCGCCATTGAATCCCTCTCGGATACGCATATCTATCTGGATGATACGGCCGCCATCACCCCGCTGCAGTTGCAGACTAAATGCCGTCGTCTGGATCAGGAGCATAAACTGGATCTGATCATCGTCGACTATTTACAGCTCATGACCGGCGACCGGCAGATCGATAACCGCGTGCAGGAAGTATCCAACATCTCGCGTAATCTAAAGGTGCTGGCCCGTGATTTGAAAGTACCCGTGCTGGCTGCGGCACAGCTTTCCCGTGCGGTGGAACAGCGTGCAGATAAACGCCCCATGCTCTCTGACCTGCGCGAGTCGGGCAGCCTTGAGCAGGACGCGGACGTGGTGCTGTTCATCCACCGGCCCGACATGATGGAAGAAGGCCCCGCCGGAAACCTGGCCGAGATCATTGTAGCCAAGCACCGCAACGGTCCCACTCACTCGGGCATCCAGATGGTATTCCTGAAGAATCTGGCTCGTTTTGTTGATGCAGCCACTGTAGAAGCGCTGCGCTAGAAGGGTTGAGCTGTGATGGCGTTTGAAGGGTTCAAGTCCAGCCGTGAAAAGCTGACGCCCATTCCCGAGACGTTCTTTTGTAAAGCGCTCACCCAGGTACAAGACCTGGGCGAGTTGAAAGTGATCCTGTACACGTTCTGGTTCATCAATCAGCAGCAGCGGGACATGCAGTACATCACCCTGGCTGATTTCTATGCGGATGAAGTGCTGACGGGCAATTTTCAGCCTGATCCCGAAAAACTGCTGCACCAGGCGGTTGAGCGAGCCGTGCAAGATAAGATTCTGACCAGCGCCGATTATCAAGGCACCACCTACTACTTTCTCAACACCCCGCGCGGCAGAGCGTCCTGTCAGGCTATCCATCAGGGTACATGGGCGGTGCCCGGCGGTGTGCGCCCCGCCATCAGCCTGGATAATCAGCGTCCCAATATCTTCACATTGTATGAAGAAAACATCGGCCCGCTCACACCGCTCATCAGTGAAACGCTTCAGGAAGCGGAAGAAATGTATCCCACTCTCTGGATTGAAGACGCCATCCGGATTGCGGTCGAAAAAAATGTAAGAAACTGGCGGTATATCGATGCCATCTTAAAATCCTGGCAAAAGGAGGGCAGAGGTGAAAAAGATCGACGCGGCACTCAAGAGGATCGGCGAAAGTACATCGAAGGAGAGTACGGTGACATCATCGAACATTAACGGCCCCCGCCCTACCGAATTACCCGGTGATCCCAATTGCCCCATTTGCCATGGTGTGGGTTTTGTACGGCAGGATCTGCCCATCACAGATCCCAACTTTGGGCGGGTGGTCATCTGCCAGTGCAGGCTCAAAGAAGCCGCCCAGGCTACATTTGATCGTCTGTATCGCTTGAGCAATCTGGATGCCTTCGAGCATATGACCTTTGAGACCTTCAAGCCGCAGGGGCGGGTGGGTCTGGGCAGCGAGCAGGTGCGTTCATTGCAAAATGCGTTTTCACAGGCCCAGCAGTATGCCAGAGAGTTGAACGGCTGGCTCTTGCTGACCGGCAGCTTTGGCACCGGTAAGACACACCTCGCGGCGGCTATTACACATCAGGCTGTGCAGAGCGGCGTGCCATCCATGTTCCTGACCGTACCCGATCTGCTGGACTGGCTGCGCAGTTCATTCTCCAGTAACGAAGACACTTCGTTTGAGGGACGTTTTGAAGAAATCCGCAACATTCCGCTGTTGGTGCTGGATGATCTGGGTACCGAAAATGCCACCCCCTGGGTGCGTGAAAAGATCTTCCAGATCATCAACCACCGGTACCTGAACCGCCTGCCCACCGTGATCACCACAAACCTGGATATGCAGCGCATCGAAGAACGCATCAGCTCACGTCTGCAGGATAGTGAACTGGTGTTGAAGGTGACCATCAACGCACCGGACTACCGCAATCCCATGCACGATAACCAATCGCATCTATCCACGCTCAACCTGCACAGTGATGCCTCATTCGGCAATTTCAGGCTGCGTGAAAATGAGAACCTGCCGCCCGAAGAAGCCTCCAGTCTCGAAAAAGCCTTTCAGGCTGCCCGTCAGTACGCTGAAAACCCCTCCGGCTGGCTGGTACTCACCGGCACTTACGGAACCGGCAAGACCCACCTGGCCGCGGCCATCGGCAATTACCGCTTGAGCCTGGGTGAAAGCCCCATGTTTGTGGTGGTACCCGAACTGCTGGATCATTTACGCGCCACTTTCAGCCCCAACAGCGCTACCTCGTATGATTTTTTGTTCAACCAGGTGCGCTCCTCCAGCTTATTGATCCTGGATGACCTGGGCACCGAAAGTGCCACCCCATGGGCGCGCGAAAAACTGTATCAGATCATCAACTACCGCTACGCCGCCAAACTGCCCACCGTCATCACCACCTCTTCCAGCCTGCAGGAGATGGATGCCCGCATCCGCAGCCGCATGACCGATACGCGCCTGTGCCGTATTGTGGGGATCGCCGCGCCATCCTACCGCAGCGGACTGGAAACCTCAGCCAGGCCTCGCAAGACTGGAAAAACACGCTGACCAAAACCAAACCTCGTCTGCATACGGTATACTTGTGCCCATGCATTACACCACCCTCTTTATCGATCTGGACGATACCGTTTATCCCGCCCAAAGCGGGCTGTGGGACGTGATCAAGCAGCGTATCAGTTTGTATATGCACGAACGTCTCCACATGGATTGGGATGTGATCCCAGGGAAACGCACGTATTACTACAAGAATTTTGGCACCACCATGCGCGGATTGATGCGTGATTATGACATCGATAAAACAGATTACCTCCAGTTTGTGCATGATGTTCCGCTGGAAAATTACATCAGCCGCGATGACGAACTCCGCCATGTATTATCAGATCTGCCGCAGCGCAAAGTGATCTTCACCAACGCAGATACGCCGCATGCCGAGCGCGTGATGAAAATTCTCGGCATCCGCGAGTGCTTCGAGCAGATTATCGATATCAATGATATCTACCCCGACTGCAAACCGATGCCGGTATCGTTTCAGAAAGCGTTGAAAATCGCCGGTGAAACCAGCGCCTCGCATTGCGCCTTTATTGACGATTCAATCGCCAATTTGATCAGCGCCAGGCAGGCCGGGTTTTATACCGTACGGGTCGGCTGCCCTGACAGTTCGGATCAATACGACGCCGGTGTGGTCAGCCTGCACGACATTCGCAAAATTTTCTCATATCCATGTACCTCACCCGATTAGTCATCTCGCACCCCAAAGAAATATCACCCGTCGCCTGGATTGTGTTGGGTCTGGTGGTGTTATTTGTGGTGATTTTGAATTTTTCGCTGTTCTCGGCGTTGAAAAAACGTGATCATTCCAGTTCTCGCGTACTGCACCGATTTATGACCAGTATTCGGGAGCCGGAAAACAACGATGAAAAGATGCGCCAGGAACTAAAGGAACGGGTGGAACGTCTGTCAACAAAAGACACTCCGCCGGATAAGCCGGTTGAGAGATAACGCTATCCTGCCTTATCAATCAGGCAGCGAAAATTAACAAAAAATCGAGTAAAAATATTCATGAACAATCATACAGGAAAAATAATCGCGATCGTGATTGGGTCCCTGATTTTGCTGGCTGGAACATTCTCAGCCGGTATTTTACTTGGCTGGGCTATCCCCGATCCGGGAATTTCGATCGGTCAGGTAGCTACGCTGCCCGCTCTTCAGGAGATCTTCCCCACGCAGACAACACCGGTCGCAGAAGAAAATGTCGTACAGGAAGCAACACAGGCACCCTCGCCGGCCGATCGTGAAGCGCTTTTCGAGCCGTTCTGGCAGGCGTGGGATATTGTCCACGATCAATATCTTGAGCAGCCCGTGGATGACACCCTGCTAATGCAGGGCGCGATCAGCGGTATGCTTGATTCTTTGGGCGATCCGTATACCTCATACATGAACCCGATTGAATACCAGGAAGCCCAGCAGCCGCTCAACGGCGAGTATGAAGGTATTGGTGTGTACGTAGATACCACCGGCGATACTTTGACCATTGTCAGTCCCATACCGGGCACACCCGCTGAAGAGGCCGGCCTGCAGCCAGGCGACCAGATTATCGGGGTGGATGGCGAAGACGTGGCCGGCATTGACGGGCAGTTGGTGATCCAGCGGATCCTCGGGCCGGAAGGCACCCCGGTGAAACTGACCATCCTGCGCGAGGGGCAGGAGCCCTTTGAGATCGAGATCCTCCGCGCGAAGATCGAGATCCCCAGCGTGGTATCTGAAATGCTGGAAGATAACATCGCCTATGTGCAATTGACCACATTCGGCGAGGAGACCCCCGATGAATTGCGTAGCGCTCTGAAAGATCTGCTGGAACAGGACCCGGTGGGATTGATCCTGGATCTGCGCTACAACGGCGGCGGATATCTGGATACTGCCATCGCGGTGGTATCCGAGTTCATCCCGGCCAATCAGGTGGTCACCTTTGAGGAATATGGTGACGGCACACGCAACCCGATTAACTCCTCCGGCAACGGCGTGGCCCGCGACATCCCCATGGTGGTGCTGGTGAATGAAGGTTCGGCGTCTGCTTCTGAAATCACCGCGGGCGCCTTGCAGGATTACGAACGCGCAGTTCTGGTGGGTACCACCACCTTTGGCAAAGGGCTTGTACAAAACTGGATTCCCCTCTCCGATGATCAGGGCGCTATGCGTGTTACCATTGCCCGTTGGCTGACACCGAACGGAAATCAGGTGCAAAAAGTTGGGCTGCAACCCGATTATGTTGTAGAATATACAGAAGAAGACTACAATAATGGTGTCGACCCGCAGTTGGAGAAGGCCATTGAGTTATTACTCGTACCCTAACGTTAATACAAATGTAATGTATTTTGGACAAATATCCTGTTTTGCACCAGCAAAACAGGATTCTTTACTCTCAATAAATTGACAGTTTTTTTACGAGGGTTTATAATCAATCCTCGTTGGCAATCGCCGGAACGGCATAACAGGAGACGTGAAGTGTCAGAACTCGAAATCAAACCAAAAATGAAACTTGCAGGAAAGGTTACAAAACTGGGGTTGGCAGGGGCCGTCATTGACGTTGGGTCAACGCAGCCTGCTGTACTCCACATTTCACAGCTCCCTCCTGATGAAAGTGAAAACAGCCTGAAACGCGTTGAAGATGTATTACAGATCGGCCAGGAAGTCGAAGTATGGGTTCGCCGCATCCGCGAAGATCATATTGAGTTGACCATGAACAAACCGCTGGATCTTGAATGGCGTGAGATCAAAGTAGGCATGGCTGTCAAAGGCAAAGTGGTTCGCCTTGAGAAATTCGGCGCGTTTGTGGATGTAGGCGCCGAGCGCCCCGGTCTGGTGCACATCAGCGAAATGGCACACGGTTATGTTCGCTCTCCTGAAGAGATCGTCAAGGAAGGCGACGAAGTGGAAGCCGAGGTTCTGGACGTTCAGCGCAAGAAGAAACAGATCAAGCTGAGCATGAAGGCCCTCATTCCTGAACCCGTGGTTGAAAAACCGGCTGCGCCTGTTTACTCTCCGGATGCCGACAAAGACAAACGTGAGAAGACCCCGCGCAAACGCAAAGAACGCAAGGTTCGTGAACGTTCTGCCGATACCGGTGAATTCCTGCTCACTTTCTCTGACAGCGATAATCCCGAAGGCGAGAACGAGCCCACCGCCATGGAAATCGCCCTGCGTGAGGCCATGGACAAAGCCAAGAAACGCAAAGAAAACCAGGATGATCGAGGAAAGAAAACCAAGGCTAAGGAACAGCAGGATGAGATCCTTACCCGCACCCTCGAGAACAAGGTCAAAACCTCCTAGTCTCCCTCAAAACATCAACCTCCGGTCAACCCCCGGAGGTTTTTTCTGATGAGTTTGGGACAAGAAGATGAACCCAAACAGGCTATGAGAATTTTGGGGTTCAAACCATGATAAACTAAGGTATCCGGTTTGAAAAAAAAGAACAGTATGAAGCGAACAGAAAGTATTTTTCGAAAAACAGAAGGACATCGTTTTAAACGAAGGCTAACGTCAGACTATGCTTGTTAATCAGAGTAATCAGGACATTTTTTTGAAAATTCGCCCAGGGAGGCGCCAGTTGAACGGCCCTCCCTGCGGTTTTAATACCCCATTTTGCAAACCAGGTGAGATTCACTTGATGAGGAGTAACGAATGACAACCAAATATATCTTCTTCACCGGCGGTGTGGTCAGTTCTGTGGGAAAAGGCGTTACAGCCGCGGCCACAGGTCGACTGCTCAAAGAACGCGGCTTCAACGTAGCCGTGCAGAAACTGGATCCGTATATCAATGTCGACCCGGGCACCATGAGCCCGTACCAGCACGGCGAGGTCTATGTTCTGGATGACGGCGCTGAAACTGACCTGGATCTTGGGCATTATGAACGGTTTATCGATGTGCGCCTGAACAAGGTTTGCAACATCACCACCGGGCAGGTTTACGCCGAGGTGATTGGCAAGGAACGCCGGGGAGATTATCTGGGCGGCACCATTCAGGTGATCCCGCACATCACCAACGAAATCAAGAAGCGTATCTCACTGGTTGCCAAAAGCACCAACGCGGAAATCGTGTTGATTGAAGTGGGCGGTACGGTTGGCGATATTGAAGGCCAGCCGTTTCTGGAAGCCATCCGCCAGCTTCGCTCTGATTTGGGGCGCGAAAACACCATGTATATCCACGTCACGTGGCTGCCGTATATCGGCGCCACCGGCGAATTGAAAACCAAGCCCACCCAGCACTCGGTCCGCGAACTGCGCTCCATCGGCATCACCCCCGATATGATCATTGCACGCTCCGATTACCCGTTTGAGAAGGGTCTGCGTGAAAAGATCGCCCAGTTCTGCGATGTTGATCGAGAGGCAGTCATCCCCATGGTGACAGCCGACATCCTGTACGAGATCCCGCTGCTGCTGGAAAAGGAAAATGTGGGCAACTACATCATGCAGCGCCTGAAGCTGCAGCCGCACAGCGAACCCAACTGGAAAGATTGGGAATTCCTGGTCAGTGAAACCCGTCGTGAAAAACCCACCATCAAGATTGGCCTGGTGGGCAAGTATGTCGAGCTGCATGACGCCTATATGAGCGTTCGCGAAGCCCTGAAGCATGCCGCTTTGCACAACGGCGTGGAACTGGATCTGAAGTGGATTCAATCCGCCGATCTGGAAAAAGACGGCTGTTGTGATGCACTGGACGATGTTGACGGGATTTTGGTGCCGGGTGGTTTTGGCAGCCGCGGCATTGAAGGCAAGATCATGGCCGCCAATTACGCCCGCAAACACAAAATCCCCTATCTGGGCCTGTGTCTTGGCATGCAGCTCATGGTGATTGAATTCGCGCGCGAAGTGCTCAACTCAAAAGACGCCAACTCCACCGAATTTGACCGCACCACTTCCGAACCCGTGATCGATTTAATGCCGGATCAGCAGAACATCACCGATATGGGCGGCACCATGCGCCTGGGGTTGTATCCCTGCAATTTACAGCCTGGCACCATCGCCGCTGAGGCTTATCCATCCGGTACGATCGAGGAACGACACCGCCACCGCTTTGAGTTCAACAACGCCTACCGCGATGTGCTCTATCAACATGGTATGCGATTTTCAGGGCTCTCACCTGACGGCAAGCTGGTGGAGATCGCCGAGCTGGCCGATCACCCCTTCATGCTGGGCACGCAGTTCCACCCCGAGTTTCTGTCTCGGCCCAACAGACCGCATCCGCTGTTCTCTCGCTTTATCCAGGCTGCCTGCGAGGTAGCCAAGAACAAACCGGTCCAACCGGAACTGGTGGAAGAAGAGAAATAAAACGAAACGGTGCATTCATCACACGAATGCACCGTTTTTTTGTGATCACGAGATGCGGCCATGGTCACCGTATAAACGCACCGTTGGCAGATATTTGCTTACTCATTGCAGATAATCGCATTATTCAATCTAACCCTACGAATTTATGTTTGATTGCTTGAGATGACCGGTTCAATATCTGGATCGTACTGAGATGGGCTCATGCTCGGTCCGCAGCAATGCGATCAGCCGCACGCATATGGTTGTGCATCGCCAGATGATAAATCATCCGGCTAAACAACAACGCCTCATGAATGAGGCTTTCCATTCCCTTTTCCGGTAGCCGGATTGATCCGGCGCTATCATTAGCACGCGGATTTATCCCGTGCGAGCCAAAGCGAAGAGGCCTATCCATGGCAGTTCTATATAGGGAAACGATAATAATCAGCCCCCGGTCGGTCTGACGCACGCGTATTCTTTGTACCTGGCTTCGCCAGTCGCGATGAAATGAAACGCGAGCGGCAATTCCCGCGCATGGAAAAATGAAATGCCAGATTGGCATGACATCGACCGTAAAGTCGTGCGCGGAGGGCCGCGTGGCGAAGTCCCATAAACAAGGGTGCGTTCGCATTCGAACACACCACGCCTAACCGACCTCACATTTTGACTGGAAAAGAATCACGGAAAAGTTTATACTTAGCCTGTCCGGTGATTAACGGAATATCCAAATCAACAACATTTCAGATCCGGCTACCATGGACCTGAATGTAAAAACGAAACATAGCAAAATTTTAAACCGAGGCAGGAAATTATGGATACGATGATTGAATCAATTGTTGCACAACAGATCCTCGATTCGCGAGGAAACCCGACCGTTGAAGTGGAAGTCACCCTCTTTGACGGAAGCTGGGGCCGTGCGGCAGTCCCCTCAGGCGCCTCTACCGGCACCCATGAAGCCCTTGAACTGCGTGATGGCGATAAAGATGATTATCTCGGCAAAAGCGTTCACAGCGCAGTGGATTTTGTCAACACAGAGATTTCCGAAGCCCTGGTAGGCTGGGACGCCACTGAACAAATGGCGCTGGACACCATGATGATCGAGCTGGACGGCACGCCCAATAAATCCAAGTTTGGCGCCAACGCCATCCTGGGTACCAGCCTGGCCATCGCCAAAGCGGCCGCCAACGGATTGGGTCTGCCGCTCTACCGCTACATTGGCGGCGTGTATGCCCATGTTCTGCCCGTGCCGATGATGAACATCCTCAACGGCGGCGCACATACCGGCTGGCAGTCCACCGATGTGCAGGAATTCATGGTAATGCCTCTGGGCGCCCCCACCTTCAGTGAAGGCTTGCGCTGGGGAACCGAGATCTATCATTCGCTCAAGAAAGTCCTCAAGGACCGCGGATATACCACCCTGGTTGGCGATGAAGGCGGATACGCCCCGGCACTCAAGAGCAATGCCGAGGCCGTTGAAGTGATTCTGGCCGCCATCGAGAAAGCCGGTTACAAACCGGGTGAAGAAGTGTCCATTGCCCTTGATCCGGCCGTCTCCGAGCTGTACGACAGCGAGACCGGTCTGTACAATCTGCGCCGTGAAGGTCGCCAACTGACTAGTGAAGAACTGGGCGAATTCTGGAAGGACTGGATCAACAAATATCCCATCGTCTCCATTGAAGACGGTTTTGCCGAAGATGACTGGGATGGCTGGAAACGCTTCGTCAAGGATGTGGGCAGCCGGATCCAGATTGTGGGTGATGATCTGCTGGTGACCAACCCGGAACGGATCAAACGAGGCATCAAAGAGAAAGCCGCCAACGCCCTGCTGGTCAAGCTGAACCAGATCGGTTCGCTGACCGAAACCATCGAAGCTGTCAGCCTGTGCCACCGCGCCGGTTGGAACGCTGTCACCTCACACCGCTCGGGTGAGACCGAAGACGCCACCATCGCCGACCTGGCTGTCGCCCTTAACACTGGTCAAATTAAAACCGGTGCACCTGCTCGCTCTGATCGTGTGGCCAAGTACAACCAGCTCCTGCGCATCGAAGCTGAACTGGGCGATACCGCTCTGTACGCCGGCTGGAATGCTTTCGGACGCGTGGAATAGAACAACTTCGTTTCTGCATCACAGGTGCATGAGTACAGGAAAAACCATTCTGAGCTCATGCACTTTTTATTACTTTTTTATACCTTTCCAGTCATATTCATCAGAAAAAGTTGTAAATTGATGTAAAATGATAATCAGCCTGAACAAATGCCCGGCATTCATATGGTATGGGGAGCGGGAGCTATGTTCAATAAGTATTTCCATTTTTTCAACAGTTATCATATTCATGATTCCGCCTCCCCAACAGCGGAAAGATCTTCTAAGGATCATTTTTCTTCGCTCTACGCAGGATTATGGTCGGGAGGATTTTCAGGCAATTTCAGTCACAATGAGGAGGACGCATGGCGGTTGTAGTCAATTTCTTGCTCGGAATTCCATTGCTGATTTGGGGGCGAAAGCTGTTCTGGCTGTTTGTCGGCGCAGTCGGTTTCGTCGTCGGGTTTGGACTGGCGGATACATTTCTGATAACGAATCAGGAATGGATCCTGCTGCTGGTCGGACTGGGGCTCGGGTTAGTCGGCATCATGCTGGCTCTGGCAGTGCAAAAGTTTGCCCTTACGGTTGCCGGGTTTGCAGCCGGTCTTTACCTGGGTTATCGCCTGGTGAACAGTTTGAACGTGAACCTGGGTGGTTGGGATTGGCTGGTGGTGGTGATCGGCGGTGTGATCGGCAGCCTGTTGATCCTTTCGGTGTTTGACTGGGCGCTGATTCTGCTCTCTTCGCTGGTGGGCGCTTCGATGATCAGCCAGGTCTCACTCCAGGGGGCGCAGCTCCAGGCCACTCCACGCATGATCATTTTCGCGGTTCTGGTGTTGATCGGGATTTTCATCCAATCAGCCCAAAAACAACGCGATACTGCATCATAGAGGCTTCTCTATACCAAAGGATAATATATGACAAGAGCCAGAGATCTTGGTGTTCCATTTGATGGAAAACCCGGTAAATGGAACGCTATCACAGATGTTGCCGGAGTGGAGGTGGGTCACTGCACCATCATCGCCGGTGAAGGGTCGCAATTGCCAGGGCAGGGTGCGGTGCGGACCGGTGTTACGGCTGTTTTTCCGTGCGGCAAGAAATATGATCCCGTATTTGCGGGTTGGTATTCCTTTAACGGCTGCGGAGAACTCACCGGGACGGCCTGGGTGCAGGAATCTGGCTTTCTGGAAAGTAATGTAATGATCACCGAAACGGCCAGCGTGGGTACGGTGCGCGACTCCACCATGAAATGGGCATTTGAGCATCTTTTACAGCCTGGCATCCGTATGCGGGATGTTTTTTACGGGCTGCCCGTGGTGGGTGAGACGTACTCAGGCATTCTCAGCGATATGACCGGGTTTCACGTCCACCCCGAACACGTGGTAGAGGCTCTTGAGAACGCGAAGAGCGGTCCGGTGGAAGAAGGCAGTGTCGGCGGGGGTACTGCCATGATCTGCCACGACTTTAAGGGCGGCATCGGCACCTCATCACGCCTGGTGGAGATCGCCGGGCATGAATACACACTTGGGGTCCTGGTACAGGCCAATCACGGCGGGCGAAATAATCTGCATATCGCCGGCGTGCCGGTGGGCAGGGAAATTCCGGATCTCATGCCGGAAATCTTTTATGAGGTTCGCGGCTCGGCAGGTCGACCTGTGTCAGCAGGCCAGGGCTTGCCGGTTGATCCGGCTCAGCCCTCCATGAGTTCCATCATCATCGTGGTGGCCACCGATGCACCGCTTCTGCCAAACCAGCTTGCGCGTCTGGCCAGGCGCACACCGCTGGGTATCGGCGTGGTGGGCGGGGTAGGCTCAAATGGCTCCGGCGATATTGCCATTGCCTTTTCCACAGCCAACCATCCGGAGCCGGGTGAAGATTCGATTAATCAGGCAGCATTTCTCTCGAATGCAGCCATGACGCCCCTCATGCTGGCCACCGTACAGGCTACTGAAGAAGCCATCGTAAATTCGCTGGTGGCCGCGCAGACAATGACAGGTCTCAACGGGAATACAGTACATGCCCTGCCGCATGATCGACTGCAGGATGTTCTGCGAAAATATAACCGCCTGGCCGAGATCTAGCTCCCTGCGCTTCAGGTAAAATGAAACCATGAAGCGAGACCTCAGAGAGTATGCGCGCCAGACCCGTTTCCGCATGATTGCGGGCGGTCTGGCGCTTTTCTTTCTGGTAGCCGAGGTGCTGCTGTACTTCATCTTTGGTGATCGGGCGGCCCTCGGCGGATTGATCTGCATGGGCGCAGCTCTGGTGCCGGTGGTGATCATTATCCTGGTACTGCAGGTGCTCGCGTGGATTGTCAAAAAGAATCGGGAAGACTAAAAGACGATAATTTGTAGGGGGAGGTTCATGAACCTCCCCCTACTGGATATTGATGTATTACATCGTTTCGTTTACCAACTTACTTTGATACCGGCCCGTTACCGCCCAGGCGAACACCCGGGCGCAGGTTTTTGTACGGCGTTTGAGCGGGATCGTCGATCACAGCAGCTGGTCCGGCAGCCTGCAGGATGGCGCTGCTGATCGGCTCAAAATCAGCCCGGTAGTGATGCGAACTCTTCAATACCAGGATCTTTGTATTAGCCGGCTCAATGCCCACCTGCCGGAAATGCGACTGGTCGTTGGGCTGGGTACGCACACTGGAGACCACCACCTGCACGCCATCCAGACGCAACAGCGCCATTTTTCCCAGGTTGGTCATGCGGCCCTTCCCCATGGGGCCGGTTGTGACGAAATTGCCTTCAGACAGTTTTTCTACGGTGAAAACTCCTTCATACGGTTTCTGGCCCGGCATCAGCTTGCCGCCCAGTTTGAGACGCACCTGCGCACCCACACCAGCCTGGTGCGCCAGGGCTGCCGCCTCGGGATCGAACATCAGACCCAGTACCGCGCCTTTTGCACCATGCCGGATCAGCGAATCAAGGATCCAGGTGGTGTCTGAGGTGCTGCCCGCGCCGGCGTTGTCCTGCACATCGGCGATGATGACCGGTTTGGAGGCCGTTGCGGAAAGCTGGATGGCCTTTTCTACCGCAGTATCCACATCCATCAGGTTGCACACCCACTCGCTCTCGTGCGCCATCACTTTATCAGCCATCAACTGCGCGGCTTCATCGGCCAGAGCCTGCGTTTCAGCATACGTGAACACAGACGGGCCGCAGTGCGGAATATCGGCCGGCGGGAAGCCCATCATCAGGGTCACCGAGACCACGCCGGGTTTCTTTTCCAGCTCATCGATATAGGCGTACACGCCTCGAGCTGGTTCAGCGTTGGTAGTCTGGCTGGAGAGGGGCAGCATGAGTGGCAACATTCGGTAAGCTTTGTACAGCGGTTTTCCTTCCAACAGACGCTGCATGATTTGTCCGCAGCGGTAACCGCTCTCAAAGATATCCACGTGCGGATAGGTGCGATATCCTACCAGCCCGGATGCGAGCTGTACACACTCTTCGGTGATGTTGCCGTGCAGATCCAGCGAAGCCAGCACAGGGATATCCCCGGCTACCTGCCTCACCTTGCGCAGCAGTTCGGTTTCGCCGTCCTGATAGTCTTCCACCACCATGGCGCCGTGCAAGGCCAGGAAGATCCCGTCAAACGGGCCCTGTTCGCGGATCAAATCGCACATTTCGTTTGAGATACGCTCAAACGCATCCCGCGATACCTGATCAGAGGGCTGCGTGGAGGCATACAGCAGGGGCTTCACTTCATATCCCTGCTCATCGGCAAAGGCAAAAAAGCCCGATATGCCGCTGTTGTAGCGTGTTCCGCGCATCTTCATCAACACGTCTCCGCGTGTGATACCGCGCCCGCCTTCATCGATGGAACCGGTGAACGATTCGTAGGGGGTGGGGATGGGTGAGAATGTATTGGTTTCGTGACTGAAACCACCCACAGCAATTTTTGTCATGTGATTCCTCCAATAAGATGTAAGTTGACTAGCCGGTAAGTATGTTTTTACTGATCAGCCTTTGCGATGAAACTCGGGGCCGCAGCCGCCCAGGCGCATGCCTTCCATCAGGTTTTTATAATCCACATCGGCCGGGTTTTCGATCATAGCTGCCGGCTCGTTGACATGCAGAATGGTTGCACAAATCGGTTCAAAATCGGCGCGGAAGTGATGGCTGCTCTTGAGCACCACAATCTCCATCTTTTCAGGCTCAATGCCCAGCACGCGGAACGGCGCTGAATCGGCTGCCTGAACCCGTTCGGATCCCACCACGATATGGATGTTATCCAGCTTCAGCGCGGCGATTTTTCCCAGGCTCATCTTCAACCCGGCTACCAGCGGTCCGTGCCCATCCATGGCGCCGTCATACAGCTTTTCCACACGGAAGGTGGCATGGTAGGGTTTATGCCCGGGCATGATCTTGCCGCCCAGATCCAGCGTCACCTGCGCGCCTTCACCGGCTTCATGTGCCTTGCGGGCGCTTTCGGGATCAAAGATGAAACCCAGAGCCGTCTCAGGTACATGCTGTTTCACCAGTTCTTCCAGCACCCACACTGTATCCGATGAGCTGCCCCCGCCGGGGTTATCCAGGCTTTCGGCAATGATGACTGGCTTATCAGCAGCCGCGGCCAGTTTAATCGCTTCTTTTACGCACTCAGCCGGTTTGGGCAGACTGGATACAATCTCCGGTTCACGCGACAGGAAGGCTTTGTACATCTGCTCAACGGCTTCATCCGCGGCCTGCTGGGTGAGCGCATACGCAAAGATAGTGGGGCCGGTGTGCGCGGTATCCGAAGGAGGAAAACCTTCCATGATCGTGGCGCACAGCACATCGGGGTTCTTCTCGGCCTCGGCAATGGATGCATAAATCGTTTTGAAGGGGTCTGTGAATGTAGTGGTTTTCGACAGCACCGGGATGAACGGAACCCGTTTGAAGGCTTTGTACATCGGCCGGCCCTGCAGGTGATGGTGCAGCAGCCTGGCGGCGCGCTCGCCGGTTTCGTACATATCCACATGCGGGTATTCGCGGCAGCCCACCATGGCGGTGGTCAGTTCAAAGCACTCCTGCGGGATGTTGCCGTGCAGATCGAAGGTGGTGACCACCGGGATGTCTCCCAGGCGGGCTTTGATGCGCCGCACCAGTTCGGTTTCACCGGAATGAAACCCTTCATACGCCATGGCGCCGTGCAGATCAAGATACACGGCATCCACCGGCCCGGCCGCTTCGATCTCCGATACGATCATCCCGGTAATGCGGTTGTAGGCATCCAGTTGTACCTGGCTGGAAGGGTTGGTACTGGTGGACAGGATGTACACCGGTTCGTACCCGCCCAACTGGTCGATGGTGTTCAAAAAACCCAGTGTGGCATCGTTGGCGCGCTTGCCGCGCATTTCTTTCACCTCGTCCCAGCGCACAATGCCGGTAAA
>DAISXR010000039.1:0-2505 GCA_036825755.1 Anaerolineaceae bacterium
TCACCCGTTCCCCCTCGGCGCACAGTGTGCGCTGCTATGGACACAATGGGCGTGCATTTCGCAGATGAATCCGCCCTTGAACAGATGACCCATTTCATCTATACTTACCGCACGATAATTTCCATCCGACGGGTGAAATGGCTTTTACAAAACAATGAATCCAAATTTACAGTTCCCGTATCACTTTATTGATCAAATTCTGATCTCCCGGGAAGAGATTGAAGAACGTGTGCACTCGCTGGGCGAGCAGATCACGCACGATTATGCTGAATCCGACAAGTTGCTGCTGCTGGGTTTGCTGCGCGGCAGCGTGGTGTTCATCACCGATCTGATGCGTACCGTCCGCCGCCCGATGACCATGGACTTCATGTCGGTCTCGTCCTACTCAGGCGATCAATCCAGCGGCTGGGTGCGGATCGATTCAGATCACAAGACCAGCATCACCGGCTGGGATGTAATCCTGATCGATGACATCGTCGACAGCGGCATTACCCTGCACACGGTGAAAAAACTGCTGCTGGACCGCAAGCCCCGCAGCCTGCGCACCTGCGCCCTGCTGGACAAACCAGACCGGCATAAGATCGATGTGCCCATTGACTACCTGGGCTTCAGTATTCCGGATTACTTTGTGGTGGGATACGGGCTGGATATCGACGAACACGGCCGCAATCTGCCTTACATTGCCTCGGTGGATCTGCAAAAATACCGAAATTCCCGGTAAATTCTCCTGACAGCCGGCAGGCAGCGGTGTATAATAAAGCCGGCAGGAGAAGAAGAAAAAGGGCATGAGAAGCCATTCTCGTGCCCTTTGTAGTTAACCCGCGAATACGCTATTACCCGCCGGCGCCCGGTGGAAAGAATTCAACCTGGTCGCCCGGGACCAGAAAATCACCGTCGGGGGCGGTCAGCCGCCCGTTGACCAGAATCACAGCCACCTCGGCTTCCGGAACTTTCAACTGGCGCAGCAGGTCTGCCGGCCTGGTTTCCGGCGCGGCTTCCCATTCAAACCAGGCCTCCCCACTGGTGTGATAAAACGCCAGATGCCCGGCCAGATGCACCCGCCAGGAAGCGGCCTGCATTACACCCCCGCCTGCACCACACCGGCTGCCCAGTCCAGCCCCAGCCATGAAAGCCGTTCGGGTGTAGGCGCCGCGGTAACGGGATCCCAGCCCTTGAACCGGTACAGAGCGGTCAGCGTCTCATCAAAAGCCTGCCGGTCGATGCCAATGCCCTGCAGGGCGCCGTTCTCCAGCGGTTGAAACAGCCGGTCCGGCAGGGTATCATCTTTGCGCGAGAAGCCCTCGCGCACGTTGAACAGCCGGGCTAAATTGGTTGCCCGCTCGCCGATCCGCAGCGCCTCTTCCAATGAGAAATCCCATCCGGTGGCGTGGTGGATGAGCTGGATCACTTCGTCTACCTGCACAAAACAACGCGGCACCGGGCCAAAAAAGCAGAACCCCACCACCTTGCCAAAACTGGTCCAGTTTTCCAGCAGCGCATACTGGCCGGCCTTTCGCTCGCCCAGTTCACGGGCCGGGATCGCCTCCTGGATGCCCACATCATGCGCGCCCTTGTAAGCCACCGCTTCCGGGCTGGTGATGGTGGTGTCATGCGTGCTGGTGATATGGTCGGCGCCGGTTTCCGATACGGCGTACCCCAAACCCACGCCCAGCTTGCCGCGCACCTCGTGCATGGGCAGTTCCTGGCCTTTGATCTGCATAGCGTACTGGATGGCTCCCCGGCCGATTCTCTCGGCAGCGCGGCGGCTACCCTCGGCCAGTAAGTTACCAAACCCCTGCCGGTGAGCGATTAGCTCCACCATCTCCAGCATGGCAGCGGCGTTGCCAAAACGAAGGTCGATCCCGCCGGTATCTTCCAGCCCGATCAACCCGTTTTCAAAGCATTCCATCGCGAAGGCAATGGTGGTGCCGGTGGAAATGGTGTCGAGCGTGTACTTGTTGCACAGTTCGTTGGCTTTGGCCACGGCTTGAATGTCATCCACGCAGCACAACGAGCCGAAAGCGCCGATGGTTTCATATTCAGGACCGCCGTATGCCTTGCTGACCTGATAACGGTCGTTTACCTCCACCTCCTGTTTGCAGGCGATGGGGCAGGCAAAGCAGGTGTGGTGACCAGTGAGCACCTGATCCGAAAAAGCCTCATAGCGGATGCCCTGCACGCCGTCGAAGGAGCCCTGGTGAAAATTGTGGGTGGGCAGCATGCCGGCGGCACTCAATCCGCCCACCAGATCGGGCGTGCCCTTGTTGTGCATGGCCAACGCCAGCGGGTGTTCGCGCGAGGAAACCGCCAGCGCTTTACCCAGTTCTTTCAGGTTTTGCGGATCGAAGGCGTGGTCAGCGTAATGGCTATTACCGCGCACTGCCACCGCTTTGAGGTTCTTGGAGCCCATCACTGCGCCCATGCCGGTGCGGCCGTTGAAGTGGCGCAGTTCGTTGGTGACGCAGGCATAGCGCACCAGGTTCTCGCCGCCCGCGCCGATCTGCA
>DAISXR010000039.1:2605-4504 GCA_036825755.1 Anaerolineaceae bacterium
CCGGCGGCGATCACCAAAGTGTTCTCCGGGCTGAGCGGCTCCACATGCGGAGGGTTTTCTTTGAGCAAAAAATAACCTGCCAGCGCCTTTCCACCGGGGTACTGGCGGTACAGGTCATCGGGCAGTGTTTCGATGATGATGGTTTGGGTTGACAGATCCACACGTAAAACTTGATTGGAACTTCCGTACGTCATTTTGTCTCCTTGAAGTCGGGGCGGTTGACACGCTCCCGGTACAGGGTTTTCAAAGATAATGGCATGCAGGTGATCAAAAATTGAAGACTTACCTAGCAACGAAGAACAGACTATGCGGTGGGTTGCATAAATTCTAGCATATTTATGGGGGTATTGATGATCTGAGAAGTAAAAGGGCGACAGTAAGGGCAGCGACGGACGGTCAGGATAAATCCACCAGCGACTCAATGCGGCGGATGGTTTCATCGATAAAGCCGGTATCCTGAATGGTCATCTGAATGGCGGAGTTGGGGCAAACCTCCACGCACCGCCCGCAGCCCCGGCATGCATCCGAAATGACGGCTCGCCCGTCGACAAGCTGGATGGCGTTGACAAAACATACCCCGCGGGTGCACTTTCCGCAACCGGCGCAACTGTCGCTGACGGTCACCTCGAGCCCCGGCATGCGCTGGATGGTGGCGGCGATGCGCGGGTGCAGGTCAGGGAGAATACCCCACAGGCAGCAGCACGAGCAGCAATGGCAGATGGTGAGCAGCTTTTTGGATGGCCCGGTTCCCATCAGGAAGGCGTCAATCCGGCTGCGGCCCACCGTGTGCATCAGACCGGCCTGGGCAGCCCGGCGGGTGTGGGCCAACGCTTCTTCCTGGCTGACCAGCTGGCCGAGCTTCGGGTTCATCTTGTGTACGGCATCGCCCAAAAAGAGACAACCGAGATCAATGGGGTATTCTTTGCAATCATTGGCGCTGCGGCAAACGCATTGATTCATCACAAAAAGTGAATCAGCCGCGCGGATGAAATGCTCCACCACCTGATCCGGCAGAACCACCGTTTCAGAGGGGATGGATTGTCCGATGCGGATATGCTGCGATGAGGGGATGTAGGTTACCCGGTCGCCGTCAAACAGGATCAGGTTGGCCAGCGGCCCGACCAACGGCAAGCGGGTGAGTCGGGCAATCCAATGGCGTCCAGGGAACAGCGCCCTGACCGCCTTCATGATCCAGACCGGGGTAGACATCAGTCCATCTGCATAAATTCGATGGATTCCCCGTTGGGCCCTTTGACGAACGCGAGACTGGCATGAATGGGGCCGGAGCCGGTACGCCGCGGCTCTGTGGTGATCTGATACCCGGCGCTGCGTACGCGTTCCACTGTCTCCAGCAGATTATCGGTGACAAAACCCATGTGATTAAGCGGGATGGGGGTGGAGGGCAGTTCTTTGTTTTCCGGGGTGGGATCGCTCAATTCCACCAGCATACCATCGCCGATATTCAGTTGAAACAACTGGCGGTCGCCCACCATCATCTCGTTTTCAATCGTCATCCCCAGGATATCGCAGTAAAAATGTAAAGACTCTTCCATTTTTCGGGTGGTGATGGAGATGTGGTTGAAACCCAACCCTTTGATCAGTTTGTTTGTGGATGTGCTGCTCATGGCTATTTCTCCTCAAAAGAAACGTGTCAGACAGGCTAAACTGCCGGGCAATACCGGGAAACTCGCGTTGAATGTGTAACAGTTCAGGAGGAGATTATTCTACCATTTTTCTGACTGCACGGCAGAGAAATTAAAAAGCGGGGTGGCAGGTAGATACAAAGGATGCCATGGGTTTGTTTCTTCTGGTCAGAGGGTTGCATAATACAGTAAACTGTAAATGTATGAACGACAAACCGATGAATGTGAAACGAATTGTGTTTATCAGCCTGGGATT
>DAISXR010000039.1:4604-7340 GCA_036825755.1 Anaerolineaceae bacterium
TGGTGGGGCAGAGGGCTGCTGCTGGCGGTGGCCGTGGGTGTGAGCGTGCATATCCTGACCATTCGCACCGGGGTGGAAGAGCCTGCCGGCAGTCTTCAAACGGGCTGCCTGCCCGGTGAGGAATGCCCATGACCGGTACGATAAAACATCGGATCGATTGAACCGGTTTCCAAGGGTGCAGGCAGGGGCTGAAGTCTTTATAATAAGGTATCCCTCCGCAGAGGTGTCCCATGGAAACACATTCTCCCGCATCAAACGCAACCTCTTCTTCGGAAATGCGGCAGTATCCGGCCGTGTACTGGTTCTGGCACCGGGTACCCACTCGTGAGGAGATTGAAACCCAACTGGCTGAGATCAAACAAGCCGGCTACCGGATTTTCTTCATCCAGCCCCGGTTGGCTTTCCCACGATATGAATACCTGGGGGTGGGCTATTTACAGGCCTACCGCACGGCCCTGGAAACCGCGGCAAGGTTGGGACTGACCGCCGGGTTGTATGATGATTACAACTGGATAAGCGGGCACGCCGGCGGCCGGACGGTGGCCGGGCACGATGACCTGCGCGAACGGCAGTTGTTCTGGAGTGAGGGTTGGGTACAGAACGGGCGGGCGGAGGGCCGCATCAGCGGCATCCACAACCGCCTGGGTGACGGGCTGGGGAACGCCTTTCAGCAGTGGGTGTATGAGGGCGGCCAGGCCAAATGGGCTGACTGGCAGGTGATCCGGGCATACGCCTGCCCCGTATCGGGCGAACCGGTGGATGTGACTGCGTTCTGCCAGGTGCTTTCTGCCGCGGATGACCGCTGCGACATGGCGCTTGAACTGCCGCAGGAACGGGCGGCAGCGCTGGATGGCGCGCGGGTGATCTTCTTTCCCGCTGCTCGCTGCCATACCTCGCGGTTGGTGAATCTGCTCCACCCGCGGGCTGCCCGGCGGTTTATCGAAGCCGGTTATGAGCCGTATGCCCAAACGGTGGGTGATTTCTTTGGCAACACGCTGGAATACCTGTTCATCGATCAACCGTATACCGGGTTCTATACCTGGGATGAACATTTCAGCGGTGTGCTCAACAGCCTGATGTTTGACGAAACTTTGTTGGAAGAATTTGTGGATCAACGCGGGTATGACGCGGGCCGGGCGCTGCTGGCGCTGGTGCTGGATGAAGATCAAAAATCGCCCCGGCTGCGCTGTGACTTTTTTGAAACCTACGGACGGCTGGCGCGCAGCCGCTTTCTGGCGCCGCTGGCTGATTGGGCGCATGAGCACGGTTTGAAGTTTACCGGTCATGAACTGTTGAGTTTTGTGGGCGGCTGGGGTTTTGCCGACGGCTTGCAGGGCATCGACGCGCGGGTCAATTTTGGCGCGGATTTCTTCTCGGTAGATGAATACAAGGATGTTTCGGCGGTGGACGCCTGCAACTATCACGCCCAGGTGAGCGCCCGCATGGGTAATTCAGTGGCCCGCGCGCACGGGCGGCAGGGTTGTTTTGTGGAGCAGTACAGTGTGCCGGTGGGGCGCAGCCTGCCCGCGCCGGCCGGGCAGTGGGATCTCAGCCTGGCGGAGGTGCGCAACCAGGCCATCCGGCACACCCTGATGGGAGCGGATACTTTTATCTTTCACGCTTTTTACCAGACCAATGAGATCGGTCTGGCGGTGGAACCGCTGGAAAGCCCGCGTTTTGACTTCCCGCCCGGCATCAACTTTGAGCCGTGGTTCCGCTTTCATCCCCGCTTCGCGGAAGAACTGGCCAATCTGAACCGTTTATTGGCCGATGTGCAGGTGCAGTCGCGCACAGCGCTGTTGTACCCACTGCGCACATACTGGCATGAGGGAGCCAGAGGAGCCTTTAACCCGGAGAGCGCCTTCTGGAACCGCTGGCTGACCGAACACGGCATCCAGTACGATGTGATCGACGAAGGTCAGGTGCAGGCTGATTCCCTGCAGCAGGCCGGGTACCGGCTGCTGATTCTACCGGGGGTCTGCGTGGTGAAGGATGAGCAGTTTTACACCGAGGTGGAAAGGTTTGTGGAAAACGGCGGCTGTCTGATAGCCAGCGGGCCGCTGCCTGCCGCTACCCAGCAGATGGGCCGCTGTGCCGGTCTGGAAATGCGCATGGCCACACTGCTGGCCAGCCACGCACGCACCAGGCGCTATTTGAACGGAAAGGAAGCCGGTCAGGATGCCGGTCTGCCGGAATGGGTGAATTCCATCCATAACGGCCTGCTTATCGAAGCGCTGGACGATTCGATAGACCCGCTTTTCATCCGACAGGGCGCCACAACCAGTGGTGGACTGGCGGCAGCCGTCTTCAATGACAGCCCGGCCGAACGGCGGCTGAGCGTGAGCGCGGAATCCCGCGAGGGCGTCTTCTGGCAGCCGGAACGCTGGTATCCGACGGGCGGAGAACACATGTATTGGCCTTGTTTTGACCGGAAAGCCGGGCATACCCGCCTGGATTTGCGGCTGCAGCCGTATGAACTGGCCTGTATTCGCTTCAACCCGGTTGCGGCGGAGGATCTGCCGTTTGTTCGCCGGGTTCAGGGTTCCTGCGTGGTGGAAACCGCCTCAATGGATGAAGCCGGTCAGTTGCGGGCCGCGCTCCGTTGTGATCAGAGCGGGTTGGTGCGCTTGAGCGTTCACTCCGCCCAGGAACCACGAATCTCCCCGCCGGAAATGGTCAGAACCATCCGCCCGCTGCCCGCAGGGGAGTGGGAAATTGAACTGGAGATCCCGCCGC
>DAISXR010000039.1:7440-14564 GCA_036825755.1 Anaerolineaceae bacterium
ACCATCCGCCCGCTGCCCGCAGGGGAGTGGGAAATTGAACTGGAGATCCCGCCGCTGCCGGAAAAGCGGATACTGAAAAACGGCTGGACGCTGCGCCTGCCACAGGATATTAAGCCCAAGCCTGTCGCGCTGGACGCCGGCTGGGAGAAATATTCACCATACCATGCCGGGGCCGGCTTTTACCAAGCTTTTGTGGATCTGGGAGCCGATGCCCGCACCTGCCAGTGGGAGCTGTACTGCCCGTCGGTGCACACGGCCATGACGGTTTACGTCAACCAGGCCCTGGCAGGGGTATGCGGCTGGCCCCCATACCGCCTGAGCCTGCCTGAAAAGGCGCTCAAACCGGCGTATAATGAACTACAAATAGCAGTCTGGAATACAGCCGGAAATGCCTTTTACAAAGATACACCATACCAGCGCAGCAGCCCCATGCCGTCCGGTCTGGACCAGATTCCGGAATTGCATCCGTTTATACGAATCTGGGTGACTGCATCATAATATTGGAGGAAGTTTCATGAAGAGAACACTTGTCCTGATCGTTTCACTTATCCTTGTTTCCTCATGGGTTCTGGCAGGCTGTCAATCAGAGCCCCAGGGTGAAACGGTACAGCCCGGTGAAACACAGCCCGCGACTGAACAGGAAACGGAAGAAGAAATGGGCGACACCTTGCGGGTATTAAACTGGCAGGGTTACGGTTCGGATGAACCATGGGCTATTGAGCAGTTTGAGGAGATGTATGGGGTCAAGGTGGAACATGACTACATTACCTCGGAGGAAGAGTTGCTCACCAAGATGCGCACCTCTCCTGGTGTGTATGACGTGGTGCTGCCCAATATCGCTTATCTGAAGATCGCCATGGAAGAAGGTCTGCTGGAGCCGATCGACACCACCCGGCTGGAAAACTGGGACAAGCTGATGGATCGCTTCAAATCGCTTGATACCATCCGCCAGGGTGATGATGTGTATGGCATCCCGTGGGTATGGGGCGCCACCGCCATGGTGTACAACCCCGAGGTGTACCCGGACGGAATCAACACCATGAATGTGTTCTGGGACCCGGCTTACGCCGGCAAGATTGGCTGGTGGGATTCTTATGAAGACTCCACCGTGCTGGTGGGTATTGCGCTGGGCGACAAGACCCCGTATACCCCTGATGACCTGGAAGCCGTCAAGACAAAGATGCTGGAACTGATGCCCAATGTGCGCACGCTGTGGACCTCGGAGGACGAGTTTGACCGCCTGTGGGCCAACGGCGATATCGACCTGGGCGTCTTCTGGAGCGGATCTGCTTCTCGCGCCCAGAATGCCATGGATCTGCCCATGGAATTTGTCATCCCTGAAGAGGGCGGAATTGGCTGGATCGACACCTGGTCGATCGTCAAAGATGCTCCCAATCGCGCCGCAGCGTATGCCTTCCTGGATTACATGATCAGCTCGCAGTTCTATGTCAAATGGGATACCGAGGTTGGCGCGCCTGCTCCTACCTCGCAGGAATCGCTTGACCAACTGCCGGAAGGGGCTTTCAACCGTGATGTGATGGGCAATGAGGAAATCGTCGGTCGCCTGTCCTGGATGGAAACCGTGCCGGAAGATGCCCGTCAGGCGTGGAATCAGATGTGGGAAGAAGTGAAGGCGCAGCAGTAAGGCTGCCGCCCTTTCCCTTTTGATTGAATGATCAAAAGCCGGGTTTTTGAGCCTGTACCGGCCCGGAAACCCGGCTTTTTCAATAACAGGAAGACCTAATGGCTTACCGGCCGGATGGATCATGAAATTTTTGAAGAGATTTTCGTCACAAACCCTGTCCCGCATGGCCCTGCTGCTGCCCTCTTATTTCTGGATGCTGCTGGCAGTCTTTGCGCCCATGCTGATCATGCTGGCCTTCAGCTTTCTCAGCGATGTACCGCTGGGCGCCCGCGCGGAGAATGTGACCCTGACCTTTGAAAATTACACAACCTATTTCTCCAAAAGTTTTTACTGGCTGCTGACCCGTAAATCACTGCTGACCGCGCTGTACACCACCCTGGCCTGCGTGCTGATCGCCTATCCCATGGCGTACATCATCGCCCGCGTGCTGCCGGGGAAGTGGAAGACTGCCCTGTTCATGCTGGTGATTGTGCCGCTGTGGAGCAACACGTTGGTGCGTATCTATTCGTGGGCCATCGTGTTGCGCGATACCGGTGTACTGGATACTTTTTTGCGCTCGATAGGGCTGGTATCAGGAGACCTGTCCATTTTGTACAGTTACCCGGCAGTCATCATCGGACTGGTGCATGGGTATCTTCCATACATGGTGCTCACCATTTATGTGGCGCTCGACCGGCTGGATCAGAACCTGCTGGATGCGGCCGCCAGCCTGGGCGCTACTCGCCTGCAGGCGTTTTTACGGGTCACGCTGCCGCTCAGCCTGCCGGGTGTGCTGGCGGGGGTGATCATGACCTTTATCCCGGTGATGGGCTCGTTTGTGGAGCCGCGCATCCTGGGCGGAAAAGAAGGCACCATGATCGGCACGGTCATCGAAGACCAGTTTGTCCAGTTGTTCAACTGGCCGTTTGGGGCGGCGATTGCTTTCATCCTGCTGCTGATGGTGTTGGTCCTGATGGGCCTGGCGGCTGTGGTAGCCAGACGCCGTCGCATGCTGGGAGGCGGATGATGAAAAAAACGCGCATTCTGGCCGGTGTGTATGTGCTGCTGGTGCTTCTGTTTCTGTACGGCCCGCTGCTGGTGATGATTTTGATGGGTTTCAACAAATCGCCGCTGTACACCCTGCCGATTGAGTTTGACCTGGTCTGGTACGCGAAACTGATGCAAAATGAACGCCTGCTGCAGGCCGGTTTGAACAGCGTGCTGCTGGCGCTGGCCGTCTCGGTGACCTCCACCATTCTGGGAACGCTATCCGCCTGGGCGCTGGCGCGCTCCACCTTCAAGGGCAAGAATTTGCTGCAGGCGCTGCTGGTGCCGCCCATCACCATCCCGTGGCTGATTGTGGCCATCGCGCTGCTGCTGATGTTCTTCTGGCTGGGCATTCCGCGCGGGCTGTTCACCATGTTTATCGGGCATGTGGGCGTCTCGCTGCCGTATGTGATTTTACTGATGAGCGCCCGCTTTCAGGGCAGCGATCCTGACCTTGAAGAGGCAGCTCGCAGTCTGGGCGCCAGCGCGATCAAAGCCTTTCTCAAGGTGACACTGCCGCTGATTCTACCGGGGGTGATTGGGGCATTTCTGTTCACCTTCACCATCTCGTTTGATAATTTCATCATCTCGCATTTTCTGGCTCCTGCCGGGGTATCCACCCTGCCGGTGGAGATTTATTCTGCCATCCGCAAGGGCTTTACGCCGGAGATCAATGCCATCTCCAGCATCATCTTTGTCTTTTCGGCGGTGCTGATTCTGCTGGCCAGCCGGCGCATCGAATTTGCGTAAGGTTTGAGGGACTGTACATGAGTTTTGTTGAATTTCAAAACGTGAGCAAACATTACGGCGCGGTAGCCGCCGTGGATGACGTGGATCTGTCGATTGAGAAGGGAGAGTTTTTCTCCATCCTGGGTCCCAGCGGATGCGGGAAAACCACCATGCTGCGGCTGATCGCCGGATTTATCCGCCCGGATGCAGGCATTATTTTGGTGAACGGCAACCGTATTGAAGGCGTTCCGCCCGAAAAACGCAATGTGGGCATGGTGTTCCAGAATTACGCGCTTTTTCCCCATCTGACGGTGGCAGACAACATCGCGTTTGGTCTCAACATGCAGCATGTTGACCGGGCTACAACCGACCGGCACGTGCGGGAAATGCTGGATCTGGTGCAGCTCAATGAAATGGCTGAACGCTTCCCGCGCCAGCTTTCCGGCGGGCAGCAGCAGCGTGTTGCGCTGGCGCGCGCGCTGATCACCGAGCCGCATGTTCTGCTGTTGGATGAACCGCTGGCCGCCCTCGACAAGCAATTGCGTTCATACATGCAGGTGGAACTGCGCGACTTGCAGCGCAAGCTGGGCATCACCACCTTTTTTGTCACCCATGACCAGGAAGAAGCCATGACTCTGGCAGACCGCATTGCGGTGATGCGCAGCGGCAAGATCATCCAGATCGGCCCGCCCAGCCAGGTGTATGAGCGCCCGCGCACCCGCTTTGTGTCAAACTTTTTGGGCAGCTCCAACTTCTTCGACGGCGAACTGCTGGCCTGCGAGAACGGACAGGCAGCCGTGCGCGCGGCGGGTGATTTAATCCTGCAGGCCCCCTGCAGCGAGCCGATGCCCGCCGAGCGCAAGGTGGTGCTGGTGGTGCGGCCGGAAAAGATCCGACTGTTCACCGAAAAACCGGCCCTGCCCAACTGCATCCCCGCCAGAGTGGTTCACCTGGTGTATATGGGCACCAGCACCACCTACCTGCTGGAGCCGCAGACCGGTGAAGGAGCGGCGGGGCTGGGCGTGAAGACCGAACAAATCACCGAACCCCGCACCGCCGCGGAGACATCCATCAACCGCATCACGGCTTTTGACCAGAATGAGCGCAGCCGGCCTGATTTCAGCCTGGATCAGCAGGTTTACGCGGCCTGGGACGCCGATTCTTGCTTTTTACTGGAGGAATAACCATCATGAGCGACTTTTTATCCGATCTGGCCAAAGAATGCCCGCCTGAAACACCGTTCCGCTTTTTGCGCTTTACCTGGTTCGGCGATTTTGCGTGTTCCTCCGGCGAACACTACGTGCCCGGCAATGCCTATCCGTTTGAACATATCCTCAAGATAGTCAACAAGGAACACAGTGACGATCTGGTTGAAAACATGGCCTGCTGGATTGTGCGCCCGCAGGTACCGGAGAAGGTAAGCGTTTTCAACTGGCAGAACCTGTGCTGGAAGTTTTACGACTATATCAAAGGCGATTATCTGCGCGATCCGGTGCGTTACAGCCCGGATTATCCGCAGTTGTTTGGCGACCAGAGTGAAAGCAACTATGTGAAGGTAATCAGCCATCATACCAATTGCGGTGGAGCCATGCGCTCGGCCTCGCTGGCGTGGGGCGGCGGCACCCCGCATGAGCACATGACGTTGGTGGGTATGACGCACCTGTACCCGGAATCGCTGGCCGGAGCGTATGCCCTGTACGAGGCGGTGCGGGTGATCAAGAGCGGCGTGTCCATCCCCGAGATGTGGGATGCGGCCATGGAAGCGGCCTGGCAGGGCGAGAAACAGGCAGCGGAGATTCTGGAATCCTGGAACGTGGTGAAGATAGAACAGAGCCGTATGGTGCAGTGGCTGCGCGACGCGTACAAACACAACGAGCCGCGCTACAACATCCGCGACTGGCGCGGTGAGGGCATCACCACCCGGTTTGTGGTCTCCGCCGCCATGCAGATTGCCGCGGAAGCTATGCGCCGCGACCCCAAAGACGCGCTGCGCTATGTGGTGGAGCAGGGCATTGAGATCGGCGGCGACCCCGATACACTGGGTTCGATGGGCATGGCCCTGACCGGCGCTTACTTTGGCGAGGAGCTGCATGAGCAAATCGACCATGTGTTGAACCACATGGTGCCGCCGGAGAAGGTGGAGATCCCTGAATTTTTCAAGTAGATTATCGCGAGGAGCAGGCATGAGCGCATTTCTTGAGGTAATTGCCGAACCGCTGGACGAGGATGCGGTCAGACCCTACGGGCGTATGATCGCCGTGCCGAAAGGGCATATCGCCGATTTCAGCGGAGAGGGCTGGCAGTGCTGGGTTCCGCTGGCGGAGCTGGAAGACGGTCTGCAGTGGCAGGCCGGGCTGGTGCACAGCGCCGCGCGCCCGCTGCTGGTGAGCGAGATGGAGAGCCACCTGGAACGCCCGGAGATTGTGTTTGCCCTGGACCGGCCGCTGGTTCAAACGGTGGCTCTGCCCGATGAAACCAATCTGAGCATCCCGGATGTGCGCTCGGTGAAGGCGTTTGTCATTCAGCCCGGGCAGGGGCTTTTCATGGAAAAGGGTATCTGGCACGGGGTGGGTCTACCGGCCGGGGTGGAGGGGGTTGTGTATCTGTTCCTGCTGGGCAACGGCGAATTGTACGAGGCCGGTGAGAATAGCGGCTGGGTGCCGTTTGCCGGGGGGATGGTCGCGCAGGTGAGGGTGGGATAATCGGTAGGGGAGGTTCATGAACCTCCCTGGGCAATGACGTGGAATGGGGCGGGTGATTCGGGCCATCCACGAATAGAATTCTGTTATAGTCAATTTTATTGGATGGATTTTTCTATTTACCACATTCAAACGAATAAACGAATAACGGCCAGCCTGCCGCCGGATGGATCATGATCCTTTTTCACGGTAGGGGAGGTTCATGAACCTCCCCGGTAAAAAATCCACAATTTGAAGGCGTCGGTAATCACCAATCATGACGGCATATCATCACAGACAGGGAATAACATGATTGAAGATCAATATTTGCCATTCCTATCCCGCGTGCTCACCCCGCAAAGACTGGCTCACTCACTGGGGGCCATGCAGACCATGCGTGAACTGGCCTCAATCTACAATCTGGATATTGAAACGGCGCAAACCATCGGCATTCTGCATGACGCCGCCAAAGATCTTTGTCCGGATGAGCAGCAGAAGATGATTCTGGAGGGAAACATCCCCATCTGCTGCGAGGCGGAACAGAATTATGTGCTTTACCTGCACGGGCCGGTTTCAGCGTATCTCATACAGCGAGAACTGGGTATTACCGATGAATTGATCCTGGGTGCTATCGCCACGCACTGCTATTTTGGCGATAACCCCTACCTCGATGATCCATACGCGTGGTGCTTGCGGTTTTCGGATGTGCTCGAGCCAACCCGCAACTGGAGCAGTGAACCGCTGCTTTTGGAGGGAGTAGAGGGTATGCGTAAAGCGGTCTTCGCCGGAAAGATGTGGGAGGGGGCGCTGATTATGTCACAGACGCTTCCCCGCTGGAACCAGGCGAAGGGGTTTCCGGTTCATCCGAATTACTTTGAGATCCAGCGCAGATTGGCGGGGCGGGTCAACCAAGCGCAGAGGGGCGGATACTATCCGCCCGCCTTTGCCAGGTGATGATAGTTTCAGATCTGAATACATTTATCGATTTAATCTTAGCCGATCCCTCGTCGCAGCGCAGATGCTGTTTCCTCGGGATGACAACGGGG
>DAISXR010000039.1:14664-22063 GCA_036825755.1 Anaerolineaceae bacterium
CTTAGCCGATCCCTCGTCGCAGCGCAGATGCTGTTTCCTCGGGATGACAACGGGGGTGGAATTGCGCGGCGAGCGGATATGTACTCACCGGCCCATTTTGTCATCCCGAGCCCGGTGTTCGCACCGCCGCGAGGGATCGGACAGGGGGAAATGGGATGGTTTTCTGGTTATGGAAACATTCGCTTTCATGTTTAACCGCGGGCGATCACAGATCGCCCCTGCTCACGCGATGGCCAGTCTATCGGTAGGGGCGGATACCATCCGCCCGCCTTTGCCAGGTGATGATAGTTTCAGATCTGAATACATTTATCGATTTAATCTTAGCCGATCCCTCGTCGCAGCGCAGATGCTGTTTCCTCGGGATGACAACGGGGTGGAATTGCGCGGTGAGCGGATATGTACTCACCGGCCCATTTTATCATCACGAGCCAGGTGTTCGCACCGCCACCACATAGTTCACAACAAGGTAAGGGGAGGTTCATGAACCTCCCCCTACGGAATGGACGCCTATCCTTGTATCGATCCCTTTCGTTCAGGAAAGACTGATCTTTTTCACCATCAGCAGACAGGGGTTCTCGGAGCCCCACATCTTTTCGTCAAAAACTTCCAGGGGGCGAAAGCCCATTCGCAGGTAAAACTCGCGCGTGCGGGCATAAAACGGGTCGGGGTGCGTATCAGCCAGCGTCTTCACCTGCAGGTACTCGATCTCCTGTGCAACCAGCCACTTCTCCGCGGCAGACAGCATGGCCCGCCCCAGCCCCTGGCGATGCCAACCGGTGAGGATGCCCATCACATACACCTCCGCCGCGTACCGGTTATGGACCTTGAGTGACAAAAATCCCACCGCGCCCCCTTCCGTCTCAGCGGTGAAGGTGGGCAGTTGACCCACCTCTTCCACATAGCCACAGATGCTGCTCTCGATTCCAAACCAGTCCGGCAAGCTGCGCAAAATCTTCTCGCACACCGCCGATTGCCCGTACAGCGGTCCCCGCACCTGCGCGCTCACTAGCGCACTCACTAGCGGATCTGCCCCACCAGCGGCTCGTACAGCGTTTGCGGATCGTACACCACGCCGGCTTTGATGACGCGATAAATCTCGCGCACATTGGAGATGTTCTCCAGCGGATCCTCGTTCAGCACCACCAGATCAGCCAGTTTGCCGGGTTGAACCGCTCCCAGCAAATCGCCGCGCCCAATGGCGGTCGCCGCGTTGCAGGTGGCCGCTTTGAGAATCTCCATACCCGGAACACCGGCCAGGGCAAAGATCTCCATCTCATCGTACAGGCTGAACCCGGGCAGTTTGGCGTAATTGGTGATATCCGTACCCGTGGTGAGCATACAGCCGGCCTGGTACGCCATGTTGATAAACTCGATCTGCTTGCGGTACAGCCCCTCTTCGTTCTCAGATCCATCCAGAAGTTTTTTACCGGCCAGCTTCTCCCAGGCTTCCGGCGCGTAAAACCGTTTTTGATCCACCTGGGTGCGGCTGTTCAAATCCATCGGCTGGATCACGGCTGTGGTGGGGGTGATCACCACCCCGGCATCGCGGGCGCGCTGCAGCACCGCCGGCAGATCGGTTTTCTCCAGATCCAATGAGGGAACGGTTTCAAAAATGCGTTTGTAATCAACCGTTTTCATACCAAAAGGCCAGGTTTCCGGGCAGCAGATGATGCCGTGGAACAGTTCATCGATGCCGTACTCAATGGCCTCGCGGAAGCTGACCGCACCCACATGCGCGATGACCTTCACACCGTGCGCGTGGCCATGCTCCACCGCCGCCTTGAGGATCTCGCCGCGCATGGAGGCGTAGATTTTCACCGAGGTGGCACCCTCTGATATGGAGTGATCGATCTTCAGGCGAGCTTCCTCAGGGGTGTGCAGTTCTTCCAACCAGCGCACGATAGTGTTGGGCATATCCAGATACACACCTGACAGGAACAGACGCGGCCCGTCAAAAAAGCCCGCGTCGATCCGGTCGCGCAAGGCCAGATCGGTATCCGGTTCCATCGACCCCGGCAGGCGCACGCTGGTAACGCCGCCGGCCAGGTACAGGGTAACCAGTTTCTCGTTGCTGATATGCCGTTCGATCAATCCGCCGCCGTACAGGTGGCCGTGGGTATCAAACAAACCGGGGATGATGGTTTTGTCACTGAAATCGATCAACTCGGCATCCGCCGGGATCTCCGGCTGGCTGAGGGTGATGGCGTAGATTTTTCCGTTGTTTAGTTCCACATAAGCGTCATTCAGAACCAGTTCGGTGGAAGGGTTGATCAATTTCCCGCAGTGGAGAAAAAGGTGTTTTGTTTCCAATCGCGTTCGACGTGTCATCTTGCGTCTCCTGAACAGAAAGTTTCTGAATATGACATCCCGCACAACCGGCAGGATAATTTCCACAATTCGGCAGCCATTCCTACATTCTCGGCGTTTGGGCTGGGTGCTTTAGGCTGCGAGTTGTACCAGTAATCAGCCGGGTTTTGCAGCACGTCTTGTTCACGGCTGAGATGCAGTACGGTTTGGGCCGGCACAGAGGGATCGGTGCCTTTTTGGCTGCGCCAGGCCCAAATTCTTTGTGAAAGAAATCCGCGTTCTTTTAGAGCGATTTGCGTTTTCACCAGCCCCGGATCCACTGCGAAGGCGCGCACCGGTTTACCGGCCATCCGCCGGTTGAACTCGCGGGTAAACAGCACATTGGCCAGTTTGGAGCGGGCGTACGCCAGAATGCCCAGATACGGAAACGGCTTGTTCAGGCGTTGAATGTTCATGCGCGCCCAGTAGTGCGAGTGCGAGCTGACGGTGATCACCCGCCCCAAAGCGCGCTGGTCTGGCGTGGCGGTCAGCACCGGCAGCAGTTCAAGCGTGAGCAGAAATACCGCCAGGTGATTCACCGCCAGTGTCAGTTCGATGCTGTCCACCGTGCGGGTGAGGTGCTGCGCGTACAGACCGGCGTTGTTCACCAGGATATCCAGGGCAGACAGGCCGCGTTCCTGCAGCACCGACTTGATACGTCTGGACAGGCCGCGCACCTGTTCCTGCGATGACAAATCGGCCAGCAGATACTGCACCTGTGCCCCAGGGATGCTGTCACGCACAAGATCTTCTGCCTGGCGGCAGCGGGCCTGGCTGCGCCCCACGCCAATCACACTGGCTCCTTCAGCGGCCAGGGCCAGCATACTGGCCAGCCCTATCCCGGCGGTCGCGCCGGTGATCACCGCTGTCTTTCCGGATAATGCGCCATCTACGGACATAAATGCTCCTTCTGAACGCTAACCGAAATCGTGATGTGAGTTTTGTGATACCTGAAAACCGCTAATCCTGCGGGCTCGTTTACTTGAAGATTTCCTGAAAACCGTTCAACGCCGCTGAGACAGCTTCGTCGTTGATTTCGTAGTGCGTTACCAGACGCATCCGGCGCGGGCCGTCGGTGTCGATTAATACCCCGCGCTTTTCCATCTCGGCTGCCACGTCAAATGAGGTAAATCTTGAATCTTTTGACAGGCGGAAGAAAACGATATTGGTGGCAGGCTGGTCTTTTTCCACCTCCAGGCCTTTGATCCGTTTCAGCCCGGCAGAAAGCGTTTTGGCTCTTTGATGATCTTCGGGCAGGCGTTTTGACATCACTTCCAGCCCGATGATACCCGCCGCGGCCAGAATACCCACCTGGCGCATTCCGCCGCCCAATTGCTTGCGGATGCGGGTGGCGCGGGTGATAAAATCGCGCGGGCCGCATAGCAGTGAACCGGCCGGCGCGCCCAATCCCTTGCTCAGGCAGAATGTGACCGTATCGGCCGGGGCAGCCAGTTCGCTCACCGGTACATTCAGCGCCGCGGCCGCGTTGAAAATGCGGGCTCCATCGATGTGGAGCAGCAGCCCGTTTTCGTGTGCCAGATCGCCCACGCAGCGGGTGTACTGCACGGTCAGCGGCATCCCGCCGGTCCAATTGTGCGTATTTTCCAGAATAATCAACTTTGAAATCGGATGATGCACATCGCGGATATCACGGATGGCGGCTTGGATCTCGTCCAGGTTCATGGTGCCGTCAGGTTGGTTCTGGAGCAGATGCGGGTTCACGCCGCCCAGCGCCGCGCATCCGCCGGCCTCAAAGAGAAAGGTATGCGAGAGATGCCCCATGATGGCCTCATCGCCGCGGTTGCAGTGGGTTAAGATGGCGGCCAGGTTGCCCATGGTGCCTGACGGCACGAACAACGCCGCTTCCTTGCCCAGCATTTCGGCGGCCAGATCCTGCAGCCGGTTGATGGTGGGGTCCTCACCGTGCACATCGTCGCCCACGGGTGCTTCGGCCATGGCCTGGCGCATCTCAGGGGTAGGATGGGTGGTGGTATCGGATCGAAAATCGTAAAGGGGAGAGGGGGTGGGGTTTGTCATGGGGATTATTGTATCATTGCGATCCATTTTCAGATGGAGCCTGTGGATAAAAAACAGCCGGCCGGGAGTGAATAACTCCGGCCGGCCGGTTGTTCTTACTCAGCCCGGCGTTGGATCCGCCCGCCCAGGCGCATCCAGCCGATAGAACCATCATCGCGGCGCAGGAATTCGCCTTTGGCGTTCTCAAAAATGCCTTCCAGCACCAAAAAATGGTCTTTTTCAAAGAAACGTGCCTGCATGGGCGGCAAGGCTCCGCTCTGATCTTCGGTTTGCAGCCGGTGAGTGATCAAAATCCCGCCGTCATTGGGGCTGATGTTGAGCGAATCACCGGTAGAGGTGAGGCAGGTAAATTTGTACTCAGCCAGTTGAGCGGCCGGCAGGTCCTGCGTCTGCGGGAACTGTTCCACCACACCCAAAAAGTGCTCCCAGGCCCATTTGCGGGCAGCCTTGTGAGCGATATCGCCGCGGTCCAGGTTGGTCATCACGGTCAGGGCCACACCCTGCTCGGGGGCGTACCAGAAATCGGATTCCTGGCCATAGGTGGTTCCGCCGTGGTTGTAGATCTTCACGCCGTTCAGATCGTTGATGGTCCAGGTGAGACCCACCCAGCTTCCATCACCCTGCGGGGCCATGGGTGTTTTCATCAGCCGCATGGATTCCGGCGTGAGAAGGCGTTCGCCTTTGGCTGTGAGGCCGTCACCCATACAGAAGCGCATGTATTTAATCTGATCCAGCGCGTCTGAGGTAATGCCGCCTGCCGGCGCGGCAAAGCGCGGGACTGGCCACGGGGTGGCCACGATCACGTTTTCGCCGTCCAGATAGTGCCCCACCGAGAATCGGTGCACCATCACATCGGCCGGGAAGAAGAAGCTGTTGTTCATCTCCAGCGGAGCCAGAATCAGCTCGCTCATGGCCTCTTCGTAGGGCTTGCCGGTCACCACTTCGAGGATCCGGCCGGCCAGCACCAGCGCGGCGTTGTTGTACGAGTAGATGCGCCCTACCGGGGTCTGCTGCGCCAGATCGGCCATCTGATCCGTAAAACGGGCCAGCGCGTCATCGCCCATCCCGCATTCGGGGAAGAAATCACCCAGCCAGCCGGGGGTATGCGTGAGCAGCATCTTCAGGGTGACCTGTTCACCGGCTTCAGGGTCAGCAACCTTAAAACCCGGCAAATACTTGCGGACGCGATCGTCCAGGTTCAGCATGCCCTGTTCCACCAGACGCATGACCGCGGTGGCGGTAAAGGTCTTGGTGGTGGAGCCAATCTGGAAGAGCGTTTCAGCGGTGACGGGCAGCGGATTGGTGATACTGGTGACGCCTAAACCGGCTGTGAACTCCTGCCCGCCGGCCACCATGCCAATGGACAGACCCGGTACGCGTGCTTCTTCCATGGCAGCCCGGGTGACCTCAACCAGTTCTTCAAATTTCGCCTCAACAGGGCGGTCGTCTTGAATGGGTTGCACAGACGCCTCCGTTTACTGTCGTTCGGAAATGCGGCCGCTGTCGCGGTACCAGCCAATGCTTCCGTCAGCGCGGCGGATAAAATCACTGCGCATGCCAAGAATGGGACCCTCCACCATGGCAGCTTTATCCGGGGCGTAGAAGGACAGCTTGTAAATATCGGGGTCTTCCGGATCGATCGATTTGACCACCAGCCGGCTTTCTTCATCCACGCTGATGACAAAACCGCTGCCGCCTGGTTTGGTGTAAGTACCGGCGTATTCGGCCAGTTTTTCGGCCGGGAGCGTGATGTAATTGTATTCTGGCGTCTTGATACCCAGGAAGGTTTCCAGAATGATGGGAGCCATCTGCATGTGCAGGAAAACGCCAATGTTGGCATTGGTGTCCAGCGCCAGCGCAAATTTTCGCGACGGTACATAGCGGAAATCAGACTGCTGACCGTTGATGGAGCCGCCGTGGAAGACCACGCGTTCGCCATCCACGTCTGCCAGCATCAGTGAGAGACCCATCCACTCGCCTAAACCGCCGCCGGCTTCATGCTGCGGGGTATGCATCTGCTTCAACAGTTCAGGGCTCAGCACCTGGGTGCCATCCGCCGCTTTGCCATCACCCATCAGGAATTCGGCATATTTAAGCTGATCATGGACGTCATTCATCAGACCGCCAGCCGGGGCGGCGAAACGCGGAACCGGCCACGGGTTGAATACCTCGGCGTTCATCGTGACGGGATCGTTGTTGTGTCCGCTGGCAAAGGGGAAGTTCATCATATCCTGTGGTAGATAGTAGGATCTCTTAAGACCCAACGGATCCAGCACCAGTTCCTGCATGGCGGCTTCATACACTTTGCCGGTCACGGCTTCAATCACCCGTCCGGCCAGGATAAAGCCCGAGTTACAGTAGGAGAAAACCTCGCCCAGCGGGGTTAACTGAGGAACATCGGCCAGGGTGGCTGCATAACGAGAGAACACATCATCTCCGTTGCCGCAATCGATAAAATGATCGCCCAGGAAACCGCCGGTGTGTGTGAGCAGATGGCGCATGGTGGCGTGTTCGGTGACCTCGGGGTCGGTAAACTTCAGATCGGGCAGGTAGGTTTTTAATGGGGCATCCAGATCGATCTTACCCTGTTCCACCAGGCGCATAACGGCCACGGCGGTGTAGGTTTTACCGGTGGAGCCAATTTCAAACAGGGTGCGTGAAGTAACCGGTAAGGGGTGATCAACATTGGTCACGCCCAACCCGGCGGTGAACTTTTGCCCGTCGCACAAAATTCCAATGCTGACGCCCGGCACGTGAAGCTGATCCATGCGGATCAGAATCTCTTCGCAAACTTTCTTAAAGCGGGGATCGCTGATATCATCGAAATGCATGTTTACAGAATGCATGGTCATATCTCCAAATCATATGATGTGGTGTTCTGACCGGCACCAGCAGTACCGCGATTTACTTATGCCTCTTCCAGAACGGGAAAATTGAAAACTTGCTGATCGTTAAAAAGGAACCTCCTATCGCACCACATTGTAACATTGTGTTTTCTTTTTCTCCACAGCGCGTG
>DAISXR010000039.1:22163-30848 GCA_036825755.1 Anaerolineaceae bacterium
ACGCCGGGCGCCTGGATCACCTGTGTGGGTTCCAGTTGAAGGGGGCCAACCTCTTCGAACGGAGACTCACCGCCGCCCAGAATCACCGGCGCCACATCCAGCCACATTTCATCCAGTAAGCCGGCCTGCAGACACTGGCGCGCCGTGCTGGCGGTGCCCACCGCTACATCTCTGCTGCCAGCCGCTTCTTTGGCCTTGCGAACGGCTTCTTCAATACCGCCGGTGACAAAGGTGTATGGCGAGCCTTCATACTGCCACTCACGCGGCGGGTTGTGCGTGAGCACAATGAACGGTATCCCGCCGGGCGGTTTACCATGCCAGCCATCGGTGATGTCAAACGTTTTCCGTCCGGTGATCACGGCTCCGATTGAGGAGACATATTCGCGCAGATGGTCGATGCTTTGCCGGCTCAGCATGGACGGCGGAACATCCCCTTCCATGCTGTATGGGATATCTCCCATGTTGTACCAGGCGAACAGCGCATCGCCGCCATCGCCCATCGGATTTTCCTGACCGGCGTTAGGCCCGGCAGAATAACCATCCAAAGAAATGGATGTGTTAAAGATGACTTTTCCCATATCATTTCCTTTTTAAAAAGACGGCCCTTTCATCACCCCAGAGGCAGAGAGGCCATATCATGGTGAATACAATACATACTTCCGTTGATGTACGATACCCGACCGGAAGGCGAACGACAAGGTATGTGAATCCCCACGCAGGCGGCGCGGGAAAAACCCTTCGGGGCGCGGGAAAACCTCTTCGCGGCGCGAGGTAACCACTACGCGGCGCGGGTTTTTCGGCATATACTCATCACAGAATTGACACATGGAGGGATCATGTCAGCCAACGGCTTTATCCTCATCACCGGCGCATTGGGCGGGTTGGGTTCGGCGCTGGCGCGGGAATGCGCCCGGCGCGGGTATGATTTGTTTTTGACCGATCAACTGGCGAACGGCGAAGAGTTTGCCGCGAACCTGACCAGGTTGTACGGCATCCAGGTCCGATACGCGGCCTGCCAGCTCACCTCAGCAGAGGAGCGTTCAGGACTGCTGGAGAATTTCGCTCAACAGGGCCTCCGTTTTCAGGGGCTGATGAATGTAGCCGGGCGGGATTTTGAAGGGGCTTTCCTCTCACGCACCCGCCGTGAGGTGACTCACCTGAGCGAGTTGATGATCACCGCCAATCTGGAGATCACCCATGCGGTGCTGGCGCTGCGGCAGCCGGACACACGCTTTATGCTGGTGAATGTGGGCAGCCTGGCGGCGTTTTTCCCCATGCCGTACAAGGCGGTATACTCGTCGACCAAGCGTTTTTTGCTCAATTTCACCCTGGCGTTGCGCGAGGAGATGAAGGATTTTGGCAATGCTCTGATCCTCTGTCCGGCCGGATTGCCTACCCATGCCGCCTCAATTGAAAAAATGAAAGCGCAGGGGTTCTGGGGGCGTGCCACCATGTCGGACACGGCCGTGGTGGCACGCCGGACGCTGGACCTGGTACAGCGGGGCCGGGCGGTATATGTACCGGGAATGGTGAATCAATTATTCGCCTGGCTGAGCGGATGGCTTCCGCCATCGCTGCTGACGTGGTATCTGGGCCGGCGCTGGAGATCCGGAAATATCCTGGATGCGGTCGAAAAGTCGCCGTTGGAGGGGGTGTGAGGTTTTTCGCGTGGGGTGGAGGGCGGCAAACCAATCAGATATGTATGGTTTCTTGTCCGCCTGGAACCCACTAACCTGCCGGGATAAGGTTAAGGAATCCCGAGGGGGCACGGCATGCCGTGCCCCTGCAAAATGCAGAAAAGCGCCTTTTGAAATGAATGACCATCTGGAAAATTGTAGGGGGCGGTTCATGAACCGCCCCCTACGAGGATATGTGAACAATCATTACCATTCCCGTCTTGTCATTTCGAAGGGTCAGACAGCGCTTTTGGCTGTTTGGCCCGGAGAATCCGCGTGCGGAGGACCGCCCGAGAACAGTCAAAAAGCATCCTGAATATGGAAAAGGCATACTGGTTGCTTCTTCAGATCAGGAGCTGGATGCATTCAAAGGCATCTGAAATCGCAATGTGGTGCGTTCAAAAAACGAACGCAATCTACCGGCTACGATGTCGGACGGGCACGGTATGCCGTGCCCCAACAACGCCTAAAACGGCCCGTAACCAATGCTGACCGCCAGCACCAGGAATGCCACCGAAACCACCAGCAGCACCAGCCACAGCGGCCAGGTCCAGCGAATCCATTTGGTATAGCTCACCACCGTCAGGCTTAAGGCAATCAACAGCATGGCGTTGGTGGGGTAAGCCATATTGGTGAAACCATCGCCCAGACAGTACGCGGATACCGAGGTCTGGCGGGTGATGCCAATCAGATCAGCCAGTGGGAAAAGGATGGGCATCATCAGAAAGACCTTGGCGGTGGATGAGGCGATAAACAATTCCAGGAACAGAGTCAGCCCAAAGATCAGCAGCACGCCGCTGACCGGGGTGAGACCGTCCAGAACGGACGATGTTTTATACAACAGCGTATCCATCACCCCGCCGCTGTCAGCGATATATTTGATGCTGGCTGCCATCATCACCAGCGGCAGACCCGGAAAGATACCTATGACGCCTTCTTTGGCACCCTGCCATACCAGCCGTCCGCCTCTGCCAGAAAGCAATCCCGCACCCAGCCCGGTGATGAAAAACAGGATTCCTACAATCGGTAAGGCGTAATCGGAGATAGCCGGAACAAACGGCCCCGAAAAGAGCACCGCCAGGATCAGAATCAGCATGCCCTGCAGCCAGCGTACCGCGTGGCGGGCTGCCGGCGTCTGGTCATCGGCGGCGGTAAAGTGAGAGGATGAATATTTCTTGCGCAGCTCAATCTCATCCTGATACACCGGCGACGCCTGCGGATTTATATCAATCCGGCGGGCATGGCGGGTGAGAAAAATTGCAAGGACAACATAAATGATGATAAAGAAAGGGATGCGCAGCCACACCCCTGAGAAGGTCGGCAGGCCGGCGATGCGCTGAGCGATGCCGATGGTAAAGGGGTTGGTGATGGCGGCAGTGAAACCCATGTTCACCGCCAGAATACTCATCCCCAGGCCTACCAGGGCATCCCAGCCCAGTGAGTAGGACAGCGCCAGGATGATGGGAATGGTCAGGATGATCTCTTCCAGCATGCCAAACACCGCGCCCATCAGCATATACACCAGCGTGATGATCAGCAGAAGGCGATATTTTTTCTGCCCAAAGCGTCGCACGATCCCGCTGATGAGGATCTGCAGAATGCCGGTTTTATCCAGGATGGCGAAAGCTGCGCCCACCATCAGGATAAAAAGCAGGATGACCAGCAAAGTGAGACTGTTTTCAGCGCGCCACAGCACCTCAATGGGTGCGGTAAACCAGCGCCAGATTGGATAATCCGGGCGGTCGGTGTAGGTGAAGGTATCCGGCAGGATCTCCGCGCGGCCGTTCACCTCGATGCGTTCGAATTGACCCGCCGGCACCACGCGTGTCAACACGCCGGCCAGCACCATCAGTAGAAAGAGGATCAACAAAGATTGCAGAAATGCCCTTTTACCGATCTGGGCGCCGGCTTTTTCATCCATTAAAATGCTCCCTGACTACGAATGTAAAGTGCAATTATATCCACTTCTATGCCGGAAACAAAAATGCCGCCCGAGTGATGATTCACTCCAGGCAGCCTGATGGATGCAAATGTGGATGGGCGAGTCAGCCCTGTTTATTCTGGTGTGCCAAAATCGGCGGAAAAATAACCCTTATAGCGACTGTCAGCCGCGTAGATATATCCAATGCCCACCTCGGTCAGGTCGGGATGGGTCATCACCATGTAATGATCCGCGCTGTTAAACCAGCCAGTGAACGCCTGTTTGGGATTATCAAAAATACCCCCGCCGGCATACAGGTTTTCGCCAGCCGCGGTGAATACATATCCTTCGGCGCTGATCCGTGTATCGAATGTGGTGCCATCCAGACTGTCATGGCTGAAATAATCATTGCAGGCCATATCCGCGCTGTGCTTGCGGGCTGCTTCGGCCAGATCGTCGTCCCACTCCAGCAGGTTCAACCCCAACCGTTCTCGCTCGTCATTCACCAGCTCAAACAGGTCCCGCTCATACTGGGCATTGGTGCTCACCTCGCAATCCGGCTGTCCATAAATTTCAGATTGAATTTGCTCGGGAGCTAATGGCTCCAACAGCGGGATGATACGCAACAGATCCGGCGCAGCAGCATCCAGGTCTTCAGGAGATAAAGTCGGTGATAATGGGGTGGAATCGACGGTCGGGGTGATCTGTTGCTGGTAACGAATTCCGCCGAGGACAGCCGGCGCTGACGCAACCGGCATCCCCAGCCAAATTATCGTCACAAGCAGAGCAGACAACCACGAAAACAGAAGTTTTCTACCGGTAAAATGTTTGTTTTTTCGAATTCGCAGTTTTGTCCAGTTCATTCATTTCCTTTGTTCCGCAATATGGGTGCAATGTGCTTCAGTCGAACTGTGCGGCCCGCTTTAGCCTGTTCAGCAAAAGCCGCCTGTCTGTAACGTTTCCCCCACCGGTTACGTATAAGGATTATAGCCAGCGGATTTTGCCAGGCGGCGTTGTGTGGCTGAAATTCTGTCCGAATCCTGTCCGAATGCGTTATTTTATGGTGGAAATGATGGAAAGATAGTAGCAGTGTGGAAGTAAATCGGTAATAAGGGATATTTTAGAGGATGTATAGATCTCACGCCAGAATCATTGAGAGCCATGCTCTCAGCATGGCTCTCAACAAAAGGAGGAGAAAAAGAAGTTGCCCTATTTCTTAATCAGGATAACATCGCACCGGATAACCTGCTTGACGCCTTCTCTATGATTACCCTATGCTTAACCCATCGTAATGATGTGCAGATTCTGCCAATAACAGTCCGAAATCAGCGATTTTCTCTCCCTCAGGGGAAGAAATTCGTCATTCTGACATCCTGACTGTCCATGATCATATCGCCGCATGATATGATTAATCATTCGCAAAACCAACGGTGAGTAACCATGACTGAACCCGACCACACCCCCGCTTTTGATCTGATCGCTTTTGACGCTGATGACACCCTGTGGCATACCGAGCGCCTGTACATCGACGCGCTGAACACGTTGATCCAGCTTGTTCCCGGACCCATGACCGTGAAAGAGCTGGAAGAGTACCTGTACCGGAAAGAGATGGTCAACATCAACCTGTACGGATACGGGATCAAAAGCTACACCCTGTCCATGATCGAAACCGTGGCAGAGTTGGGCGGCGACGAACTGAAGGCGGCCCATATTCAACAGGTGCTGGAGCTGGGCAAAGAGATGCTGGGCGCGCAGATTGATATTTTGCCGCGTGTGGAAGAGACGCTTCAGTCGCTCCAACCGCGTTACAACCTGATGGTGATCACCAAGGGTGAACTGCTGGAGCAGGAGGCTAAGATCCGCCGCTCAGGGCTGGGGGGATATTTTCGCAGCTACGAGGTGGTGAGTGTCAAAAACCAGGACACCTACCAGTCGCTGTTGAAGCGCCATGGGGTGGAACCGCGCCGTTTTCTGATGATTGGCAATTCGCTCAAATCGGATATCCAGCCGGTGCTGGAGCTGGGCGGAAATGCGGTACACATCCCGTATGAGCTCACCTGGGCGCATGAGATGATCGATCAACCGCTGACAACGGCTTATCACGAACTGGAGCATATCGGGTTGCTGCCCCGCTTGCTGGATGAAATCGAAGCCGAGAACAGAGCCTGAGCCGAACAGATAACGGCTAGACTGGATCCGTTGACACAGTGATCTGGATATTTGCTGGGGCGAATCATTATTCGCCCCTACCAGTAAACCTCCTGCCCAATACACACATTTCTTTCCCACATGCAAAACATCATAGAATGAGGACCCGATTCACTGACCGAAGGTGACGCAGCATTCATGGGGGATCGTTCAATCTCAGCTCTGACACAGGTGTATCCGGCAGACGTGTAACACGTCCCTGATAGTGGTTATCTTTTGTAGGGGCGAATCATGATTCGCCCCTACCAGAAAATCTCTTGCCCAAAACACACACTTCTTTCCCACAAGCGAACCATTATTGATCGATGATCCATTTTGCTCTCGAAGGTGACGCAGCATTCATGGGGTATCGTTCAATCTCAGTTCTGACACAGGTGTATCCGGTGCACACGTGGAATACATCCTTGATAGTAGGGGCGAATCATGATTCGCCCCTACTGGTACATTTGGCCGGGAAAACATCCTTATAGTAATTCGCTGTGAAAAACCGTAAAATGAATTAACGTCAGTATAGCGCTGCAAAATCATGGCACCGCCACGTGATGACTTTTCCCCATAAGTTTTCTCTACCGAGGTCAGGGATATGAAAAAATACCTGGGTTTCTTGATCGCGCTGGTATGTTTGTTCTGCTTCACCCTGCCCGTTCACGCGGATATCGCTCCGCCGCAGCAGCCGCCCGGCGCCAATCTGGAACCCGGCAGCGAGACCACCCTGGTACGTATGGCGGCGGAGATTGTGCTGCTCGAAGTGCAAGCCAATACCCCTTCCGGCAGCCTGGGGCAGGCAAAAGTCACTGCCCTGTTCACCATGTTCAATACCGGTACAGCAGAAGAGACGATGGCCGTTCGCTTCCCCATCAGCGCCTCTGACGGCTGGTTCAACTACCCGGAAATCAGCGGTTTTACCGCCGTGGTCGACAGCCGGCCGGCGGTCGTTCGCGAGGTGCCCAATCAGGAGAACGACCAGCTCAAATGGGCGGAATTCGATGTCACCTTTCCGCCGGGTGCGGAAGTGGTCATTGAGGTCAGCTATCTTCTGGAAGGCAGCGGCGAATATCCGTATATCAACTTCGCCTACCTGCTCGGTACGGGAGCCGGTTGGCAGGGTACCATTGGCAGCGCGCTGGTGATGGTCAAACTACCCTATGAAGCCAACGCCCTGAATGTATTCATCAATTCCGGGGCCGGATGGGGCGACACCACCCCGGATATGGTCATGCAGGGCAGCGATTTGAGCTGGAAGTACACCGATTTTGAACCCGGCGAGTGGGACAATGTACAGGTGACCATGGTGATGCCATCCGCCTGGCAAAAAATCCTCACCGAGCAGGACAATGTAGCCAAAAACCCGCGCGACGGCGAGGCCTGGGGCCGCTTGGGTAAACTCTATAAGGAAATATCCCGCCTGCGCCGCGAGCCGCGCTGGGATGAAGGCAACCCCGAGTTGTTCCAGCTCAGCCAGGCCGCCTACCAAAAAGCGCTTGAACTGCTGCCGAATGACGCGTTGTGGCACGCCGGGTATGCAGAACTGATCTTTGATTATTATTACTGGTCTGAATATTCTCTCCCAGAAAAACCGAACACCCTTTTAGCCATGCAGGAGCTCGATCTGGCCTGCCGGCTGAAATGCAATGAACCGTTCATCCAGGAGCAGTTGGATGAATTCTACTGGAGCTATCCGGAGGCCATGGAAACACAGGCGGGTACGTACACTTTCTTATGGCTCACGCAAACGCCTACCGGGTTTCCTACCATTACCCCGTTTGTCACCGAAACCGCACGCCCGGTACTGGAGCATCGCACGTCTACCCCCACGCCTCTCTCCACGCCGACCGTTCAATCTGCCTCCACACAGGTGACGAGCACCCCGGAGGTGGCTCCGGCAGCAGCCCAACCGGCTGCCCATGAGACGCCTGAAAGGCCGTTGTTCACCCTGTGTTCCGGCATCCTGATCTTCCCGCCCCTGGTGATCTTCTTCATCCTGCGCCGCCGTAAATAAAACCGTCGTTTTTCATATCGATTCCTTTTATATCATCCAGCATTAAATCTGGATGAGACTTGCTTGTATCGCGCTGTCGTTTCCTTATAATGACTGCATAGACCCATTCTTAACGTTATCGAGGGAAACTGATGTCAAAATCAAATATTCGTATTTTTATCTTTTTACCATTAATTATGCTCATCAGCATAGCTTGCAGCTTCAGCGCCAGCACCGCCAAAATATCCGATGCCTATATGGCCCGCGACGAAGCCGGGAATGACCGTACCGATGTGTTCGCCCCGGAAGATGCCTTTTACTGCATCGTCGAGTTAGCCAACGCCCCGGATGATACCGAGGTGAAAGCCTCCTGGTACGCGGTGGATGTGGAAGGGGCCGATCCGAATACGCTGATCGACGAATATGCCCTCACCACCGGCGATGCCACCCTGCCGTTCAACCTGGTCAACGATACACCCTGGCCGGTAGGAAAGTATAAGGTGGATATCTCGTTGAACGGTGAGGTAAAGCAGACCTTCGAGTTCTCGGTTCAATAGCCATTTTTGTGAATTGTTCAAAGGCAGCCGGAGGCAGTGCATGTCACTGCCTCTGTGTCTTTTCCGGGGCTGTGCAGAGCAGGCGATCTTCACAATCGCATAAATACTTTACGATATAATCTCTACATGCCTATCAGCCGAAACGACGTAGAACACATTGCCAGACTGGCCCGCCTGGAACTCAGCGAAGAAGAGATCGTGCGGTTTGGGCGCCAGCTATCGGATATTCTGGATTATGCCGCCCGCCTGGGCGAACTGGATACACAGCATATTCCCCCCACAGCCACCGTGCTGCCGCTCAAATCGGTATTACGCCCTGATGAACCGGGTGTCACCCTGGAGCGC
>DAISXR010000040.1:0-2156 GCA_036825755.1 Anaerolineaceae bacterium
TGCTGCCATAACGGTATGTTTTGTCGACATACGGTGCATATTCCGGAGGAAGGGGATATTGAAATGGTTGAACCGCCTGGTAACTGCAGCCGTCCAAAACGCATTCCATCAACTGGGGAGAGGAATATTCCGACACTTCCGCTGTTATCGATGGCTCAACCGAGTCAGTGGCCTGCGTGAGAGTGGATGAGGTTGGTCTGGGGGTAGAAGTGGACTTTTCTGTAACCGACGGAGTACCAACTGGTTCATTTGTCTGGTTAGCGCCCGTTTCGATAAAGGTCGATGGTGTAGGATCCACCTGTGACGAAGACGTGGCAGGTATCTGGTTTTCAGCGATTGCCTGGCAGCCAGAAAAAACAGTCGTTATCAATAGAAAAATGAGGATCAACAGGGTAGAACGCTTCACGGATGACCTAGATACCTCCCCGTGTTCGTAGAATATCCTGCACCTGTACGGAATACTGTTCTGCCTTTGCACGGAATTCATCAGCCAGCGCGATCATCTGCTCCGCACGAGCCTGCTGATGATAGGCTTTCAAATTCAGCCTGATATTGTTGGAAAAGACGATAATGGCAGCTTGCGCCATCGCCGCCGCAGCCGCGGCATCTCCGATGGTATTGATATTCCCGATTTCTGCCATCGAAACGGATGATTCCATCACCTGAATGGTGATGCGGGCACACTCCAGCGGGATTTCGGCAGCCTTGAAGAAGGCTTGCGTCATTTGCTGCTGGCGGTATTCTTTCTCAGCGGGTGTTTGCTGGGGCAGGCGTGCAGCATGAATGTTTTCCTCATAAGCACGCGCATCAACCTGAACGTATTCGGACAGGCGGGTTTGCCAGTTGCGGGCTTTTTCAGCCGTGTCATTCATGAGATCATGAACATCGGCGTACTTCTTTTTTACTAACGTGATGCGGGCTACCATACCCACCAGTGCGGCTGCCTGCGCCGCAGTATATGCGGCCGCTGATCCGCCCGCGGGAGTAGGGGTGGTTGAAGCCAATTGATCCAGAAAATTGGCCTGTGGGTCATGATCCAGTAGCTCCTGACAGGCCTGCTCCATGTGTGTTTCGAGTATTTGATCGGGTTTGAATTGATCCAGCTTCAGCTTCCATGCAGCCGTTTCCAGCAGCGCCTGGCGGGGGATCAACCCCACGATACGGGTGTATTCAATGGAGGTTCCGATCTGGGAGGCCTCCATTTCGATCATCTCAAAAAGACGGCTGAGCTTTGTTTTATGGAAATCCGTCACCGTAACGCTGACAACCGCTTTTCCTTCCAATGGAACCCCGGCTGCCTGAACATAACGCAACCCACCTGAGTTATGCCGAATGCATCTGGCAATCCGGACCGCCAGGTTCAAATTGGAGGTGGAAAGAAAGATATTCATCGAGACAAGATGGTTCCGCGCCCCGATGATCACAGCTCCGGCCGGACCTAAAACGGACGGACCAAAATCCGGCGCGCGGCGAGGCTCAATCAGGATGGCTGTCTTCAGGGTTTCATACTCACCCTGGCGGAGGTCATCCAGATTTTGCCGGTCCGGGCGAGTTGCCGACTGGTCATACAGATACACCGGCAGTTTTAATTCACTCCCTACACGCTCGGCCACCCGACGCGAAATGGCAACACAGGCATCCATATCGATATTCTGCAGGGGAACGAACGGAACCACATCTGCCGCACCGATGCGGGGGTGATTACCCGTGTGCATGTTCAGATCGATCAATTCAGCGGCTTTTTGGATGGAGCGAAAGGCAGCTTCTTCTACAGCCTGCGGGTGTCCAATAAAGGTGAGGATGGTCCGGTTGTGATCCAGATCGGAGTGCCGGTTCAAGAGAGTCACATGCTTGACCGCCTGGATTTCGGAGATAATTTGATCAATCACTTCCGGACGACGCGCCTCGGAAAAGTTGGGTAAACATTCGACGATTTGATCTTCCATTTCCAGCTTCTCCATCCGAGTCCTGCATCAATGACAGTCAATTCGATTCTGTTATGAATTATCTGCCCATCCAGAATTTTAATAATGAAAACATTATAACCGACCTGTCTGGCAGGGGTTCACCGAATGACATCTGGAAAACCTATAACAGAAGGGTAAAATGATAGTATTGCATGAATGATCGCATTGCATAAATGATCGCATTGCATA
>DAISXR010000040.1:2256-29694 GCA_036825755.1 Anaerolineaceae bacterium
AATGATCGCATTGCATAAATGATCGCATTGCATATGATATGGATTTCACTTTCGGATATTTGAGTGATTTTCATCTATGAAATCAAACGGTAATTGTTTTTGCAAACGCCGTATCAGGAGGGACATGAATGTGTGGAAGATTTACTATCACATTGCCAGCGTCGGTCATACAGGAAGAGCTTGAACTGGGTGAGATGCCTGCCGGATGGGAGCCTCGTTTCAATGTAGCGCCCTCCCAGCCGATCCCGGTCGTTAAGGACGCTGAGGATCGAAAAGTTGAATGGATGTACTGGGGCCTGGTTCCTTCCTGGGCCAAAGATGTCAGTATCGGGCAGAAAATGATCAATGCGCGCTCAGAGACGTTATCTGAAAAGCCATCGTTTCGGAATGCGTTTCAACGCAGGCGTTGCCTGATTGTGGCCGACGGGTTTTATGAATGGAAACGGCCGGGCGGAAAGGCTGGACCCGCTGTTCCATTCTATTTTCAACGCAAGGATAAACGACCGTTCATGTTCGCGGGTCTGTGGGAATACTGGACCTCTTCACAGGGGGATGAACTGGTAAGCAGCACCATCATCACCTGCCAGGCGAATGCGCTGGTGGCTGAAATCCATCCACGCATGCCGGTCATCCTGCCGGATGAAACCCATTGGGAATGGCTGAAACCCCAACCGCCGGACCAGCTCAAGCGGATGCTGATGCCTTTCGATGAAAAGCTGATGACGGGGTACGAGGTCTCCCGAAAGGTGAACAGCGCCCAGATCGACGCGCCGAATTTGATTGAATCCGTTCGGTAACGAGACGGCTTCTTACCAATCGGTATTTTTACGCAGAAATTTCTTGACCACCTCATAGTACGGCTCAAACTGATCGCGCCGGACGTTGTGGCCTGCGTGGTCAAGGCGCACCATTTCAGGCTTTTTCCACAGCTTTTTAAGCTCTGCTGCCACCTCATCGGTCACGATTCCCCCCAGAAGAGGGTCGCCGCTGATCAGCAACACCGGGCATTTTACGTGTTTGGCATACTCGCGCCAGGAGGGTCTATCTGTTTCGATGCCGTCAAATGCAACCGTATTGACCTGCTTTTTACTCTTGGCCCATTGGAATAAATCGGCTTCGTGCCAGTTGGGGTGCATGCGTCTGCCGATCTGAATAATCTCGTCCACCGGCATGTCGCGCCATTCTGTAATTTGTTTGTGGAAATGCTCTCTGCGCTGAACACGAGCTTCCGGTGTTTCTTTGCGGCTGTCGCTCCAAAACGGGGGATCCTCCAGAATCAGGCTGCCAACCAGTTTTGGGTACATCCCGGCCACCATCACGGCGGTTTCTGCGCCCATCGAATGCCCGCCGACGGGAGGTTTTTCCAGTTTCAACGCTTCAATTAAGCCGGCTACATCGGCTGCCCGGTCCTCAGGGGTGTATCCGGTCAGCGTACCTTCTGATAGGCCGTGCCCGCGGGCGTCGACCATGATCACATCATAGAAAGGCTCCAGCAGTACGGCCAGTCTGCTCCAGCATAAACCGTTGTCTGAAATGCCGTGCAGGAACACAACCGAGGGTTTTTCATCACCGGTGCGGTAGTAATGGATTTTTGCACCGTTGCTCACCACATGCCCATAATATAATCTCGCCATTCTGTATCCCTTTCTAAATACGTCTCAATCCAGTCAGACCTTTTTGACCATGATATTAATTGGGACGTCAATGCTTATTTTATCCCAGGCGATTGCAATTTTAGCCTGTCTTTGTGTTAAAATCGGGATTGAGTGAATGACTCATCCCTTATCAAGGAGATTTATTATTATGCAGCCGGTTGAAGAACTCCGTCAAAAATCGGATTCATTGCATCATCGCGCGGTGGTGGTTGATTCACATCACGACATTCTCATGGATGTTTTCAGTAAACGGAATAAAGGCTACAAAGGCCGTCTGAACTCTTATTGGGCTCCCAAACTGCAAAGAGGGGGCGTCAACGTCCAGGTGCTGCCCATTTACGTGGATACTGAATACCTGCCGGAGAGCGCATTACGGGTTACCCTTCGCATGATCGAAGCCTATCACGCCGATCTGGAAGATGACCAGAGCGTGATCTGCCCGGCTTTTTCTTACGCGGATGCCGCAAAGGCACTTGCGGTGGGAAAAATCCCTGCATTTCTAGGAATTGAAGGCGTTGAGGGATTGGGTCACAATGTGGATCTCTTCAGCACCATGCACCGGCTGGGTGTGAGGGTGATCGGGTTGACCTGGAACCATCGCAACTCTTTTGCCGATGGCACCGGTGAGCAGGAGACGGGCGGCGGTTTGACGAAAGCGGGGTTTGCAGCCATCCGCGAGATGAACCGCCTGCACATCCTGATCGATCTCAGCCATATCAACCAGACCTGTTTCTTTGATGTGCTCAAAACCACCGATCAGCCCGTCATTGCATCACACAGCGATGTGCGGGCGATATATGATCACCCGCGCAACCTGACTGATGCGCAAATCAAGGCGCTGGCGGAAAACGGCGGGGTGATGGGGCTACTGGTTCATCCCGGTATGATTGATCCCTCTCAGCCAACCTTATCCCGTTGTGTGGATCACATTTCGTATGTGGCGGATCTGGTGGGTGTGGATCATATCGGTCTGGGAACCGATTTCATGGAAGATGACCTGTCCATGCCGATGGATGAAGATATGGCGCGCGCCTCGATGATCCCGCTTGAAGTTCTCACCAGCGGCATCAACGGGCTGAACCGGATTGACGAACTGCCTAATTTGACCGAGGAATTACTCAAACGAGGGTTCACAGACGAAGATGTGGAGAAGATCCTCGGAAAGAATTTCCTGCGGGTATTTGAGAAAGTCCTGATTTAATTCTAAATTTCTGAAAGGATTTGACAATGAAGGTTTTTATCTCAGCAGATATCGAAGGTGTGGCCTGTGTGGTGGCGCGTGATGACACCAAACTGGAAGGGCAGGAATACGAACGTGCGCGTGAATGGATGACCGGCGAGGTCAATGCGGCAATCGAAGGCTGTCTGGAAGCCGGTGCGACAGAGATCGTTGTAGCCGATTCGCACGGACATATGCGCAATATCATGGCCGAAAAACTGCATGAAAAAGCGCTGCTGGTTCGCGGCTCTCCACGGCCCGGCACCATGGCCGAAGGCCTGACCGCCGAGACGAATGCTGCCATGTTTATCGGCTATCACTCCATGGCGGGCACCGCACATGGTGTTCTTTCTCATACCTATTTGGGCGGCACTTTTTATCAAATCCGCTTGAATGGCAAACCTTACGGCGAACCCGGTATCAACGCGGCCCTGGCAGGCCATTACGGGGTACCGGTGGTTTTGGTGGCCGGCGACGATACAGTCAAAAAAGAAGTGAATGCCATCATGCCCTGGACCGAAAACGTGGTCACCAAATGGGCGATCAGCACTTTCTCCGCGAAGAATCTGACCCCCAAAGCATCACAGGATGCCATCCGCGCAGGCGCCAAAAACGCGCTGGCACGCATGAAGGACATGAAACCGCTCGATTTGGGAAAACCGGTTCAACTGGATGTTGACTTTATCCAGGCTGTCTCCGCCGATCTGGCAGGCGATATCCCGGGCATGTCCCGCACCGGCGATCGCTCCCTGTCGTATACCGGTAAGGATATGCTGGACGTCATCAAGATGATCCGCTTGATTGGCAATTGTGTATTAGGCACCTTTTATTTATAGGAGAGAAGTATGGAACCCAAAATTGTTATCTCTGAAAAAGCCCCCAAAGCGATAGGCCCCTATTCTGTAGGCGTCGTCGCCGGCAATTTGATCTTCACAGCCGGACAAATCGGCATTGACCGCGCTATCGGCGATATTGTTGATGGCGGCATCCAGGCACAAACCCGCCAGGCCCTCACCAATATCACCTACATTCTGGCGGATGCCGGAACCAGCATCGACAAGGTGATCAAGACCACCGTCTTTTTGAAGGATATGAATGACTTCGCAGCGATGAATGAGGTTTATGCAACCTTCTTCACCAGCAACCCGCCGGCCCGCTCAGCCGTTCAGGTAGCTAAACTGCCCAAAGACGCTATGGTTGAGATCGAGGTCATCGCGGCTCTCTAGACGGTAATCCAAACCGTTCACGATCAATAAATTCAGTAATTCTTGCCCAAAGGGGGGAAGCAGTTATTCTTCCCACCTTTGGGCAAAATTTTGGCTTGATTAATGCATTAATTACTTTGTTGACCGGGGTGGTACAATTCGGAACCGTCGGTATCAGGAATGACTCTGTGCATAACTCTGCCAGAACGACGATGTCCGAATAACAGCGATTGATGAGGGAAAGGAATGGTTGAGGTTTCGGTTATTGTGCCCTGTCTGAATGAAGAGGCGACAATTGAATTCCTGCTGGATGCCATCCGCGGGCAATGTTTTCCGGTTGATCAATTAGAAGTAGTAATTGCCGACGGCGGTTCGACCGATCAGACCCGCAGCCGGATTTGCCAGTATCAGGAAAATCATCCTGAGATGCGAATCCTGCTGGTGGATAATCCAAAGAAAATCATCCCGGCGGGGGTTAATTGCGCCATCAAAGCTTCGTCAGGAGAGTACGTTATCCGGTTGGATGCGCATTCCATCCCCAATCCTGATTACGTCACCCAGAGTGTCAATCTGCTAAAATCCGGTGTAGCCGAAAATGTGGGTGGGCTGTGGATGATCAAGCCCCGATACGATACCTGGGCAGCCAAATCCATTGCCGCGGCTGCTGCTCACCCCATCGGAGTGGGAGATGCCTTTTACCGGTACGCGACGAAGGCTGGATATGTGGATACTGTGCCGTTTGGCGCTTTCAATCGCAAGGTTTTCGATCAGGTGGGATATCTGAACGAAAACCTGAAAACCAATGAGGATTATGAGTTCAATGTCCGTATTCGCGAAGCAGGCGGACGGGTCTGGTTTGATCCTCAGATTTGTTCCGTGTATTTTTCAAGATCCGATTTTGGTTCATTAATCCGGCAGTATTTCCGATATGGATATTGGAAACTGCAAATGCTGATCTGTTTTCCCAATACACTGCGCTGGCGGCAGGCTTTGCCTCCTCTGTTTGTTTTATCCCTTCTGATATTGGCGATTACCGGTCTGTTCTGGACCCCGGCAGCGCTATTACTGGCTGTTGAACTCATTCTATATTTCGGCATTTTGACGGCAGCCTCTGTACAACCCGCGCTGAAAAACAGGGATTGGCGGATGATCTTCGGCATCCCGATTGCCATTGCCATCATGCACACATGCTGGGGATCAGGTTTCTTGTGGAGCATGGTAAAATCTTTGGTTCGAGGCTGACGATTCATGTCTTCTGATGCGTTAAAGAAACCTTTACAGTGGCGCCTGACCGTTCGTGAACGCCAGTTTATTCTTTTGTTTGGTGATCTGCTCGCCTCGATTGCCTCACTTTTCCTTGCCGTATATTTTTGGGCGCAGCCTGATTGGCTCAAATTTTCACTTGAATTTATCCAGCAGCGGATCCCTTTCTGGTTCTTCCTGCTGCCGGTTTTGTGGCTGATCTTGCTGATCGAACTTTATGATCTGCGCCGGGCAGCCAGCAGCAAGGTGACTCTGAAAGGCATCTTCTCGGCTGCAGGCGTTTGTCTGGCGCTGTATCTGCTGGCTTACTTTACCTCTGAACCCAATTCGCTTCCACGGCGGGGTGTGGCGGTGTTTATTGTGTGCTCCACGCTGTTTACCCTGATCTGGCGAACCTTTTATATCAAGGTTTTCACTGCGCAGCCCTTTTTGAAAAGAGTTCTGGTGATTGGCGCCGGTAAATCCGGCCGTACGTTGGCCCGCTGCGTAAGGGATATCTACCCGGATCCCTTCCATCTGATCGGCTTTATTGATGATGATGAAAGCAAGCGAAACACGGTGCTGGAAGGTTACCCGATTTTGGGAAACAGCGATGAAATGGCCCGGTTGGTGGATCAATATCAGATCACCGATCTGGTTTTCTCGATCAGCAAGAACGTGGATGCGAAAACCTTTCAAAACATCATCCGCTTGCAGGAAGAAGGCATTGAAATCAAATCTATGCCAGCCACCTACGAGGAATTGCTGGGGCGCATCCCAATCACCGTTTTGCAATCGGATTGGCTGCTGCGCACATTTGTCGACCAGGCGCAAACCGGTATCATGTACAACATGGCGAAGCGATTGATGGATGTGGCGGGTGGGCTGATCGGAAGCCTGTTCTTCCTGCTCATTTTCCCGTTTGTGGCATTGGCCATATTGATTGACAGCGGAAAGCCTATCTTTTACTCGCAGGCCCGCCTCGGGAAAAACGGCAAAGCCTTCAAAATCTTGAAGTTCCGTACCATGATCCAGGACGCCGAGAAAGATGGGATTGCCCGTATGGCGGTGCAAAATGATGACCGGATTACCCGTGTGGGCAATTTTTTGCGTAAAAGCCATCTGGATGAATTTCCCCAATTTTTGAACGTATTGAAAGGTGAACTCAGCCTGGTGGGTCCGCGTGCCGAGCGTGAACAACTCACCAATTCACTGCAGGAAGTGGTTCCCTTCTACCGGACCCGGCTGCTGGTGAAACCCGGTGTAACCGGCTGGGCGCAGATTAATTACGGTTACGCGTCCACCGTAGAAGATACCACCGTGAAGCTGGAATATGATCTGTATTACATCAAACATCAAAGCCTTGTTCTGGATTTTTCCATCATTCTCCGCACCGTCGGAGATATTCTGGGTTTCAGGGGACGATAAATCGTGAAAAGAATCACTCAGGTTAGAAACCGTTACGTCCTCCTCCTTGACCTCGTATTCATCGTTGTTTCTGTCATTGGCAGTTACATGCTGCGGCTTGAGTTGGGAGCGGCGTTCCGGTTTTATTTGCCATCCGCGTTGTGGATGGTTGCGGTAGCCCTGTTGATCAAACCGCTGGTTTACTATTTCTTCCATCTCTATCGCAGGCTGTGGGTGTATGCCAGCATGCAGGAGATGCGGGTGATTGTTGTGGCAGTCTCCACGGCCTCCATTCTTGTCTCACTGGTGATGTTGGTTCTGTTCTCATTGCACGCCTTCAATGGGTTCCCGCGCGGCGTGCTGGTGATTGACTGGATGTTGTCTATCCTGCTGGTAGGGGGAGTTCGTTTCGCGGTACGTTTGTTTGCTGAAAACCGTGTGGCTGCAATGGTGCCCGGGCGGTTTTCCCGCCGCAAGCGAGCCCTGGTGATTGGTGCCGGGGATGCCGGGGCGCTGGTGGTACGGGAAATGCAAAAGAATGTCCATTCCGAAATCTCGCCCATCTGTTTTCTGGATGATGATGAAGCCAAACAAAAACACCAGATTTATGGCGTGCCGGTGGTAGGCCGAATCAATGAATTGAGTAAGGCGCTGGAGAACCAGCGGATCGATGAAGTGATCATCGCCATCCCCAGCGCGCCGGGCAAGGTGGTTCGTTTTGTGGCCGAGGTATGCCAGAAAAAGGCTGTACCGTACCGCACCATGCCAGGTATTTACGAGTTGATTGGTGGCAAGGTCAGCGTCAACCGCCTGCGCGAAGTGGATATTACTGACTTGCTGCGCCGTGAGCAGATCAATGTTCACCAGGCGGGCATCGAAAACACCATCAAAGACAAAATTGTGCTGGTCACCGGCGGGGGCGGATCCATTGGTTTGGAGCTGTGCCGCCAGATCAGCCGTTGGGCGCCCAAAGAATTGATTATTCTGGGTCATGGCGAGAACAGCGTGTTTGAAGCCATGCTGGAGTTGAAGAACCGTTATCCTGAGGTATCCATCCGACCGGTGATAGCCGATCTGCGTGATCAGACACGCCTGACAAACATTTTCAACACGCACCACCCGGATATCGTGTTCCACGCCGCCGCTCACAAGCATGTACCGTTGATGGAAATGAATGTGGATGAGGCGATCACCAACAATATCCTCGGTACCCGAAACATCGTCAATGCCGCCAGCGCAAACGGCGTTCAGCAACTGGTAATGATCTCATCCGACAAAGCCATCCGACCGGCCAATGTAATGGGCGCCACCAAACGGCTGGCAGAGATGATTGTGCTGGATGCCGCTCAACGATGCAATAAAAAATTCTCGGTTGTCCGGTTTGGCAATGTTCTGGGCAGCCGCGGCAGCGTGGTGCCGATCTTTAAGCAGCAGATTGCCAAAGGCGGGCCGATTACCATCACCCACCCGGATATGCAACGGTATTTTATGACCATACCGGAAGCGGTGCATCTGGTTCTTCAGGCAGCCAGCATTGGCGAAGGAAATGAAAAATTTGTGCTCAATATGGGCAGCCAGGTGCGGATCGTGGATCTGGCCAATGACCTGATCCGTTTATCCGGATTGGAACCGGGTAAGGATATTGGCATTGTGTTCACCGGGATCCGGCCGGGCGAAAAGCTGCGCGAAGACCTGTGGGATGAGGGGCACGAGTTCCAGCCCACAAAGCACCCCGATATCTTCCGCGATGACAGTTGCGAGTGCCTGATGGGTGCGGATCTCCAGAACGCTGTGGACAGGTTGATTGCCATGGCACACCGGGGAGAAGTGGCCGAGATCCTCAAATACCTCGACGAAGTCATTCCGGGCGCCACTGTGAGCACCGCCACGCCTTCCGAGATTTTTACCTACTGACCGGTAACCAACATGGAAGAAATCGATGCACAGGCATGGTCTGAGTGGCTTTCCCATCACCCCCAGGCTCATATTCTTCAAACTTCAGAATGGGGTCACCTAAAGTCAGAATTTGGCTGGGAACCACATTTCCTCACCGATCAGCAGTGCGGCGCCATGGTGCTGCTGCGCAAACTGCCGCTCGGATTTCATATCGCTTATATTCCCAAAGGACCGATTGGTCAAAACTACGAAACCATCTACCCGGCAATCGACCGTCTATGCAGTTCGAAACGGGTGATTTTTTTGAAGGTCGAACCGGATGCCTGGGAAGGCGAACTGGAAGATGCAGCGAGTCTGGAAAAATTCGCGCCGATCGAAAGCAAACCGATACAATCTCATCGCACTGTGGTGATCCCACTGGATGGTGATGAAAATACCTGGCTGAAACGGATGAAGCAAAAGACCCGTTACAATATCCGCCTGGCAGAAAAGAATGGTGTGCGTGTAGTGGAATCGACGGATGTAGATGCCTTTTCTGCGATCATGTCGGTCACCGGCGAACGGGATGGATTTGGAGTACATGCTTCTGCCTATTACCGGCGGGCATACGATCTCTTTTCACAGGGCGGTCAATGCGCCATGCTCCTGGCATATTATGAGGATAAACCGCTGGCTGGGTTGATGGTATTCAAGCGTGGTAACCGGGCCTGGTATTTGTTTGGCGGATCCACCAACGAAGAACGGCAGCGAATGCCGGCTTATCTGATCCAGTGGGAAGCCATACGTTGGGCAGCCCGGAATGGCTGCACCGAGTATGATTTGTGGGGTGCGCCTGATTACGATGAAGCCTATCTGGAGGCTAACTTTCAGGAAAGATCCGATGGTTTGTGGGGCGTATATCGCTTTAAACGCGGCTTTGGCGGCCAGGTCAGGCGATCGTACGGAGCCCGTGACCGGGTTTATCTGCACAGTATTTACCGGGTGTACCAATGGTTGATGCAGCGAAGACAATCACCGATGTAGCCGGTTGGAATCAGGTTCTGGGGAATTTCCAGCAGCCGCATATTCTGCAATCCTGGCAGTGGGGGCGTCAGAAAAAGCAGTTTGGCTGGAAAATGATCCCTACTGCCTGGTACACCGATCAACAATCAATTCCCAACGCGGCTGCGTTGATCCTCAAACGGACGCTTTCCTTTGGCCCTCTTTCCCTGCCATTCAATATCCTGTATGCCCCGCGCGGACCCCTGACCGATTGGTCTGACAGCAACCGCAGGGAGCAAATGCTGGTCAATCTCGAGAAGCTCGCCAAAACCCAACGAAGTATTTCCATCAAAATTGACCCTGAATTACCGCTGGGCATGGGTGTACCCGGCCGGGAAGACGCGCTAGAAATCCCGGACGGGATCGCGCTTGAGGATCTGCTTGCTCAGCGACGGTGGAAATATTCACCGGCACAAGTACAGTTCCGTAACACAGTATTTGTCGATTTGCAGGGCAGCGAAACCGATTGGCTGGCTCGTATGAAGCAGAAAACCCGTTATAACATCCGTCTGGCCGAGCGCAAAGGGATTCAAATACGTGAAGGTACTGAAGAAGATCTGCCCATGCTTTACCGCATGTATGTGGAGACATCGCTGCGTGACGGTTTTGTGATCCGGTCAGAGGAATACTATCGCTCGCTGTGGACCAGCTTCTTCAGGGAAGGACTGGCGCACCTGTTAATCGCAGAATATGCCGGTGAGCCAGTTTCCGGGCTGATTCTGTTCTGTTACGGTAGCAAGGCCTGGTATTTTTACGGAATGTCAACCGGGCAACACAGTGAAAAGATGCCCAATTACCTGATCCAATGGCGAGCTATGCAAAAGGCCAGTTCTTTGGGTTGTACAACTTACGATATGTGGGGGGCGCCGGAACACTTTGATGAGACCGACTCGATGTGGGGGGTTTACCGGTTCAAAGAAGGGTTTGGGGGCAAAGTGATACGCACCCTGGGCGCATGGGATTATTCGCCCTATCCAGCCTTGAATACACTCTTTACCAGCATATTACCCAAATTATTGCGGGTGATGCGCCGCCGGAGGATCGCCCAGGAACGTCAGGAAGCGCTCTGACCGCCTTTTACGGCATCCACACGGGCTGATAATCACGCGCAGGGTCATCGGTCAACCGTTCAGCACTGCCGCTTGTTGAGGCCATCACATAGATATCGTAATTGCGCGATCCATCGGCCGCAAAAACCACCCGTTCAAATACGATCCAGTATCCATCCGCTGAAAAATCCATATCCCAGGCACTGTCCGACGAAAGCTGGATTTCCTGCGCATTGCGCGGGCTGAGAGGTCGTACATACGGTACTGAAAATGGATTACCCCGGCTGAACAAAATGGTATCATCCGGCCCCCAGCAGGGCATGAAGGAGTGGTTTTGCTGTTGATTGGTGAAAATGTAGATCCCGGAGCCGTCGGCAGCCATGATATCAATTTGCGCTGATCCCCCCTGCGGCTGTCGCTGAAAAACGATATTCTGCCCATCCGGTGACCAGGCCGGGTGACGGTCAGAATTGAGGTCCTTCGTAATGACCGTGGTGCTGTTATCGGTCAGGTTGTACCGGTACAGATTGAGGTCGGTTGATGTCAGGTTATCACGGTAAGAGGCAAACAGGATCTGTGTGCCGTCCGGCGACCAGGCTGGATCAAAGTCACCGCCGGGGAAGGATGCCACCGGTTTCCGGTCCGTACCGTCGGCGTTGATGAGGAAAAGGGTCGCCCCACGGTAAACTTCTTCCTGCGGGTTGATCACGGTCTGCGCCTTGCAGGGTGACACAAAAACGATCCGGCTCGCATCCGGTGACCAGTCTGGTTGACAGGCGCCGTCTTTCTCCTCGGTGATCTGCCTGATGTCTGTGCCGTCCTCGTTCATCAGGAACAACTGCGGTTTTCCGGTTCTGTCCGAGACGAATAGAATCTGCCCGGGTCCACCACCCAGAGCGGTGGCGTCAGCGGTGGGAGACAACTCAGGCGAAGGTTCCTGTGTGGCTGTAGCTTCCGCCGCGGCCAACTGTACTTCAGGAGTGAGGGTATCCGGCGGCTGGGTGATTGGCTCAACAGTAGCAGACGGGATTTCAACTGTTTTTGTTTCCGTCACAACCACTGCGGGCAGAGTCTGCGTGATGAGTGTATTTTGTGACATCGCAGGTTCCGGGAATAGTCTTGGAATGATCAAAACCCCCATCACAGCGATCAAAAGGAGCGCTGCCAGACCGGTAATCCATACCCATACAGGTATTTTTTTGCCTGATTTTTTTCCAATCTGAGGGGTTTGCACCCCGACAGGTTGAGGTTCAACGGGTGATACCGGACGCGGCCGGGTGACAGTAGGCGCCGGATCAACAGTGATGGTACTGGCTGCCGGTTTTTGCGCGGAAACATCAGGGTACAGCGCCTTCAACTGCCGGTTCATTTCATCGGCGGATTGAAAACGGTCTTCACGTTTGACAGCCAGAGCGGTTTCAATGATCCCTGCAAACGCCGGGGAAATTTCCGGCTTCAGGTCTCGCATAGGGGTCAACTGCTGTTGATTCATCAGGCGGCTGATCCCCTGTACAGGAACAAAACCGGTGGCAGCCATATAGAGAGTCGCGCCCAATGCGTAAATATCACTGCGCGGATCGGTGCCCTGCCCATATTGCTCGGGGGGAGCAAAACCTGGTGTGAGCGACTGCGCGCCGATGGTGGTGCCGTGATCCGCCTGACTGATTTTGGCGATGCCAAAGTCGACCAGATAGACTTCGCCTGACGGTGAAATCTTGATATTGCCGGGTTTAATATCGCGATGGACGATGGCTGGCTTGCGCGTGTGCATGTAGAACAGGGCATCGCTGATGGCAATCCCAATGAGAGCTGTTTCCTGTTCGGAGAGACTCCCCATGCGGGTGATTCGATCCTTGAGATCTTCGCCTTCAATGAAATCCATCACCAGGTACTGGCCCTGTTCCGGGATCACAAAGTGATCGGTTACCCTCGGCAGGTTTGGGTGGCGGAGGCTGGCCAGAATACTGGCCTCGCGGCGAAACTGGCGGGTAGCCTCATCAAGGGTGGTCAGATTTTCTTTCACCGCTACAGCTACACTCAGGCTTTCGTCGTAAGCAGCGTAAATCGCGCCCATACCGCCCCGGGCAATCACACGCTGGATGCGGTAGCGATTTTTCAGCAGAGAGTCAATTTGCAGGGTCATGGGTCTCTCCAGGGGGTGGAATTCCAGGAAGAGTAAACAGATCAGTCGGAAATGGTAAGCCGCCAGGCAGGATCAAAATCGACGCCGGGATCTGTGGTGAGGCGGGTGATGTTGCTGCCATCCGGATTCATCATAAAGATATCATGGTTACGGCCGTCGGGCCAGGATTCAAACAGAATCCACTCACCATCCTGCGAGTAGGCGGCGCGGGTCATCGGATAACGGTATTCATCATTGACAGGAGGAATACGTTCTTCGATACCGGTGCCGTGATCGGCTTCTTTCATGCTGACCAGAAACGGGATGGAGGGGAGCTGGGTGTTGCGCGTGTAAACAATCGTCTTTCCATCTGGAGACCAGGCCGGCCAGTAATCTTCCACATTACCGTTCGGACTCAACTGGTACTGCGTGTAGCCTTTGTCGGACAGAATGTAGATATGGTTATAGATGATGTCCCGACTGACAGCCAATTGCGTGCCGAGGGAGTTCCAGCTCGGGTGAATATCCGCGTAGCGGGTATCGGATATTTCCTGAATGGTATTATCTTCCAGGTTGTAGATGAAGACATGTGCGGTGCCGATACGCAATGATGTAAATGCGATCCGGTTTCCATCAGGCGACCAGGCAGGATCAAAATCACCTTTCTCAGAACTGACCGGTAGAATGTTGGGCGTCATCGAGGAGTCGTTCAGGTCGATCAGGTAAATATTGGATCCCTCGTACAGCTCAAAGTTTTGCGATTTGCAGGGTGATATAAAAGCCATTGAAATGCCATCCGGGCTCCAGGATGGTTGACAGGCTCCATTTTCCATGTTGGTTAGCTGCTGCTGCGCGCTGCCATCTATAGCGGCCATCCACACCTGGTAACTGCCGGTACGGTCGGAGACAAATGCATACTGACCAATCCCGCCGCCCACCGGCGTGTTGGTGGCGGTGGGGATGGCAGCCGGGGCAGTATTGCCGGTGTCCGTGGCTGAATTCGCAGAAACCGTCACGGCAGGAGTAACTTCCTTCGTGGCTGTGATGACTACCGGGGTGTAGGTAGGCGAAGGGGTACGCGTGTGGGTGTCAACAACCAGTACTGCGTGGGCAGTACCGCTGGAGGCAGCTTGCCTGGTGCCGGTTTGATCGACAGACTGATGAATCGGGAGGAAAGCATCCGGCCAGAAGACAAGCATCGCTACAGCCAGCAACACAGTCAATGCAATAATGCCCGCAGGAAGAACTTGTCGGGGGAGGGTAGTTGCCCTTTTTACCGGTGGGGTATTGGAAGGGCTGACCGGCAGGTTATTGATCGGCCTGCCAGGCGTGCTGTTGCTATTGACGGGTGACCCTTCGGGCAATTCAAGATCTACCGGGGGCGGAGGTGTGATTCGCAGGCCTGCCACCAGCAAATTCGGCACATTCCCCACCGTCATCAACGCCTGCTGAAACTCGAAAGCGGTTTGAAACCGTTTTTCCGGGTCGACTTCCAGCGACTTTTCCACCACGCTGGACAGTTTTTGGCTGATATCCGGCTTGATTTGACGGATGGGTGTGAGTTTGGATTTTCCCGTGGCCCGATCCAATCCATCCTCCGGAATGATGCCGGTAAGGGCTGCGTAAAGGGTGGCGCCTAATGAATAGATATCGGATCGCGGATCGGTGCGCGCGGTCCCATATTGCTCAGGCGGCGAGTAACCGGGGGTCATGGCTCGAGCCCCATCGGTGGTAGCCTGATTGCCGCGCATGATTTTTGCCAGACCAAAATCCACCAGAACGAGCTGACCTTCCGGGGTGATTTTGATATTGCCCGGTTTGATGTCGCGGTGGAGAATGGATTCCCGGCGAGTGTGCAGATAGTTCAGGGCATCACAGATGGCAATACCGATCCCGATGACATCCTCCACCGGAACGGTGCCCAGGCGTTCAATCCGCTCGCGCAGATCTTCGCCCTCGATGTAATTCATGATCAGGTACTGGCCCTGACCGGGAATGGTGAAGAAATCGCTCACATGGGGCAAAATACTGTGCCGCAGCCCGGCCAGAATTTGCGCTTCCCGCTCAAATTGACGCGAATACTCGTCGCTGAGGAAAAGGTTTTCCTTCACGGCCACAAAAACCTTAAGCACCATATCCTCAGCCTGATAGACATACCCCATCCCTCCCTGCCCGAGGATGGAGATGATAGTATAGCGGTTGTTGATGAGGGTTCCCGGTGTTAAGACCATTTTTCGTTCCGTTTACGGATCAAAACAATTGTATCCGTTCTGAAACCAGTTTGCAACTTACCATCATCGACGCCCCTGTACTGTGTTCGATTTTGTCATACAGCTTCACCTCGTACGATAAGCTGAAGGAAAAAACGTAAAATGCAATTGGAGGAAAAACCTCTGAATATCCTTGACCTGTGAAAACAGGCATGATAGAATTTCAGCCGTTGACGCCCCCATTGTCTAGTGGTTAGGACGCAGCCCTTTCAAGGCTAAAACGCGAGTTCGAATCTCGCTGGGGGCACACTCAACAAAAAGAATCAAGCGATCCGTAATGGATCGCTGATTTATTTTAATTTCTTTATTCAAAACCTGCTTGCGTGGAATGGTTACTGTAATCCTTTGGCGGGGGGAATATTTTGATTCAGGCAAAACAGATTTTCCGGATCATAACGAGCTTTGATGGTTTGCAGGCGGTTCCAGGTATTCCCAGGATAAGCCAGCTTTAAACGTTCTTCACCGACCTCCTCCATGAAGTTGACATAAGAACCACTATCGTTCTGCTGCATGGATTCGGCGAAGCGCTGCAGCCATTCAGCTTTGGGCTGTTTGTCATCCGGGCCAGTAAAGAATGCGGCCAGATTGACCATGTTGCGGCTGTCGCGATGAGCATACGCGGTGGCGTCTGCCGGTACCCTGGCATAAGCTCCACCCAGCGGGCGTAATTGAGCCACCCTGAAGGGGGCATCCGACGTCTGGAGAAAATCAAGCATTTCTGCTGCTTTGTCGCGGTTGATTTCATCCATGAACATATTGCGTGAAACTGCGGTGGGGTGGTATCCGCCTTCCTCGGGTGGAAACATTTCCGGATATTTCATCGGACGCACCATGTCCGCCAACGGCTGTGCCAGTTTGCGGATTCGTTCGATGGATTGGTGGGCTTTTTCATCAATACCTGCATAGAACAACATCACCATCAGGATGACTTTCCCATGCAGTGGCTCCGGAAGGAACGGCATGGGCGGGGCCGGCATGACGTTAACGATGGCCGAGAGCTCTTCAGGAGCCTGGTGGACTTCGTGGATCACATTTGCCAGTACCTCAGGGGTGGCCGGTAAAACCAGCATCCCACCCAAAGCAGAACCCAATGGATGAAGGCGAAACTGGAAACGGGAGATCACGCCAAAGTTGCCCCCGCCGCCGCGGATTGCCCAAAATAAATCGGGTTCATGGGTCTGATCGATCAAATGAACCTGCCCATCGGCGGTGACGATCTCAGCAGATAACAGGTTATCGATGGTCAGACCGTGTTTTCGAACCAGATACCCTACGCCGCCGCCTAAAGTGATGCCACCCAGGCCGACTGTCGCGGTATCGCCAAAGCCGGTCGCCAGATCGTGCGCGGCAGCCTGCTCAGTGTATTCACCGGCTCGTAAACCTGTTTCCGCCCAGGCGGTTTTTCCGGATGGATCAATTTTCATCCCTTTCATCTTTTCCAGATCGAGGACGATGCCCCCATCTGAAACGGAGTAGCCCACCACGCTGTGACCTCCACTTCGCACCGACAGTTCAAGACCGCTTTGGCGGGCAGTGGAGATGGTGGTGGCAATATCCTGCACATCAGAAACCTTTACAATCACCGCCGGGTGTTTATCAAAACCGCCATAAAACAACCCCCGCGCCTGATCATACCCATTATCCGATGGAGTGATTATCTGCCCGTGAATGGAGGTGCGTAAGCTTTCAATCACCTCTTTCACAGCAGCCTGATTTTTCGCGATATTTTTCATTGGCTGCGTTTCTCCTGTATTTAATTGTTCGGATCCAATATCCATATTCACCTCTCCAAAAACCTTTCCCCCAAGGTGTTGATGGGATCTTCTGTCAGGGGGTTATCCTGTTCGTTGGAAACAGGGCCCATCAGAACGATCGTCGTTCTGCCTGATCTCGTTTGAGAAAAATGATCTTCCTTTACCTTTCAAACAAGACAATGTGTATACAAAATATCACAAAAAGATTGTAATGGATATTTTTTATTTCAAACAGTCAAGAGGGAGGATCATTTTTTTTTTAGGTTATCCATTGAATCGGAACTCATACAGGGATTAAAAATGAGCGGTGTAATGCCGCTCATTTACATAAAAAAAGCTCAGGTGATTCTATGAATGGTTCTGCCTGAATACTGGCAGAAGCTGCCGGTACAGTGAGTGATAGGTTTGATAGGTTTCATCATAGATCAGCCACGTATCAGGCCGGGGCAGTGTACGCTCTGACTCCGCGCTGTCCGAAGTTCCGACTTCTGTAAACCATCCCCGTGACATACCAGCCATGACAGCCACACCATAAGCAGAACCGGGGTTTTCCTGATGAAATTCAACCGGATAGTTCAGGATATCCGCGGCCATCTGGCGCCACAATTGGCTGCGAGCGCCGCCTTCACTGGCGATCACCCGCCGGATGGGCAGGTTCAGATCCTTCAGCACCTCGAAATGGTCGCGAAAGCCAAAAATGACCGATTCCATGACTGCGCGGTACAGATGATACCGGCTGTGGGAGAGGGTCATCCCATAAAACACCCCCCGGGCATCCGGATTGTTCAGGGGCGTTTTGGCTCCAAGAAAATACGGCAGCACGATCACGCCATCGGATCCGGGCGGGATTTGTTCAGCCTTCCGGTCAAGATAATCGTACACATCCATCTTCGCAGCGGTTGCATCCAGTTTATCCTGCTGGCAAAACCCATTAACAAACCATTTCAGCAATGAACCGCTGGTTGCCATACAACCGTTGGGCAGGTATTTGCCTGGCTGACAGTGGAAATCAATGTAAAAATGTGGATCCAGTACCGCCTGATCGACACAATACAGTATGTCTCCGGAGCTGCCAAACTTGATCAACACATCACCCGGCTGAGTGATACCAGCCGCCTGGGCGGCTGCCACATGATCGGCTGAACCGGCAATCACCGGGGTGCCGGCGGATAATCCACTGGTGAGAGCGATCTCCTCGGTGATATGGCCGATGACCTCCAGGGAGGAATGAATGGGAGCGAGCAAGCCAACCGGGATATCGAATGACTCACGCAACTCATCAGACCAGACATTTTGTTTGATGTTAAACAGCCCGCTTTCCAATGCCCAATTGCGCTCCACTGAGAGTGAACCGGTCAGGAAATGGTTGATGTAATCATACGAGCCCAGGATATGGACGGTTTTTTCCCATACAGCCGGTTCATGCTTGCGGATCCAGGCCAGTTTTGGCCCTACGCTCTGTACGCTTAGACTGGCGCCGGTAATCTGGAAAAAACGATCTTCGCCAATAAGTTGCTCATATTCCTGAATCTCCTGCACAGCCCGGGCATCATTGTACTGGATGGCCCGGCGTAAAACCTGCCCGGCGGCATCCAGCAGGATCACCGCGGGGACCATACCGGAAACACCCACAGCCCTTATCCGTTCAGATGGGAGAGCAGCCTGTTTCAGGCAGGTACGGATCACGTGTAAAACGTTTTGTTCCCAATGCCCGGTATCCTGTTCCGCCCAGCCAATGTGGGGAGAGAGCAGTTCGTTGGGGGCTTCAGACTGGGCAATTACACGGGCAGTCGAATCAAGGATCAATCCCTTGACCGACGAGGTGCCGATATCCACACCCAGAAAATATTCCTGCACAAGCTTCTCCATGGAACGAGCGGTCACCGAATCGATCTGACCTGATCCATGATGGCTTTCACCCGTTCGGTCTCTACCGCATTCCAGATATAGCCGTCTTTCTTGAATGCGGTGCCGATCACAGCGCCATCGGCGATGGAAAGCTGGCGAACCACATTATCTACTCGCACTCCGGTGTTGGCAAACACGGGTGTACCGGGTACAGCCGATTTTACCCGTTGTAAAGTTTGATCAGAGGTTTCAGCCCCGGCGGTGAGACCGGATACGCACAAACCATCCGGCAGATTATTGAATACCGTGGAACGCGCAATATCTTCAATCCCGCGGGTACCCAGGTAGGCGGCTGATTCAGGCACAATGTTGAAGAGCAGCCTGACGTTTTCAGCATGGATCGCGTATTGATGGCGGATTACCTCGCCGCAGTGCGTATTCCACAAACCAAAGTCACTGGCATACACGCCGGTAAAAATCTCACGGACAAATTTTGCGCCGGTTGCCACAGCCAGGTCCAGACTGGCGGTGGGATCCCACAGGACGTTTACGCCAAAGGGGATACGGAGATCCGGTTTCAGCTCGGCGACAACGCGGGCCATGCAGGCGGTGGTGACGGCAGGGACAGTGGTCAGATAAGGCAGGCTGCTTTCGTTGGAAAACATCACCGCATCCACACCACCGTTCTGTAATGCCAGCAGGTCTGCCCGGGCATTGCTGACGACCCAATCCATTCCTTTTTCAAAATCATATTGGGGATCGCCAGGCATCGCTTTAAAATGGCACATACCGATCACGGGTTTTTTCACGCCAAAGACCGTTTCAATCCAGTTTTCCATTTCCAACTCCGAGGTAAGTGATCTGATCAGACAGGGTTATCCCTGTTTTGATGCGTTGTGTAAGATGAGAATGAATTCCGCCTTACGAGCGCCAATGCGTTTTTGAATTTCGGATAAGGTTCCACGCAGAATGGTCTCTGAGGGCATGGTGATGTCGCATGCCAGTGTCAAACGCTGGTTGCCGCCAAACACCGCGCGTAATTCATCCAACAGACCGGGCAGCCGGTAAGGAGTATCCATTAAAATCACCGGCACACGGAAATTCTTCAGCTTTTCAATTTCTCTTTTCCGTAACTCTTTTTTTGGAGGTAAAAATCCAGCGAAGTAGAACTGCTCCATCTTGAAATCCAGGATGGATAGTGCGGCCATCAGGGAAGAGGTACCGGGAACCGGGATCACCGGCAGTTCAAAATCGGAGGCGTTGCTCACAAGGAGCGAGCCGGGATCCGAAAAAACCGGCGTACCGCAATCCGATATCAGCGCCAACGCCTGCCCTTTGGCCAGCCGCTGGATCAAAATCGGCACGACCTCCGCTTCATTGTGTTCATTGAGTTCGATCAGTTCTTTGGCCTGGATACCCAGTTTTTTCAGCAGGGTGCTGCCCTGGCGATATTCTTCGCAGATGACTGCATCTGCCTGTGATAAAACATCCAGTGCTCTGAGGGTGATATCTCTGGGGTTGCCGATTGGGGTGGCGGTAATATACAGACCCGCTGGTAATGTTTCGCTCATGATATCTCCCTGCCGAAAAAAACGAAATGGTTTACGTTTGTTGACAAAATTACAGTGGTGAGTATACGGTATAATAGGCTCCATGTCGATAACAAATTCGGATGAAACACGACCTATTCGCGTTTCGGACCCTAATTCTACAACAGAAAGTCAATCAACAATTGAGGCTACTCGCTCAATGAAGGTACAGGAAGATCAATATTCGGTTGATAAAACCATGCCTGTCGTGATCAAAAGTGAACCATCTGCATTTCCTCCTGCTGATGAACCGATGCAGCCAATGCAGGGAGCCGGTTCCGGCGGTGACGGCGGACAATTTGAGAACCCCGTTTTGGATCAGGATGAACCCAAAAAGAAGAAGACCGGCTGGCTGTTCATTTTGGGTGGTCTGTTCTTAATCATTTTGCTGGCTGGGATCGGTTCGTGGATAGGTTATCAAGCGGGTCTCAAACTTCGCATGACCAACGAGTTCGACCAGATCGCTATGGCGGCTGTGACCCAGTATCAGTTGGGCATGGAAGACGAAAATGCAGGGCGATTGGATACAGCCCGTCAGCGATACGAATATGTGGTTGAACTGGACCCCAACTTCCCCGGGATTCAGGACCGGTTGGCTGCGGTGATGCTGCACCAGGCCGAGACCAATGTGCCCACCATTGCACCCACGCAGACCTCCATCCCGGTGACGCCCACTCCTGATATGCGCGGGATCGAAGAGAAATATAACGCCGCGGTTGCGTATATGCGTTCAAACGATTGGGAAAACGCCATTTTCACCCTGGAGACAGTCCGCAAGGAAGATATCAACTATCGGACCGCGGATGTAGACGGTATGTTCTACATCGCACTGCGTTTCCGGGGCATTGATAAAATCTCCAGCGGGAATCTCGAGCTGGGTATCTATGACCTGACCCTGAGTGAGTTGTTTGCACCGCTGGATGGCTCTGCCGAAGGTTATCGCAATTGGGCTCGTTTTTACATCACCGGCGCCAGTTTCTGGGGTGTGGATTGGGCCAAAGTTGTTGAATTGTTTGGGGATGTCTATCCCTCTATGCCGAATATGATCGACAGTTCAGGATACACGGCTTCGGAACGCTACCGCATCGCAACAGAAAAATACGCTGAACAACTGGTGAACGAAGGAAAATATTGCGAGGCTGTGGAATATTATGAGATCAGCCTGTCCATTGCGAATAATGACCAGGTTGCTTCAGCCGCAGCCAAAGCCCAGAATCTCTGTGAAGGTCCAAAGGAGACTGAAGCGCCAACAGCCGAGGTCACTCCTCCTCCAGCTACTGAGGTCACACCTACCGATGCGCCTGTGGTGACAGACATACCCACCGAAGCGCCATCTGCTACGGAGCCACCTGGAAGTGGTGGATAAAGTTAATAAGATTGGAATTCACACCGGATTGATCTCAATCCGGTGTTTTTTTGCTCACTGCCAGGGTGTACGGTGAAGAAGGATTATAGTAAATAACGGTGCGATCCGGAAAAGCATCCATCACAAGCCGGTTTTGTTCAGGACCGCGGTCGAAGATGAAGATGAAGGGCGTATTCAGAATAGGACTGCTGAGATCCAGCAGCGCCCCGTACTCCAGCCAGTAATTCTCAGGATGCACAATCACCAGCGCAGGCGTTAGGGATTGCGCAGTATCTGATCGAAACGGGAGAAGCTGGCTGCCCTCAATGCCGTACAGACCGCGCATACTTTCGGTGCGTTGAGGTAGATAAAAGATCAGATTGCCAGCCAGTAAGGTCAAAAGCACAAAACTGGTAGACACAAACCGAAGGCGTTGACGCGGAAATTTCGATTCAACCCGGCGAGGTATCCCGGCCAGCCAGGTGATACCAGCCGCCGAAAGCATGGTCAGACTGATGAGGCCTTCATAGTAATAGCGTGGGCCAAAGGTCCATGCGCCAATCCAGTAAAGCATATAAGCCAGTACCAGTGAGAAAAACACCCCTGCAACCGGCCAGGCATTGGGCCTTTTTGCCAGGACGATTAAACCGAACGGCAGAAAGATCCAGGAAAAATAAGTCCAGCCGAATAAATCATAGTTACCTACCTGCAGGCTAAATCTGGTATTCACCAGGGCATATTTAAGCTGATGACCATCCGGGTGCAGACCGATACCGGGACCAAAACCCACCCGATCATACGGCCAGTATAGCGTATAGGGATTAGTTAATGGATTACCGGTGACACGGTACTGCCACAGAAAATAGAGACTGCCCACCAGCAGCGCAGCGGCGCCAATACCGATCACAGCCCAGCGCTGCTGGGCAGAGCCTTTGATCAGCATATAAATGCCATGGATGAAAAATGGAAAACAGATCCCCACCGCCGTCAGCGGGCGGGTGAGAATGAGTAAACCCATTGAAAGGGCGGCGGTGGCGCCCGTCAACCATTTGGGTAAGGGGTTGGCCTGGTTGAGCGTATCATGCCACCCGTGTGCAAACGTCACCACCAGCAAAAGCGACCATGGATGCGCCAGCAGTGTACCCGAATTTATCAGGAAAAAGGGGGAGACGACTGTCAGAACGGTGGCTATTAAACCGGTAAGCGGGTTGAACAACTTTTTGATCAACAGATAGGCCAGCCAGATATACAGAGCCGAGAAAAATGGGTTGACATAATCTCGCACACCCAGCCGGATGCCTAAAGAGAGGGCTGCCGGCCACCCAGGAGGATATTTGCCAAACCGGATTCCATTCAGATCAATAACAAATGGCTCCAGAAAACACTCCGGGCAGATCGGGCTTTGGATGGCAATCTTGCCGGCCGCGGCCAGGCGCGCCTGCCAGACATAGGTTATCTCGTCTTCGATATGGGGAATCCCTTCATAGACATTGATCGAGAAGTACGAAGCTGCGAAAAACGTGGCAATTGCCAGGAACAATGCGATCCGGTCGAAGATTTTCATATAAATGTATTGTAATGATGAATCCCGTTTTTGCCTTGCGGGCTTTATGCGAAATGGGATATTTTTATTTGGATGATTTCCGTTTGGGTGTTTCCACGCTGGCCAGTAAATCATGCACCATTGCACGCGTGACTTTAACCGGAACAATCTCTCCCTCATTCAGGCTCTGATCAATAAACACCAGACCATCAATCTCCGGGGCATCACGGTAGCTTCTTCCCACAGAGATACCGTCTCCGATGCCTTCGATCAGGACAGGCAGCGTCTTGCCTACCATCTGCTGGTTTCGAGCCTCAGAGATCTGCTCCTGTTGCAACATCAGCCGTTCCAACCGTTCTGCCTTGACATTTTCCGGGATCGGATCGCCCAACGACTCACCGGGTGTACCCGGTTCAAACGAGTAGGTGAAGGCTCCCACATGATCCAGTTGAACCTCGCGCAGGAAATCCAACAGAACCTGGAACTTCTCCTCGGTTTCACCTGGGTAGCCCACGATGAACGTGGAACGCAAAGCGATGCCTGGGATGCGGTTGCGCAGCACCTGAAGGGTGGAGTACACCCAATCCATGTTCACCGGGCGATGCATGGCTCGTAATATGTCAGGATCAGCGTGCTGCAAAGGGATATCGATGTACGGCAGGATCTGTTTCGACTCTGCCATCAAATCGATCAGCCTCGGTGAAACGCTACCAGGAAAGGCATACAGGATACGGATCCAGGGAACATCTGGTACAACGGGGAGCAGTTTCTCCAACAACAGAGATAATCCATCCGTCATACCCAGATCCAGACCATACCCGGTGCTGTCCTGGGCGATCAGATTGATTTCCTGTACCCCCTGTTCCTGCAGCAACAGGGCATCTTCCACAATTTTTTCGATGGGGCGGCTTTGCTGCGGCCCTTTGATCACCGGGATGGCGCAAAAAGCGCAGCGATGGCGGCAGCCATCGGCTATCTTGAGATAGGCGCTGGCTCCCTGGATGGCAACTCTGGGAACATCGCCGGTCTGGTCTTCATCGATAAACTGATTTGGGAAATGGACATAAGGTCCCTCACCGGCAGAGAGCGCGCGGATCTTCTGAATGACGCGCAGGATATCCATCCAGCGTCGGGTGCCGAACACACCGTCAATACCGGAATTCTGTGAAAGCAGGCCTTCCTTCAACCGTTCTGAGAGGCATCCGGCTGCGATCAAATACTGATTTTTACGCTTGCCTTCGGCAAGTTGCTGGAGCAGGTGCAGGCTTTCGTCCTGGGCGGGGCGGATAAACCCGCAAGTGTTGACGATGATGAATTGAGCCTGATCCGGTTCATCCAGCCGACGATATCCGGCTCGAGCCATAATCAGCGACATAGATTCACTATCGACCGTGTTTTTTGCGCATCCCAAAGAAAGGATATGGTAAGAGTTTTTTATGACCATTATGGGATATAAGGAGTAACTGTAGGAGTAGGTGTGTTCGTGGGCATCTGCAGCGTCATTGTGGGCGCAAATGTACCGGTGGGTGAAGGTGTGAAGAGCGGAGTGGGGGTCATCACAGCGCCGCCTTTGAAGATTAGATTGACTACCTGGCCAAAAGAACCGATGATCCCCATATCGGTCTGGTTGTAAGTGATTTGAAGAGCAGCCGCATTTCCGGCAATCAACTCAATGGACTCGGCCGCGGAGTATGGATAAACATCACCTGGCTGAGAACGGCCTTCAAACGCGATTTCGTTATCTACAATGACTTTGAGATAGGTACGCTGCTGAATGACGATGTTGAGCTGAATGGGCGCATTCTCATCAAAAACAACAGCGGGCGTTGTTTGCGTGCCGTCCACCAAACCCTCAGAGAGAGCTTCGGTTTCCTCGAAGTCCGTTGCCTGGGTTTCTTCCGTTGTCGCGTTGGCCGAATTGGCTGCATTCAAATCGATGGTAGAGACGACCAGCTGTGTGGCTTCTGTCGCTGTTTCGGGCATGGGGCTCGTAGTGCTCACCAGTACATCCGAGATACCCGGGATGGTAGCGTTGGCTTGTGAATTCCGGCTGGCAATCACCCGGCCGGTGGTCCAGATGGCAAATGCCACCAGGAAGATGATCACAAAAGAACCAATCAACAGATCGGGGGTCAACAGCTTACCCGACAGTGACTTTCTAGTGGGTCCTCCCGCAGCGGGATTTCCAGTGGCAGGTCTTCCTGAAGCGAGTCTTCCCGTCCCAGATTGGGCTGACTTCTTTGCCGATAGTCCACCTGAGCGAGCCGTTGGTTGTTCCAGGGCAAGCTTTTCTTCTCGTTGAGCCTGCAGCCCTTCGGCGTATTCGAGCATCAATTCATCCGAGTTGATATCCAGGAACTGAGCATAATTTTCAATCATTCCCTTGGCCTGTACGGGTGAGGGAAGATCCTGAAAACGGCCCTCTTCAATAGCCTGCAGGTAAAAATGGCGTATGTGGGTGTACTGTTCAATATCGTTGAGTGAAAGCCCCAAAATCTCACGCTGGTTACGTAACGTGGAGCTGACGACGGAAAAGTGTGCCGCAGATTGGCTGTTTTCGGAATTGGGAGAAATTGCTCTCAACCCAGAAACTACCGGTTGTTCCGGTTTTTCGATGATTTCCGGGATATCCTCACTCAACGCAGGCGGTTCAACCTCAATTTCCGGTTGAGGACCTGCTTCGGTTGAAGGGAAATTGACTTCAGGCCGATCAGGTTCTATTACAGCCATCGGTTGAGGTTGGACAGGTTCATCAGGCACCAGGGAACGGGTTTCCCAATTTTTTAATAGCGGAGTTGGATCCAGTTCCAAAAACTCAGCATAAGCGCGCAGAAAGCCCCGACCCTGAACAGAAGAGGGGAGTAGATCATAGTGATCGTTTTCCAGCGCTTCAAGGTATTTATATCGAATATGTGTACTCCCGGCAGCATCGTCGAGAGACAATTTTCGATCCAGTCTTTGATTTTTCAATATTTCGCCGATCGATTTGGGCATTTGCATATTATAAAGGAAATTCCATATCCTGTTTGTCAAGCCGGTAGATTGAGGATGCCGCAGTTGAGAATCAAAAACCGGGCCGTATGAAGGCCCGGTTTTCTGTAATGTAAACGATATTACGTGGGGAGGAAGGCTGTTACTCAGCGGCCTCTTCTGAAGGGGTCTCGGTTGAAGCGGTTTCCTCAGCGGGTACCGGTTCTTCAGCGATGACCTCAGTGACCGGCTGGCTCTTGGAACCTTCACCTTCACGGGTGACCAGAATGGTCACTTCGGGGTTCAAGTCAACAGTCAGGTGAACGATCGCTTTATGCTCGCCCAGGGTGCGGATCGGTTGGACATCGATCATGCGGCGGTTGATCTCGGTACCCACTTTACGGGAAAGTGAATCGGCGATCATCTGGGTGGTGATGGAACCGTACAGTTTGCCAGTCTCGCCAGCTTTGCTTTGATAGTGCAGATTCATGCCGGTGATTTTTTCAGCGATCCAGCCCATTTCTTTGTTGAGCAGGGCGCGGCGTTCATTGGCAATCTCGCGGATATGCTGTGCCTGGTTTTGAGCACCAACGGTGGCCAGAATGGCCAGGCCCTGGGGGATCAAATAGTTGCGGCCATAACCATCAGCAACTTTTTTTATGTCACCCGCGCGGCCTAATTTATGGACATCTTTAATCAGCAGAACTTTCATCTCAAGCCCTTTCGTGGGACGAATTCCAGATGTGAAGGGTACAACACTCTGGTGGCAGCAATTCTACCATAGAAGCGAATGAATATCATCTTAAACAGGTTATGTATGTCAGAAGTCTGATGCGATGGAAATTACTGTATCAATTGTCTGTTTGCGGGTAATATAATGGGGTTGAAATAGGAAAATAACCTCTCGACAGGCCTGCAGGTAACCGGCTGACCGAATCTGGAAAAACCGGAACGGTGATCCCATAAAAGCCCAGCTTTCAGGCAGATCAACAGAATAAATACACGGGACGATAGATACCAAATGGAAAAAATTCAAACTTCAGATTTTTCGACAGAAAAAGCACGCTGGGAAGAAGAGGTACTTCAACCGGTGACCCGGAAATTCCCGGAACGCAAACCGGAATTTACCACTTCCTCCGGCATTCCTCTGCCTGAAATTAATGACATCATTGACCATGATTATTTATCCGAATTGGGTTTCCCTGGTGAGTACCCGTTTACACGTGGTATCCAGCCCACCATGTACCGCGGGCGCTTCTGGACCATGCGCCAGTATGCCGGTT
>DAISXR010000041.1:0-29506 GCA_036825755.1 Anaerolineaceae bacterium
TCTCGAACACCGTCTTCAATGGCAGGGAAGAACTCGCGCGGAATCACTCCCTGTTGGATTTTGTTTTCAAACACAATCTCGGTGCCGCCCGGAATGGGTTCCAGATTGAAGACTACATGCCCGTATTGACCATGCCCACCGGTTTGTTTGACATACCGGTAACTGACTTCCTGGATGGGGCGTGTGATGGTTTCATGGTAGGTGACACGTACACGCCCGACATTGGCTTTGACACGGAATTCACGCAGCATCCGGTCGACGATGATATCGAGGTGAAGTTCGCCCATGCCGGAAATCACGGTCTGGTTGGTGTTCTCATCCATGTGAACCCGGAAGGTGGGATCTTCTTCCGAAAGTTTGCGCAGAGCCTCACCCATCTTATCCTGGTCGGCCAGTGTCTTAGGTTCAATGGCAACCGAAATAACCGGTTCCGGAAAGCTGATGCTTTCCAGCAATAATGGAGAATGCTGACTGCAAAGCGTATCACCAGTAAAGCTGTTTTTCAGACCCAGAACTGCCCCGATTTCACCCGCATAGATTTCATTCACATCTTCGCGGTGGTCGGCGTACATGTGCAGAAGGCGTCCGATGCGCTCTTTCTTGTCCTTAATCGGGTTGTACACCATGGTACCCTGGGTGACCGTTCCGGAATATACCCGGATGTAAGCCAGTCGGCCCATATACGGATCGGTGACAATCTTAAAGACCAGAGCGCTTAAGGGAGCATCGTCTTCAGGGGGTAGCTCAATCTCTTTATCTTTATCAAGATTGGTGCCTTTGACCGGAGGAATATCCAGCGGCGAGGGCAGATAATCGATGACAGCATCCAGAATGGGCTGAATGCCTTTATTGCGCAGAGCCGTTCCGCAGAAAACCGGGGTAGCCTTGTTGCTGATGGTAGCTGTACGAAGAGCAGCCTTCAGTTCCTCGATGGAAATGGTCTCGCCTTCCAGGAATTTGACAATTAACTCATCATCAAATTCGGCGACTTTCTCCACCAGTTCAGCGCGTTTCGCCTGTGCCTCGGCCAGCATCTCGGCGGGTACATCATCCTCACGGATTTCCTTGCCAAGATCGTCTTCCCAATAAAAAGCCCGCATGGTGAGGAGATCAATAAATCCCCTGAAGGCTGCCTCAGATCCAATCGGGATCTGCATGGCGATCGGGTTGGCGCCCAACCGCTCGCGGATCGTATCGATGGTCATATCGAAGGATGCGCCGGTGCGGTCCATTTTATTGGCAAAACAAATGCGCGGTACGCCGTACCGGTCAGCCTGACGCCAAACGGTTTCGCTTTGCGGCTCAACACCCTGGGTGGCATCAAAAACAACAACACCGCCGTCCAGCACGCGTAAAGAGCGCTGTACTTCGGCGGTGAAGTCAATGTGTCCTGGGGTGTCGATTAAATTGATCTGGTAGCCCTTCCATTCCGCTGTGACGGCCGCTGAAACGATGGTGATACCACGTTCTCGTTCCTGCGCCATCCAATCTGTAACAGTAGTGCCTTCATCAACAGATCCAATACGATAAGTTTTTCCTGTATAGAACAATATCCGCTCCGTCGTCGTCGTTTTGCCGGCGTCGATGTGGGCAATAATGCCAATATTGCGATAATGTTCTAATGGATGTTGCCGTGTCATAAAAAGGCCTTCTTACTGAATACATCAGCGTAGAAAAGACATCCTTAAAGCCTGAAATGCGAGAAAGCGCGGTTTGCTTCTGCCATTTTGTGGGTTTCTTCGCGTTTACGAACAGAGGCACCCTGGTTATTGGCAGCTTCCATAATCTCTGCAGACAGTTTTTCGGAGAATGATTTACCGGTACGCGAGCGCGATGAAGACAGCAGCCAGCGCATTGCCAGAGTCTGGCGACGATCAGCGGGTACTTCCATTGGGACCTGGTAGGTCGCACCACCCACGCGGCGGGGGCGAACTTCCATGGCGGGACCAACATTTTTCATGGCAAGTTCAAGCACTTCGATGGGGTCACGTTTGGTGCGCTCACGGATGATTTCCAGCGCATCATACATGAGGGTGGTAGCGACGCTTTTCTTGCCGTTTTTCATAATACGGTTGATCAGGGCCTGTACAGTCAGGCTTTGATACCGTACATCCGGTAAAGCTTCACGTTTTTCGGGTCGGGTTCGACGCATCTTGTTTCTCTTTCTGTTTTACTTCTTCTTTGATCCGTATTTTGAACGAGCCTGCTGGCGGTTGTTAACACCGGTGGTATCCAGGGTGCCGCGCACGATATGATAGCGAACACCAGGCAGATCTTTAACACGGCCGCCGCGAACAAGCACCACAGAGTGCTCCTGCAGCGAATGGCCTTCACCCGGGATATAAGCAGTCACTTCGATACCATTTGACAGACGCACACGAGCGATTTTCCGCAAAGCGGAATTAGGCTTCTTGGGGGTCATGGTTTTCACCACAGTACACACACCCCGTTTTTGAGGCGCGCCCATCGGCTGGCGGACACGGTGCTGTTTCATTGAGTTCAATGTATACAGCAGTGCAGGTGATTTGCTTTTTACCTTTCTGGTGCTCCGGCCTTTGCGGATCAATTGATTGATTGTTGGCACTTTCTAGCCTCCGAAAAAATGTTCAAACCTTTTTCTGATAATTTGCAGACCCCGGATCCTGCGATCCAAAGATCATTTCGCATTAAGTGAGGCCATCAAAACCCGCAGATGGCCTCATCGTCATCAACACCACCAAAAAACAGTTTTTTGGTATGGGCAACAGGCGCTGATTATATCATGGTGATATTTAAGCGTCAAGATCACCCAATTTCAGTTTCTTCAATTCTTCGCCCATCCCCAATAAGCCGGTTTCGATCTTGGGGGGCCGGACGCGTTCTTCATCTTTACCAAAGCGAATGACTTCGCCTGAATCCATGACAGCTTCTACAGACAGACCCAGACTCTGCAGCTCTTTGACCAAAACACGGAACGAGGCCGGGATGCTGGGCTCTTCAATGGGTTCGCCCTTCACAATGGCTTCGTAGGTGCTCACACGACCCTGAACATCATCCGATTTTACCGTCAGCATTTCCTGCAGGGTGTACGCAGCGCCGTAAGCCTCAAGCGCCCATACTTCCATCTCGCCGAAGCGCTGGCCGCCGAATTGAGCCTTACCACCCAGCGGCTGCTGGGTCACCAGGCTGTATGGGCCTGTGGAACGTGCGTGCACTTTATCTTCAACCAGGTGGTGCAGCTTGAGCATGGTCATCAAACCCACAGTGATGGCCTGATCATAAGGCTTGCCGCTCTTGCCGTCACGCAAAATCTGCTTGCCGACAATAGGCATGGGGACGCCGCTTTCATTCATAAAGCCGTTCGCACGTGTACGAACCGCTTCCGAGTCCAGTCCGGTGGTATCCACCCCATTTTCCTGCAGCCACAAACCCAATGCCACACGTACTGCATTATCGTTGCGTTTGTCTTCATCGGTCACGGTAATGGTGGCCTTGCTGAAATCGAGAATGCTGTCGGGGTTGAAGCCTTTGTCCTTCAGCCAGTTTGCCACGGTGATGTGCCGGGCATAGGTCTGATCGGTACCCAGACGCTGGATATCCACATCACGGCCCTGCAGCCATTCTTCCATGTAAAGCAGGCGCACTTCATCATCATCGCGAATCGACTCGGGTGAGTACTCGTTTTGATGCAGCCACTCCCAGGCTTTGTCGACAGTCTGTTTCCAGGCTTTATCGACCATCCATGCGCGGGCCAGTTCGGCTTCGATCTCCGCTTCCGTTGCACCATCAAACACAGGGGTGATGGCGCGGAAGCCCAACCGTTCGGCAGCCCAACCCAGATGGGTTTCGAGCACCTGTCCGATGTTCATACGGCCAGGCACGCCCAGCGGGTTCAGGATAATATCGACCGGGGTACCGTCTTCCATGAAGGGCATATCTTCCACAGGCACCACACGGGAGACCACACCTTTGTTCCCATGGCGGCCGGCCATTTTATCACCGGCAGTAATCTTGCGGCGCTGTGCCACTGAAACGCGTACCATGGTGTCCACGCCGGCAGCCAGATCGGTGTTGTCTTCGCGGGTGAATACCTTTACATCCACAACCTTTCCGCGTTCGCCATGCGGCATTCGCAGTGAGGTGTCTTTTACATCACGGGATTTTTCACCGAAGATGGCGCGCAGCAGGCGCTCTTCAGGGGTGAGTTCTTTTTCACCTTTGGGGGTGATTTTTCCAACGAGAATATCACTCGGGCCAACCTCGGCGCCGATGCGGATCACACCGTGCTCGTCCAGGTCTTTGATGGCATCCTCACCCACATTGGGGATATCGCGGGTGATCTCTTCCGGGCCCAGCTTGGTATCGCGCGCTTCCAGTTCGTATTTCTCAATGTGAACCGATGTGAAGCGATCATCCTGTACCAGGCGCTCGGAGATAATGATGGCATCCTCGAAGTTGCTGCCTTCCCAGGAAACAAACGCTACAACCACATTCTGTCCCAGAGCCAGGTTGCCGTTGACGGTAGAAGAAGAGTCAGCCAGCACATCGCCCTTGCGAACGCGCTGCCCTTTTTCAACTGCCGGGCGCTGATCAATACAGGTGCTCTGGTTGGAGCGCTGATATTTATAGAGATGGTAAGTGTGAATATCACCTTTGCTGGTGCGTACAGCGATGTTACGCCCGTCCACGGTCACCACTTCGCCGTCTTCCGCGGCTACCAGTACCTGGCCCGAATCCAGCGCGGCGTGCGCTTCCATACCGGTGGAGATGATCGGAATATCCGGCATGATCAACGGAACAGCCTGCGTCTGCATGTTGGAACCCATCAGAGCGCGGTTGGCGTCATCATGCTCCAGGAACGGGATCAGTGCAGCGCTGACACCCACAACCTGGTGCGGGGCAATATCCATAAAGTTGGCCGAATCCGGTGCAGCCATGATGAAATCGGAGTGATGGCGGCAGGAGATGCGATCCTGGATAAATTCTTCGTTTTCATCCAGCAGCGTATTCGCCTGCGCGATGATGAACTTGTCTTCAGCGTCGGCCGAAAGGTACATGACCTCACGCGATACATACGGCTTGATGGCGATGGTGGATTTTTCCATCTTTTCGAGACGGGCAAAAGCTTTCTCGGTCACCCGTTCCTCGGCTTTGATGATAACCTCGCCATTGGCGGGATCCACAACATCTTCCTTGACCACGCGACCCACCAGACGCGGATCCTGTGAGTCAAAGTTCTTGATCACACGGCGATACGGCGTCTCGATGAAGCCGTAGGGGTTAACACGGGCGAAGTTTGCCAGACGGCCGATCAAACCAATGTTCGGGCCTTCAGGGGTTTCGATAGGGCAGATACGTCCATAGTGCGAGTGGTGAACATCACGCACATCGAACCCGGCGCGTTCACGCCGCAAACCACCAGGGCCCAGGGCCGAAAGGGTACGCTTGTGACGCAACTCGGCCAGCGGGTTGGTTTGATCCATGAACTGAGAGAGCTGGCTGGAGCCAAAAAACTCACGCAAGGCTGCCACAACCGGGCGGATGTTGATCAGGTTATCCGGGGCAATATGCTCCTGGTCGCGGATGGACATACGCTCTTTGATGACGCGTTCCATGCGGCGCAAACCAATGCGCAGCTTGTTCTGGATCAGCTCACCCACTGTCTTGACGCGGCGGTTGCCCAGGTGATCGATATCGTCCTTGTCTTCCATTTCATTGTTGATCATCACCATGCGGCGAACCAACTGGACCACATCGTATTTGGTAACGGTGCGATGCGAGATCGGAATCTTCTCGGTCAGATCCATTTTCTGGTTGAGCTTGTAGCGACCCACACGCTCCAGATCGTAATGGCGCTGGTCAAACAACTGCTCCTCCAGGAACTGGCGGGCATTTTCAGGCGTGGCGGGATCACCCGGTCGCATGCGGCGGAAGAACTCCAGCAGCGCTTCTTCAGCGATGGAGCTCTTGGGACCCACATTCCATTCCGGTTCCTGGCGGAAGGTGGAAGGAATGAACAGGCGATCAGGGTTGTTATCGATATCCTCAAACAGAGCCAGAATCTCTTCATCCGAACCCGTCATGATGGGCGAATCGGTCAGACCATCGCTGACGGCGGCCAGAGCGCGCAGGAAAATGGTGATCGGCACCGTGCGCTTGCGGTTGAATTTGAGGATGATGTAGTCATTCTTGCGGGTTTCAAATTCCATCCAGGCGCCGCGATCCGGGATCAACTTGGCCATGGCCAGACGATGGCCGGTGGCACGGTCGACCGGGGCCTCAAAATAGACACCTGGCGAACGAATCAACTGGGAAACTACCACACGCTCAGAACCATTCACAATGAAGGTACCTTTGTCGGTCATTTCAGGGAAGTCACCCAGGAAAATATCTTTTTTGATCATTTCCGGAACATCTGGCCCTTCCAGCAGTACCGATACATACAAAGGACTGGCATAGGTCAGGTCGCGTTCCACGCATTCTTCCAGTGAATGTTTTGGTTCTTTGAACCAATACTTCAAATCCATTTCTTTGGATAACTGGCTGTCGCTAGGGAAGTGCAGCCGAAGGCCCTTGTTGTAGGATTCGATCGGTGATATTTCTTTAAAAAGCTCTCCTAGTCCCTCTCTTTTCAGTCGTTCAAACGACTCTAGTTGAACTTCGATTAAATTCGGTAAATCATAGATACTGGGGATACGGGCATATGATCTGGTAGGCAAAACTGACGTCATTTACTATCTCCCAACTGAGTTGACTGGTGTTAAACAATAATTCACCCACACTCGATGGATGTGCAAACGGCAAGTATATCAATTTTAGAAGTAAATGTCAAGAAATCGGGAAAAATCTCGATATGAAGGTTTTTGAATCGCTAATCTTTTTGGATGAGCTCAGTGATACCTCCTTTCTTGGGCATTAATCATACCAGTTGGAAACCAGATAATCCTCATCAATTCCATCAAGGGCCTTAAGGAAACGCTCTCTCTGTCCGATCGGAACCAGAACTCTGATGGATCCATTTTCCATAGACAATAGAGGCTCATAATACTGGAGCATCGGCTCAACGACCTTATCAATCCATAAACGACCCTCGATACCAAAGGAGGATCTGATATCTTCAACCAGGATCCAGGTGGAATCGGTCACGATCATTGAAAATTCTTGACGCTTCATTTTTTCCTGAAAAGGATCCAAGACCGAGGTGTTTTGACTCATCACCATTTCCATCAGGAAAACTTTTTCATACTCAGGTATCGGGTCAACGTTGTGCAGATTCTGAAATGCCAGCAGCTGGGTCTCGGAAATAAACAACGGTTTCCCGGGTTGTTGATTGGCGGTATCAACCACCTTTTGTAAAATGGCAATTTCCGTCTGCTCTGTTCGTGAATCAATGGTTTTATGAATAACCTCGCTGCTGACCAACAATACGACCGGAACAACGACCGTTAATAAAACCAAAACCGGCGAAACTTGTTTTCCGCTGTATGTTAGACTGTTTTCGAGTTGTATCTGGTCGCGAACAAAGTACAACGAAATGCAAGCATAAAACACCAGGAAGGCATCCAGATTGTGTAAATCACCTCCACCGCCAATCTTCACACTGACAAGAATGCCCCCCAATAAAAAGACGGACAAAATACACCCCAGGCCCAGCAAACGGATCCAGTGGATTTTTTTGTGCAGTTCTTTACCCAAGAATTTTTGCAAAACCAATAGACCGAGGGGTAATACCACAATCAACAAACCTAACAAAATCCCATAAGAGTAGGTCTGGTTGGGCAGCAGGCGGTGCCAAATTAAAAAAGAATGCAGACTGGAAGAAAAAAAAGCGGGGTCGTTGCCCGATATGGCGATATAAACGCGATTGGACAGGAGCGCTGCCGCCGCTCCGGCTACACTCCAGATCACCGGGTAGGTGAGATAATGTACCAGATTCTTTCCCTTTAGGGGGTTCTCCAGCAGATAAAGGGTAACGGCCAGTAATGCGGGTACAGGCATCCAGTTGAGACGACTGATCCCTGCCCACACAGAAGCAACGATGACCCACACCAATGTCTTGACTGGCTTATGGGAATCGAAACCGGCAAAGATGACAATGGCGCACAGCATCAAATGGTAATAAACCGCACCTTGAAAAAAGAACAAAAACAACCAAACAGACAGAAAGGTGACAAAAAGTTTGCTGCCGGCGATTCTTCTTGCCAGGCTGTATGCTCCGCCTCCAGTCAATCCAATCCACAAAACCACCTGCCAGATCCTGTGAACCAGAATCTGGTGCGGAGCAAATAAATACGGGATTGCCTGCAGTAAATAACGGGAGGGATGCAGCACAGGTAAAGCGAGGTTCCTGCCGAATATTTGTGAGGACAAGAATTGGGATGCATTAAAGTAACGACTGCCTTCCGACCAGCCCAGTGAAAATATGCTCGTCGAAATCTCTGGCAGGAACAATCCAATCCGGTAGATGAACCCACCAGTCAATAGTGAAATCACAAAGGCCGCGCTGATTGACTTTGTTGAAAGTGAACTCTGAAGGAACCAGGCGGATATCCCTGAGATCCAAAAAAGGAACAGAACCCGTTCCAATGGGTGCTGAAAAATTGTCTTCCCAAACATATAGGTCAGCACGAATGGGATCGAAAGGAGCAGCAAACAAATCATCCAGATCAGGGAACTCGGTAATGAAACTTTACCTTCACCCAATGAGCGCAGTTTCTTTGTTTCAGATAACCCTATCAGCAGCATATCCAGCACAAGAAACCCGGCGATGATCCAAAACCAGGGGCCGGGTGTGGAACGCTGTTCCACCAGATACCAGCCCGCCAGGATAATCCCGCCGAGAAGATAGAAACGCCGGAAGGAGGTATTGGTACCTGTCATAGGTGATCGACTTCAGAGACCAGATTTGGATCCAGTTTGGTATATGCCTGACCGCTCAGAATGCCTGAGATGAAAAATGCCCCTGGAGCGCTGCCGATCATCATCAGAATTCGAATAAAAAGCGCCACGGTAAGGGCGGTGGAGTGGGTGAGACCTCCAAAGAGGGTGAACAGGTTCACAAACGATAATTCCTGAAGTCCAATCCCATTCACCGAGATGGGAATCAAAGTGATGAAATACGTCAGGCTCCATAAACCGGCGATGCTCCAGAAGGAAATCTGTTCGTTCATCCCGGCTGTGAGAATTTTGATGATGCCAAAGAGACAAACCATGTGAACCAGGGTAAAGAAAAGCGCAAGCAGAAGATAGATAGGATGTTTGTACCAGTAGACAAACGACTCAATCGCCCTGGTGATCAGTTTCTTAATTCCGCTAAATATCTTTTGGTTCCAAACCGACAGAGAGAGGAATTTAGTTGAAGAAATGGCCTGCTGTGAGGTTTGATTGAGCAGCGCTGAAACTTGAAACAACCCCACGGGCAGGGCCAGGGCCATTCCGGTCATCCCGATCAGCCGGTCTACCACCAGTGAAGCGGCCGCCAATGAGGCGTCGATCCCCAAACGAACCGCTCCGGCCAACCGAACCACATCCCCGCCAACGGTGGTAGGTAAAAAATTGCCGACGAAAAGACCGGCCAGCGTCAACCGAAGACTGTCTTTCCAGTTTACTTTTTTTTGCTCAACCTGCAACAGCATGTGCCAGCGAGCAAAGGTAGCCAGTCTTGAAATGAAAATAATCACCACAACCGCGATGATACGGCTAAGTGACAACTCCTTTAAGCCAGCGGATATTTCATCCCATCCAATTGAATAAAACAGGTACGCCAATAGAAAGACGGATAAAATCGTTCCTGTCAAACGGAATACTTTTTTCCATTTGTTGCTTTTTTGTTCCGACATGAAAGATCCTGGCGAAAAATACGGGTTTTTCTTCGTGGCGAATTATACCATGCCCCCCTATTCTCCAAAATCGGACCAATCTTACCCGTCAGCTGTCTCCACCCATCTTCTGTCTTTCAAAACCGCCCCATTCAAATCAATGATTTCAGTTCGGAAGGACCCATCCGAAGCGATGCGCAGGATCCCGCAGGAAGGCGGATATCCCCAGCCCCCCATTCCGGCCGATCCAGGATTGATGATCAGGTGATCGTCAAACTGGACATTTTCGGGAATATGAGTATGCCCAAAAATAATCACATCCGCGTCTGGAAAGGTCTTTTCCGCCAGCCTGCGGTAATAAGCGAGTTGGTATCCTTTGGTCAGGAAGTAAAATTTCTCAACAAAATACAGCCACATGTTGCCAAAGCCGTGCATCAAGCCCACTTTGACGCCATTGACGTTCAGCGATACAGTTTTTGGCAGGGTGTTGCCGTTTCTGAGCAAATCACGGTTTCCCTGTACAGCGGTGACCGGAGCCAGAGTGCCCAGCTCTTCCAAAACGCTCTGGTCGCTGACATCACCGGCGTGCAGGATTTGTGATACTTCTTCGCGCTTGAACACCCGCATCAATTCAGGGTGTAAATTTTTAATCCGGTCCGGTACATGCGTATCCGCAACCAGACCAATCACAACATCAGTCAATGAAAACTCCTTTAAGCATCAGCCTGTTTCATCCGCGGATGAAGCCCTGCTATTTTGATATCCCCAACTTTTCCAGGTCATTAATAGTCTGTCTGGCATTTTGAAATACAACCCCATGCATGCCCAGTTTCAAAGCGCCATCCACATTCTTTGCCACATCATCTACGAAAACCGCTCGCTCAGGCGGCACGGATAACAGATCCAGCAGATACAGAAAAATCGCCGGATCCGGTTTCGCCAGCCGTACTTCGGATGAAAAAACGATCGCGTCAAACGCGTGCAGCAACCGGTGTTTCCGGTTCATTTCAGCGCGGGTTTCCGACCAGGCGTTACTCAAAAGAGCGGTGCGGTAACGCGGGCGAAGTGAATCGATATATTGAACCAGTTTGACGTCCAATTTGTCGCCGCCCCAGAACAGATCACGAAAACGCGGCATATCTTCATCCCGCAACCCATAATGCGCCTGAACCTGCTTCCACTGCATTTCTTCAGGGATGAGACCCAGCGTTGCCTGTTGCGCGGTCGCGGAGTTGAATACGGTATCGTAAAGTTCTTCGGGTGTGGTGTTCACCCATCGGGCAAGCTCATGCCGTGGAGACTGGTCTTCAGTGCGTACCAGTACCCCGCCCATGTCCCAGATGACAGCCTCAATCATCTCGTTTCGTCCGCCCGCCTCTGTAAACCCGTAGATTTCGGTCATCCTCGCCCCCGAAAAGCAGAAATGTTTTTGAAGTATATCATCGAACCAAAGTATAATTTCAGTGCACATGAGAGAGTTTAATCCCTATATTAAGTCAGTGCTCGGTATGGAGCTCACACCAGCCCAAGTTCAGGCATTTGATTGGTATGAAAAAGAACTGTTGGATTGGAATGAGCGCTTCAATTTAACGGCCATTCGAAACCCGGAGGGGGTACGGGCGAAACACTTTCTGGATTCCATCACCTGCGCGATGGTCATGAATGGTAAACGGAAAGGCGCGCTGATCGATGTGGGCACAGGCGCCGGCTTCCCGGGGATACCGCTCAAGATCCTCTTTCCGCACATCCAGCTCACTTTGGTCGAGTCGATTGGTAAAAAGGTCGATTTCTGTAAGCATGTTGTGGATCATCTGGCGCTGGAGAATGTGCGGGTGGTTCTGGGTAGGGTTGAAGACATCGGGCAGGATAAGCAGCATCGCGAGCAGTATGACTGGGCTGTGGCACGGGCCGTAGCCAACCTGAACATCCTGGCGGAGTATCTGCTTCCGTTAGTGAAAGTAGGCGGGTTAATGATTGCCCAAAAAGGCGAAGCCGGTCCGGCGGAAGCCCAACTGGCTGCCAATACGCTCAAACTGCTGGGCGGCCATCTGAAGGTGATCAAAAAGGTGGAATTGCCCGGTATCGCCGACGATCGGTTTCTGATCGCCATCGACAAAATTGCCGTGACACCCAACACCTATCCGCGTCGCACTGGTGTACCGGCCAAAAAACCGCTCCAGTAGGTTCTCTATCACTATTTCGCTAATTGAGAATTTCAGGATTCGATCTGGTCTGACACCTGCACCAGGCCGTTGCTGGCTTCCCAGACGGTGTTGCCGCTCATAAACTCGCGCGCAAACGGCTCCAGATCGGTGGTGGTCAGAAAGACCTGCTCGTAACCGGCAATATGCTGAAGCAAATCAGCTCGTCGCCGGATATCCAGCTCCGCCATGATTTCATCCAGCAACAAAACCGGCCACTCACCGGATCTGCCGTGCAGCCAGTTGACCTCTCCCAATTTCAGAGAGAGCAAAGCCGTGCGGATCTGACCGCGTGACCCGTAGACCCCCAGATCAATGCCATTCGCCAGCACGCGCAGTTCATCACGATGCGGTCCCAGCGTGGTGACACCCCGGCTGATTTCCTCTGAGCGGGCTGCCTTAAGCTGTTGCAGAAACGCGGTCTTGATCTCGTCCATCGAAAGTTGCAAGCGGGCATCCTTGCTGCTGATGGGCAGGTGGTACTGACCGTTCTGACGGATCAGCGGATCAAAAGAAGGCTGATACTCGAGACGCAGGACTTCACTTTCGTGTGTCAACTGCTGGTGGATGCGTGTGCTGAATTGCTCCAGCTCATGGATGGCGCGGATACGTGCCTGGATGATGGCGGATCCTCGCTGCACCAGCAGCTCATCCCAATACTCCAACTGGCCGACATCGCTGTTGCGTTCATAAATCTGCTTCAGCAATGCATTCCGCTGGGTGACCACCTGGTGATACACAGCCAGGTGCGCCCCATAACCCGGCATGGCTTGCGAAATAAACAGGTTGAGGAATCTCCGCCGTTCTTCCGGACCGTCTTCGATGATGCGAGTCATCTGGGGCAAAAAGATGACCGCGTTAAAGAGACCCAACACATCCTGCACTCTCTTTTTCACGCCGTCCAGCAAAATCTCTTTACGGAAACGGCCGCTGCCATTGTAGTTTTTCTCCAGAATCAACCTGGCTTCAATACGGTGCTGCCGGCCGGCCCGCTCCAGATCGGCAACGATGCGGCCCACCGATAAAGCCTCCTGTGTGTTCAGGTAATTGATCAACTGGCGATCATGCTGGGCCTGAAAAGAGGTGAAGGTGGCCAGATAGTAGATAGCTTCCAGGATGCTGGTTTTCCCCTGTGCATTGCCCCCCACCACCAGATGAATATGGTTGGGAACCTCCATATCCAGCCGCATGAAGGCTCGATAATTGGTCAGCGATAGTCTCAGCAGATGCATGGGTTCTGTTTCAATCCGTGCGAGATGATCCGTTCAACAACGGATCAACAGCTACACATCGGCGATTTCATCATTTTCTTCAGGCTTCCAAACTCGGTTAGCCCGGTCCGTAAAGATAATCCCCTCCAGATGATCGATTTCATGCTGGAAGATACGCGCCAGCCAACCCTCTGCCTTGATACGCACAGGCTGTCCGCGCCGGTTGAGGCCTTTTACCACAACTGATTCATGCCGGTCCACAGCGCCGACTAATCCCGGTACCGAAAGGCAACCCTCCACGCCGTTGACCATCTCAGAAGAGGCCTTGATGATCTCCGGGTTGATCACCACATACAGCTTCAGCGGGGCATCTTCATCCTCATCATCACCATACTCAATCACAATCAAGCGCTCAGAAACACCAAGCTGCGGGGCAGCCAGGCCAACGCCCGGGGCTTCCCGTAAAGTTTCAATCATATCGTCGATCAGTACCTGAGTAGCCGGTGTAATCTCGGTGATTTTGCGGGCTTTCCGATACAGGACCGGATCGGGAATGAAAACAATCTCTCGTAAAGTCATACCGTTCCTTTATAACCATATCCAGTTTTTCAGCATTTAATGAGCAGTTCGCCTGAGAGCCAACTGCCGCATGGGTATTTTACCTGTTATTTTCAATTAGAACGATGGATTTTCGCTGTCCGGGAAATATTGCTGCGGTTGGGTCTGCTCAGAGGTCACTTTGTGATAGGCCTCGATCCATCCGGCTACATTTTTTTGCAGAGCCAGTTTTTGCTCATTTTTCTGGATCTCATCCCGGGCAGATAACCGGCTGAACAGCTCCCGCTGCACATCCGACGGATCGTACACGTAGTCAAAGGTCAATGTGGTTTCGCCGATTTTGATATAGACTGTACCGAAATTTAGCAACAGCCCCATCAGGCCCAGTCGCTCGAACTCAATGCTGAGGATATTTTTGAGCGGCGCCGCGCGGCGTTCTTCATGACCCAGAGGCTTTTTATACACGTCGATCACCTGGTCAGGTGTGATGATGTACTGGTCGTTACGCCAATCCTGGTACTGATATATCCACCATACCAGCGCCACTGGCCCCGCTACCAGAATCACACCCAGCAGCGACTGTATTTCAAAGAAGGTGAACAGGCCTGCTACTCTGGCGATCAGACTGGTGCCGAGTATCAGCAGAATCAGACTGGGCAGGGTGATACGTTTGAGCAGAATATACCAGTGCGTCCAATAATGGATGACCCCGTTTTCTTCTTTACGGAGCCTGAACAGGTCGGCCAGGCCGCTCACCAGACTTCCAGATTGCACATGCGGGGTGACTTCTTTTTCCTGTTTGGGCAGTTCACGCGAGCGTGGACGGTTACCGATGGTTTCACGCACCAGTTCTTCGATGTGATTTTGCTCTTCCACCTGCAAACCCGCTTTGGCGCGTTCAGCCTGCGCATTGGTCAGCACGGCGATCTTGCGCGACATGGGCACTTTTGGAAAAGTCACCTGTCCGGCATAGGTGCGTATCAGGATATCGCCGTATCCAAACTGGCGGCTGAGCCAGTCGGTCTGGGTGGTCACTGCCAGCACCATCCTCAGTGGGCTCTCATGCCGGCTGTCATACAGCAGGATAACCTTCTCCTGAAATATCACCCGCCGATTGGTGAGGATGGAATAATCATTGGCCCAATCGATGACGCCCAGGGTAAACCAGACCGAAATGACGCCGACGTTGATACCGGTCAAAATCCAGGGCAGCGCGCTGCCAGGGAAAGAACTGAACAGGACTGCCAGAATGATAAACGTAATCACTGCCCAACTGAGCAACGGGGTCAGCCGGAACAACAAATCCAATGGGTGACGCCGCGAGAAAAAGTAAATCACCTCATCCGGCTCGCGCCACGAAAGCGGCACCTGCAGATCCATCAGATAGCTGTCAAACAGGATTTGCAGATCTTCGTGCAGCATGGGGAATTGTTGAATCAAAAATGCGGCGCTTTCCTGATCCAGCCAGAGAACGGTTGCATCCGTTTTGGCAACCGCGCTGGTTTGATACACATTGCCCGAGCGGAGCATATCGTATCCAAACATATCACCGCTTTCAAAGGTTCCCAGCGGGCGTTTGCTGCGCCGGGAGCCCTGAAATACGGAGACTTTTCCGCAATAGACAATGAAAAGGTGCTCCGCAGGAGCACCCTGTTCAAAAATAATCTGACCCGGCTCATAATCCCAGCTCCGAAACTGGTCAACAATCAAATCTACTTCCTCTTCAGAGTATTGTCTGAAGAGGAAGCTTGATCTGACAAGAGCTGTGATATCGGTACGTTCCACGTGTTTATTCGGGTATGGTAGTCGGTTCAGGTTCTATGGCGATATCCGGGGTTGCATCCAGGTCATCCTTCTTTTTGGATGAACTTTTTTTCGGTTTGGGGCTTTCAGCGATCTTTTCAAAGGTGATCTTCGAGTCTTCGGTGATATCCACCTCCACCTCGTCGCCGTCTTTGAAATCGCCGCTCAAAATGCGGATGGAAAGCGGGCTCTCCACGTACTTCTGCAATGCTCTGCGGAGCGGACGGGCGCCAAATACGGGATCATAACCTTCTTTGGCCAGCCATTGGCGAATGGTATCGGTCAATTTGACCTGAATACCGTGTTCTTCCAGCCGGTCGTGTACTTCGGTCATCTGCAGATCGACAATGCTGGTCATTTGCTCCTGCGTGAGGGGCGAGAACATGATGATGTCATCAATGCGGTTGAGGAACTCAGGCCGGAAGGTACCTTTGAGGGCTTTCTCGATCTTCTCGGTGGATTCGCGCTCTGCGTCGGTCACACGCTTCTGAGCAAAACCCAGCGTGCCGCTGCGTGTGACAAATTCGGTGCCCAGGTTGCTGGTCATGATCAGGATGGTGTTTCTGAAGTCAACGATGTGACCCTGTCCATCTGTCAGACGGCCGTCATCCAGGATCTGCAGCAGAGCATTCCATACCTCGGGATGCGCTTTTTCGATCTCATCAAACAGGATGATGCGGTAGGGACGGCGCCGTACAGCCTCAGACAACTGACCACCCTCTTCGTAGCCCACATATCCGGGAGGCGCGCCAAACAGCCGTGAAACAGTGTGCTGCTCGCGGTATTCGCTCATATCCAGGCGGAACAAGGCGTCCTCGTCGCCAAACATGAACTCGGCCAGCACTTTGGCCAGTTCCGTCTTGCCAACGCCCGATGGCCCAATGAAGATGAACGATCCAATCGGGCGATGCGGATCCTTGAGACCGGACCGCGCCCGGCGGATGGCATCTGAGATGGCACTGATAGCGGCGTCCTGCCCGATAATCCGTTCATGCAGACGCTCTTCCATGTGAAGCAGCCGGTCGGTTTCTGTTTCCATCATCTGGGTGATTGGAATACCGGTCCATTGAGCCACCACCTCGGCGATGTCGTTGGTTTCAACAACCTCATCGAGCTTAAATTCTTTTTCCCACTTTTCGCGGGTTTCGTTGAACTCGGTTTCAATGCGAAGGCGGTCGGCCTTTTTGCGGGCGGCACGTTCGTAATTCCTCTCCAAACCAGCCTGCTCCTCTTCAGCAGAAAGCAGATCGATTTGCCGTTTCATCTCCTTAAGGTCAGCGGGCAGAGAGTATAAGGCTACACGCAGTTTTGCGGCGGCCTCATCCATCAGGTCAATGGCTTTATCCGGCAACTTGCGGTCAGCCAGATACCGGGCTGACAGGCGCGCGGCGGATACCAGGGCCTCGTCGGAGAAGCGCACCTTGTGATGGCTTTCATAGCGGTCACGCAGCCCCTTCAACATGGTGATGGTTTCTTCAACGGTTGGCTCGTCCACAAATACCGGTGCGAAACGCCGTTCAAGCGCCGCGTCCTTCTCGATATGTTTGTGGTATTCATCCAGTGTGGTGGCGCCCACACATTGCAGCTCACCGCGCGAAAGAGCCGGTTTGAGCATATTGGAAGCATCCATGGCTCCCTGAGCAGCTCCCGCACCCACCACCGTATGCAGTTCATCGATAAACAGAATGATCTCGCCTTCCGATTTTTCGACTTCCTGTATGGCAGCTTTCAGGCGCTCTTCAAACTCACCGCGGAAACGGGTACCGGCGATCATGGCGCCCAGGTCCAATTGGATCACGCGCCGGCCGGTCAGGATTTCAGGCACATCGTTATCGGCAATTTTCTGGGCCAGACCTTCCACAATGGCGGTTTTCCCCACACCTGCTTCACCGATCAGAACCGGGTTGTTTTTGGTACGGCGTGAAAGCACCTGCATCACCCGTAAAATTTCTTCATCGCGGCCCACCACAGGGTCCAACTTGTGTTCACGGGCTACCTGAGTGAGATCGCGCGAATATTTTTCCAACATCCGGTAGCGCGATTCAGCCTGCGGATCGTTGACATTTTTCCCGCCCCGGATCTGCGTGATGGCCTCAAGCACACGGTCGCGTGTGATGCCGGCTACCTCGAGCACTCTCGAGGCAGGCGTGTTTCGCTCACTTAAAATGGCCAGGAAAAGATGTTCGGTGGAAATATACTCATCGTGCAGCCGGTTGGCCTCATCATTGGCGAGGTCGATAATCCTCTTCACCCGCGGTGTGATAAAGATCTGCCCGGCCCCCCCGCCAAATATACTGGCTTTCGGGCTGGTGCGAAGCATATAATCGAGCTTCTCCACCAGCGCGTGGGGTTCCACCTTGATATACTCCAGGATCTGCGAGACAGCTCCTTCCGGTTGTTCAATCAACGCCAGCAAAATGTGTTCGGTATCAATTTGATTATGTTGGTAACGCTGGATGATTTCGGCGGCTCGTTGAGCGGCTTCCTGGGCTCGTTCGGTAAAACGATCAAATCGCATCATATTTCATTCAACCTCAAGAACAATTATTCTATTCTTTCCAAATGCATTATAGCATTGCCATTCTATAATTTTTGTAAGAACTCTATAAGAAATTACCCGGCGTCGAACCCAAACAAAACAGCACAGCGTGCCTGCTCGTTACCAATGCAATTACCAGGCCAGATCGTACTTTCAGTATACCGGTATGGCTATTCATTTACAATCGAGCCTCAGCCTCTGATAGAATATTTATATGTCCATCATTGATACCGCGTTACATATTCGACCTCTGGACACACACACCGATATGCTGTCCGTGGCTGATTTGATTGAGATTTGCTTTGGCTCCCAGCTCGATCCGGACGGGTTTACCTATCTTGAACAAATCCGCAAGGCTGCTCTGGATCAACGCCTGGTGCGCTGGGCTCTGACGGCCGGTGAGATGGTCTCATACCCGCTCAACGGCTACGTTTGTGAACTGGATCACCAGGTGATCGGGAACCTGAGCATCATCCCGTTCTACTGGAAGCACGAATGGTACTATCTCATCGCCAACGTGGCCGTTCACCCCAACTTTCGCCGTCAGGGGATTGCGCATCGGCTGACCGCGAAAGCGCTTGAACATCTACGGCGTCTGCCCATCCGGGCAGTCTGGCTGCATGTTCGCGAAGACAATTTAGCTGCCCGTCATTTATACGTGACTTTTCAATTTCAGGATCGCTGCGTGCGTGATACCTGGGTCAGCAGCGATCTCACCAACAATCTGCTCAGGTTTACGCCGGGAATCCAGATCGGAACCCCCGCGCGCGAGGATTGGCCGTCCATGAAAAAATACCTAAACGGCCTGTACCCGCCCGAGGTGACCTGGAACCTGGGCTTCGATGCGGAGCGATACAAACCGGGTTTACTCCAAAACCTGGTTCAGATGTTTTCGGATGAGAAATTGATGCAGTGGAGTGTTAAAACCGGCGGCCAGTTTGCGGCGGCAGCGGTGCTTGAGAAATCACCTTCTTACGCTGATCACATTTTTCTGGCCTGGCCGCCAGATGGCGATGAACGCGTGATCACCACGCTGCTGCCGTACATTAAGGCCAATTTCTCTCCTACCCGCCCGCTGCTCGTCAACCTGCCGGCTCATGTTGCCGAAAATGCCTTACCGCAGGCCGGATTTGAGCTTCTCACGCGACTTATTTGGATGGAAATACGTATTAATGGATAGAATATATAGATGAGGAGGGTTATCATGCAAAAATTCATCATACGCTGGTTGATTAATACGGTCGCCATGTATGCCGCCATTTTTCTACTCAATGGAAATGGCATCAATCCGCAAAACGAAAACTGGTTGTCCTTTTTATGGCTGGCCCTGATCTTCGGGTTGGTCAACGCCATTATCAAACCGATCCTGGTGGTGGCCGGCTGCCCATTCATCATCCTCACGTTGGGCCTGGGCATGCTGTTGATCAACACCCTCATGTTCTATCTGGCCGGGCAGATTGGCTTGAGCTTTGGGGTAGGCTTCACCGTCGATAACTTCTGGGCCGCCTTCCTGGGTGCGGTGATCGTCAGCATCGTCGGATTTATTCTGGGCATTATCTTCAAAGACGAACGCCGTCCGCGCAGAGACCGGATGTAATTTCTACATCAATCTTCAGCAGGTACAAAAAACCGGACGCTTCTTTCAAAACGTCCGGTTTTAGTTCTTTACCTCATTATGCAAATAGCACTTTATTTGGCTGGTACGTTATCCAGCCCCTGCTGATACTCCTCATCCAGACTGTCCTGATTTTCCAGCACCTGCGGCGGAGCATACCCTTCCGGCAGCGGAATGGCCGACAGGTCATAGCGCATGATGCGGTTGTTGGCCGTGTCGCTTACCCAAACGCGGCCTGCGCCATCTACATTGATGCCAACCGGCAGGCCGAACCCGGTTGTGTCCGCGCTGTAATCACCCCACCCGCGGATAAAATTGCCGGCGGTATCAAACTGGAGTACGCGGTATCCTTCCGGATCGGTGACATACACAAACCGGTTCACGCTGTCGACCGCGATAAAGGGCTTATTCTCAATGGATTGGCTGAACCAACCGTTGATCTCCCAGGACAGGACCGGATAGTACTCGCCTTCCGCGGTGGGCGTGAACACCTGCACGCGCTGGTTCCACGTATCAGAGACGTACACATTTCCCTGTTCATCTACCGCCACGTCTACCGGTTCATCAAGCTGGCCTACATCCATGCCAACGCCGCCGAACTGGGTTAAGAACTCACCCTCGCTGCTGAAGACCACAATGCGTTTGTTACCGGTATCTGCTACAAACACTTTGCCATCATTACTCACGGTGATTCCACGCGGCCCATAGAATGAGTCGGCGCTTTCACCCTGACCGGAATAGCCCCATTCTTTGATAAACTGGCCGTCCGCGGTAAATTTCTGGATACGGTAGTTCCATGTGTCAGACACATACACTGAACCATCCGGCCCAACCGCCACACCCCAGGGCTCGTTGAAGGTACCGGGCAGGGCGGTGTTATCGTTGATATTGCCAAAGGAGCCCCACATGTTGATCAAATCACCGGTTTCGCTGAAATGCTGAATGCGGTGGTTATATTGATCGGCCACGTACACGCTGCCATCCGGCGCAACCGCCACATCCCGCGGTGAGGCAAACTGCCCGGCGGCTGAACCTGCGCTGCCAATCACCACGTCCGGGCTGACCTGTATCAGACCGGCTTCATAAGGATCTGCCTGAATGGTCTCTGACAGGGCCGGCGCGGAGCCGTAATTCCACATCTGCGCCACCACATCCTTGCGGACATACAGGCGGATGCGGTCTGCCGGCTGCCAATGCTCCAATGTAAATGAGTCGCTGCCGGTGATGGCGGCATACTTTGTATAATCGCGGTCCAGCCAGATGTTGAAGATCGCTTGACGCATATCCGGGTTGGAAATTGCATTCCAGATGCGTTCCCAGTTGAGATTGAAATAATCCTGATTGGGCCACCACAACCGAATATATTCAAACTGGACATAGTTATCCTGCACCACCGCTTCCATCTTCCCAAACAACTTTTCGGAGGCAATGATGAGGGGATAATCGCGCAGTTCTCGGGTGGGATCGGTACCGAACCACCAGTGGTTGGGGTAATCACGCAGATACCACCAATACGGATACAGCGCATCACTGTCATACGCCACGCGCACCTCCAAACCGGAGGTCGTTCGGCGGGAAATCTCTTCCACCTGAGCCAGAATATCCTTGGGTCCGCGCGCAGCATGTGCGTAAGTGAGATATTCTTTGGCGGTGTCATAGTTGATGAATGAAGCGGTGTACGCTGTACGTGCGGTCAACAGCGCTGCTGCAGTGAAGATGAACAACCCCGCCAGGGAAAAAATCTTGTTCCATTCCCAGCCGCGCAGCAGCCAGATAATGCCCGCCAGGCTGCCCACGCTGGCCAGAAACGCAAACAGAAACTGGTTGGTGGCCTGAAGCTGCTCCAGCGTATTCCCCTGAAACGGTCGAGTGGTTCCCAGCAGGCTGCCCATCAACCCGCTGAAAGCTGCAAAGAAAACCGGGATCAGCAGCAGAACGATCCACGAACGGGTTTGCAGAATTTGCTTCCAATCCACCCGTTCCACCCAGTATCCCAGCAGCCAGCCCGTCATCAGAATATTGGGCAAGGTGGGATACAGCGTCATCTGCGGCATCTTTTCACCGGCATAGCTGTATGCCAGCAGAGCAGATAACGACCAGAAGAACAGCATCACCAGCACGGGGATACGGGTGGAGACCGATGCGGTTTCCTGCGTATTTTCCTGAACAGGTACATTCGCCTGGTTTTCATCCTGTCGCGGCGTTAAAAAGCTGAGCAGTCCTTTTTTCCAGGCCAGCAGCACCGCTGCCAGAGCCCCGACAGCCGGCAGATATTCGTAAATAGGGATTTGAACCAGCGCGTAGTAGTACAGTGGCTGACTGCCGCGCTGAACATCCTGCTGGGCAAGCCAGTATCCCAGAGAGCCTACCAGACCGGTGAAAAAGCCCTGAGCATTGGTAAAGAATGTGGTGTAGAACAAAATGAATATGATCCAGAATAAGCCGGCGTGAATGGGCCAGCGTTTGCGATCCCACCACAAGCCTGAAAGCAGCGACAGCGCCGCCATGATCACCACAAAAACGCCGGTTTTCAGCATACCCGGGGTGGAATAATCCAGCGGATCCCATCCAATAATCTGAATCGGGAAAGCGGAAAGGAGCGGGAGGATCAGCGAACCGGACAGCATCAGAATATCGAAGCTGCGTTTCGAGCGGATCACCTGCCATCCCAGGTTTGGCACCGCCAGAAATGCCATGATGACTATGCTGGCAACCACACCGGCAGCAGCCCCCGCGGCAATCATTTTTTGCATGGCGGCTGTTCCAGGGGGCAGTTCTATCGGAGTTTCCGCGTCAGTGATCCCCTGTTCGCTGCGAATGGTGCTTTCCACCGTTTTCTCAATGGATTTCATCCAGATCACGCTGCCGACTGCGATAAGAACCAGGAACATCAAAATCCCCAGCACCAGTAAGAATCGACGCCGTGCTGCCGAATCGCGCCAGTTGCTGCGCAGCAGTTCATACACAAACAAACCGGCGATGAATATCAACAACTGCGCGGCGTGGATGTAAGCCACTTCTTTGGTGATGAACTGAAAAACAAGCGAAAGACTGATGAGAAACAGATACTTCTTGTCACCGGTGGACAAATACTGGAACACCCCGATGAACATCAGGCACAGGAAGAAGACGATGATGATGTCATTACGGGCGTACCGGCTGTAAAACAGCATGTACGGCGAGATGAGCATCAGAAATCCGGCGATCAGCGAGCCTACCCGGCCCAGGAACTTACGAAATCCAAAAATAACCAGAATGATCCCGGCGATGCCAAACAGGGCATGCGGAAGCCGCGAGGTGAAATCGGTATCGCCAAACAGCGTATACGATAACGCGATGAGATGAAACTGGAACGGGCCGTGCGTGACCGGGTCATGGCGGTACACGCGCCCTTCATAAAGGTCCCACGAAGGCACCACATGGTTGACCTCGTCATGGCTCATTACCCGCTCACCCAGAATGGCCATCCGGGATACAAAAGCCAGCACGATGATCAGCGCGATCAACACCGTTTCAATGGTCAGTTTTGGGATGTAATCCGAGATTGGTTTTTCCAACCAGGACGTTTTTTCAAGCCGGGATGCTCTGTCGATTGTGTTATTTTCCATACTTCATCCGGGAATTCTCTTCATTGTTATTCGGAAATTATTGTATTTGATTATAGAAGTTATACACTGCCTGGGATAATTTCGCCACCACCAGGTTGGCAGGCTCCCATACCAACTGGTCGGGATCATGCAGGAAGATGGACAGCACATAATTAGCCCCGGGTGTATAGGCGATGCCGACATCCCCGATGGTGTGAATTAATCCATCCGATTCCGTGATCCAGCCATGTTTGTGGGCCAGGCGGTTGCCATCAGGCATACCGGCCTGGATGAGCACACCAATCCGGTTCAGCGACAGGTAGGAAATCATCGTCTGACACTCGGTCTGGGTGATCTCACCCGGGAAGACGGCTGCGAAGGCACCTCCGCCGTTTTGAGCGCACTGGTAGATATCTTCCAGCAGCATGCCCATCTCAGCAGGGGTGGTCTGGTTGTATACATCTGGATCGGTGAAAATATCCGTGCGGGTGTTGGCAGGTGTATCAAACTTTTGCAGCAAAGGCGCCTGCATATAAAAATGCCCGGCCAGGAAGGTGTTTTGGAGCCCCAGTTTTTGCATATCATCGCTCACCATCAGCGGCCCCAGGGTCGAGTCGAGTACCGTTTCCATCAGCAAGTCTGCCGGGTCGTTTTCTGAGCGTTCGATCATCCGCTCGATCAGACTGGTCACCTCTTCCGGAGTGGGTTCGCTCACGCGCCGGAACACCGATACCATGATGGGGATCTTTACCGTACTGGCGGCGGTGAACGCGATATCCGGGGGCAACTGCTCACCATTCTGATACGCAAAATGCAGTTCTTCACCAGTTTGCAAATCCAACAGGAACAACTCGCTCAACCCGGTGAACCCTTCGGTGTCGATCACCTGCTGCAGCATGATTTGCAGGTTTTGCAGGGACGGGCGGGAAGCGGCGCTGGAAACATAGGTGAGATTGACCGTTCGTGCGGCTGGAGATTTCAAGGCGTCGGTAATCAGCACAACGGCACGGTCTACATCCAGGGTGGTTCCCTCATCACCGGCGGAAAACGTGGTAGTTCCAGGCACAGGCTGAGCTGCGGTAGGCGGTTTATCATAACGGGCGGCAATTTCTGCCTGCAGATAGGAGCGCATGCGTTCTTCAGACACCTTGGCGCTGAGCGGCACCTTTGCGGGCTGCGTGCTCTGGTTCCAGATAAAACCCCAAAAATCCTGCCAGAACGGCTGGTTGACACGCTGTAAATCGGCAGCGGTGAGCATACTGGTTAAATCCAGCTCAAAACCCAGCAGCGCCGGTTTGATCTGAATGATGGAGTCCTGGTAGTGGATTTCAATCGGCACACTGTATGACTGCACCAATCGCTCGGCGGCCTGCGTTTGATCCAAACCACCCACCGGGATCTCCGCGATTTCCATTCCTTCCGGGAAAGCGCTTCGTATCCGGCTGTAGCGTACCAATTCGTAGACTGTAAGTAAAACTGCCAGAAAGATAAATCCAATGGATGCCCATCGGAGTAAGACGAGGAGGTTTCCTCGAGAGTTGTTCTTGCGCATACGCTGCATTTTACCAGATTCTTAATCAAAAATATTTATGCCAACCCGTCAAGGTGGGTACGTATCCTGCATTTTTCGTACGCCCACCCTGTTTGACAGTACCCCACAGGCTGATTATACTTATTCATCATTTCTCAATGGAGGCTAAGCTTGAAAAAAGCTTTCATAACCGGTATCACAGGGCAGGACGGTTCGTATCTTGCCGAATTATTGCTCTCAAAAGGCTATGAAGTGCATGGCCTCATCCGGCGAGCCAGCACCTTTAATACCCGCCGTATTGATCATATTTACCAGGATAAACACAACGGTGAACAGGTACGCCTGTACCTGCACTACGGCGACATGTCATCCACCGGCAGTCTGGTGAACCTGATCTACTCCATCCAACCGGATGAAATATACAATCTGGCAGCGCAGAGCCAGGTACGCGTCAGTTTTGACATGCCTGATTACACCGGTGATATCACCGGTCTGGGCACCATGCGCATTCTGGAAGCCATCCGCACCAGTGGCATCAAGGCCCGTTTTTATCAGGCTTCTTCCAGCGAGATGTTTGGCAATGCGCCCGCCCCGCAAAACGAAGAAACCCCGTTCATCCCGCAAAGCCCCTACGCGGCCGCAAAACTGTACAGCTATTGGGTGACCCGCCAGTACCGCGAAGGTTATGGCACTTTTGCCACCAACGGGATCCTGTTCAACCATGAAAGCCCGCGCCGCGGCGAGACGTTTGTGACCCGCAAAATTACCCGTGCGCTGGCCAATATTGTGGCCGGCAAGCAGAAAGCGCTCTATCTGGGCAACCTGGATTCCAAACGCGACTGGGGTTATGCGCCGGATTTCATCGCGGCCATGTGGAAGATGATGCAGTGCGATCAGCCTGTGGATCTGGTGGTCGGCACCGGTGAATCACATTCACCGCGTGAATTTCTGGATGAAGCCTTCGGCTACGTCAACCTGGACTGGCATGAGTATGTTAAGATCGATCCGCGTTACTTCCGCCCCAATGAGGTCAACTATTTGCAAGCCGATTGGGATAAAGCCTTCCGTTTGATCAACTGGGAACCGCGCGTGTTCTTCAAAGATCTGGTCAAAATCATGGTGGATGCTGATCTGGAACTGGCCGGTCTTCAGTCGCCGGGCGAGGGTTGCGAGATCCTCAAGCGCACTCACGGCGAGTGGCATCGCTGGGCCTCACAGGTCATCAGCATGGATAAGTAGGAAAATTATGAGCCTGGCAAATTGCCAGGCTCATTTTTTTTACTTTCAGACCGTCTTATTCAGGAACTGTTTTTGCTTCGATCACAGCTATAACAAACTACTGCAGGAAGTTCCACGGGTTCACACGCCCATATTCATCGCTGCGCAGTTCAAAATGCAGATGCGAGCCGGTCGAGTTACCGGTGCTGCCCATCGCGGCAATGACATCACCCTGATAAGCATAGGAACCACACTCTACGTTATAAGAGCTGAGGTGAGCATACAGCGACTGCCAGCCGTTGCCGTGATCGATGACTACCATGTTGCCGTAACCATAATCATTCCAGCCCGCGTACACCACCACGCCAGAGTCCACGGCATAAATCGGGTCGCCGGTCTCACCGTCAAAATCAAGCCCGTTGTGGTTGGTGCCGGGATCGTAATCAAAGCCGGATAAGAAGTGCGCCACCGTGGGGTAAATAAAGGTAGCCGTACCCACCGGGCCTTCGTAGACCTCGCCGCAGTAACCGGGGCCATACGTCTTGGCAACTGCCGGGTCAGAGCGGGTGATGCGCGGAGCCACCCAGTTAATCAACTCGCGCGTGCCATCAGGGATGATCAGCCAGGCGCCTGGCTCGATATTGGGGGCGGCATAATCTCCGATGGTGGCGGGGTCCAGATTATTGCCTTCATAATTGATAATGGCATCCACTGTCACATGAAAATATTCGGCCACACCGTTCAGGCCATCCCCCTCATGCCATTCATAATAGACCCCATCGACGGGCAGGATATTTAGTTTTTGCCCCGGGGAAAGCCGGTGGGGATCATCCGCCAGGGTATAGGTATTGCCCCAGTACACGGTGGTGGGTTTGACGTTGAACTTTTCGGCGATCCCGATAATGGTGTCGCCCGCTTGAACTTCATAGACCATAATCTCATTGCGCGGTTTTTGGGGCAGATTGGTATGCAGCAGCGCGGATCGCTGAAGGCCTGAAACAAAATAATCCTGCGTATCCGCATCACGGACAGGGATTTCAATCTGCACAGTGGGCAGTGCGATCGGTTCATCGGATGATAAAACCGCTGCTTCCGCGGTGCCATTCCGGCTCAAATAGAAATTTCCCATCACCCAGGCGATCAAGAGCACCATGGCAATCGAGAGAATTCCGATACCCAGTCTGACTGATAGTTCTCCTAGCCCAAGTTGTAAAATACCCCCCCAAATTCGCATCAATTCCGGCCTGGTTTTTGGTGAGCTGGTGTCAAAAGCATTAGCTCGGACTGAAGAATCACCAGTCCTGGACGAGAAAGCTTTTGCCTGCTCAGTTAATTCCTTGCCGGGCTTGTTTTCATTTTCCTTATTCTGTTGTTTATCCATTGAAATTGGCCCTTATTTTGCGCATGATAACACAGGCGCATATACCGGTCAAGCAGGCCTCCATAGACGAGAGCCTCCTTGTAAACTCCAACTTCTCCCGTTTTCATCCTCCAGACATCTCCATTAGCGATACAATACACTCTGTCAAATTCGGAAGGATTTCCTCATAAGGTGAATGATGAACAATACACGTCTGGCAGATTTGGTGGTCAACTTGGATACGCAACTGGCATCACGTGGGTTGTGGCTGATGACCGCTGAATCCTGCACCGGCGGGATGCTCTCGCATGTGATCACCAACCTGCCGGGGGTTTCTCGTACCTTTTTGGGCGGCGTGATCAGCTATGACAACTCGCTAAAGCAAAACCTCTTGGGTGTGCACGAGCAAACCCTGATCGACTTCGGCGCGGTGAGTTCACAGACTGCTCTGGAAATGTCGCAGGGTGTTCGAGAGGCAGGTTCCTCGCCCGCATTTCCGATTGACCGCATCATCGGTGTTTCCGTGACAGGGATTGCCGGGCCCGATGGTGGTTCAGCAGCCAAGCCCCTGGGTTTGGTGTGGATCGGTGTGGCCAGCCGGTGGGGTTCCGAATCGTTGCGTTATGTGGGAACCGGCGACAGGTTGGAGAACAAAACCCAATTTACCGAACAGGCGTTGTTGTTCTTGCTTCAGCATCTGCAAAAAATTGAATCCCGGTAGAAAATCAAGCGAAAAGAATAGCGTTATTTTCGAGTGATCTCCCTTATGGATCATCGAACAGGTTTCTTAATGCAAAAACGGGGCGGCTGATGCCGCCCCGTTCATATTTAATGTGTGCCGCCGCCGTGCAATCGGGCGCGTTCTTCTTCCACGATCTTCTCTTCCAGTTTCTTGAACAGCGGTTCCGGTGTTCCCAGTCGGGTGCCGGGTTTGAGTGTGCTGGCGCCCCAAACGGCGCTGGCCTGGCTGCCGTCATACGACAGAACGGTATGTTCGCCCAGTTCATCTTCCACAGTTTTGGTGAACTGGCTGCCAAACAGCGGTTGGTCATAGCCCAGCATAGTGTGCAGTTTCTCGCTGCTGAACGGCATAAACGGGGCAAACAGCAGCTTAAGCGAGTCAATCGCCTTCAGCGCCGTGAACACCGATCTGGCCGCAGCCTGCCGGTCGGTTTTAATGGCCTTCCAGGGAGCTGCCTGATCGAGGTAACGGTTGACCTCTGTGGCCAGGCGCATGGTTTCGCCCAGGGCTGAGCGCAGCCGAACGGCTTCCATCTCCTGCGCCACGGTCTTGAAGCCTTCCTCGACTACGTTGAGCAGATCTTTATCGGCCTGCTCCAGTTCACCCGGCTCAGGGATGGTCCCTTCCCAGTTCTTGTGCGTGAACGAAATCACCCGGTTGGCCAGGTTGCCCCAGTTGGCCACCAGTTCGTCATTGTTGCGGTGGAAGAAATCCTCCCAATCCCAATCGGTGTCTTTGCTCTCTGGCATATTCACGGTCAGGTAATAGCGAAGTGTGTCCGGGTCATAGCGTGAAAGGAAATCAAGCCCGTACACAGCCCAGTTTCGGCTGCCGGAGATCTTTTCGCCCTCCAGGTTCATGAACTCGTTGGCAGGCACATCATACGGCAGAACAAACGGCTTTGGATCGACTTCACCCATCAACCGGTCAAACTCGGTGCCGGTGCCGATCAATTCCGCCGGCCAAATAATCGCATGGAACGGGATATTATCCTTTCCGATAAAGTAAAATGCACGTGTGCTGGCATCCTTCCACCACTGCCGCCAGGCATCCGGGCGATGGTTCAGCTCGCTCCACTCAATGGAAGCAGACAGGTAGCCAATGACCGCCTCGAACCACACATACAGGCATTTGCCTTTCCAGGTATCCAGCGGCACCGGGATGCCCCAATCCAGATCTCGGGTGATCGGGCGTCCGTGCAGCCCCTCATTACGCATCTGCCCCAGGCTCTGCCGCACCACATTGGGTCGCCAGAAAGATTCGCGTGTCTCCAGATAGGATTCCACCTGCGGCTGGAGCTTGCCCAGGTCAAGATAGTAATGCTCGGTCTCGCGCAACTCGGGT
>DAISXR010000042.1:0-11453 GCA_036825755.1 Anaerolineaceae bacterium
CCAGCCAGATGGTGGTACGGCCGGCGAAGATATGCAGCGTGTACAGTTTCTTGCTGTCGGGCGTCCAGCCATAAGTATGCGAACCCTGCCCCCAGGCGTTATACGAAAAATCAAAACCTTCACCCACGAAGCGTTTTTCTTTTCCGCTTGCCAGATCCAGCAGAACCAGATCTTCCCACTCGCCGTTGCTGGCCACATAGCTCATCCAGCGACCGTCCGGTGAGAAGCGGGGCTCTTTTACCGGTAAATCCTTCAAATTGACCAGCACTTTTTTCTCAACCAGGCGCGGCGGGGTGCCTTCCAGCCTGCCCGTCATGATGCGGGTTTCATCCCACGGCATATTGGGGTGATCCCATTCCACCCAGGCGATGCGTTTTCCATCCGGATGCCAGACCGGTTGCATGTAAAAATCAGCGCCGCTGCTTAATTTGACCGGCCATTCCTTTCCCTGGGCATCCACCAATCCCAATAGATCGGTTTTCAAATCGGAATAGATGAACAGTAGCCATTTGCCGTCAGGTGAGAGGGCCGGTGAGGCCGTGCGTCCGAAGGCGGGCGTGATCGGAACCGGAAGCTCATTCCCCAAACCGCGCCGATAGATACGACCGTCAATTTCCACAAAAAAGACGGTTCCCTGAGCCACGGTAAAGTCACCACCGCCGTAGCCTACCCAGGCGCGCACATTTTCTTCCATGGTCAGGTCGCGGGCAGCCTGGCTGCCGGTGGCGGCTGAGAGCACGCCCTTATCCGACTTGCCGGTATGCCACACCAGGGTCTCGCCATCCGAGTCCCACTGGACATCGCTGAAGCGGTGTCCCTGCCCTACCATATCGGCTGAGATGGGGCTGGGCCAGATACCATACGGCATGTTTTGCTTCTGAACGGTTTCGGTCATGTGTTCCTCCATTAAAGGGATCAATCAAAATGATAGTTCAGGCTGATATACGTACTCATCCATTATAGTCACTTCCACCGGCCGGTTACAGACTCGGTGCAGAAGATACACTCTGAGGATGAGCGTTAAAGTTATTTGAAGGCTATGCCAGATAGGGCGTGACAGTGGCCTTGATCTTGTCAGCGCTGGATGAACCGGTCAGCCGTTCGCGGGCTTCTCCGCCCACGAACAGGATCAGCGTGGGCACCGACATCACCCCAAAACCGGCCGCGATATCGGGGCATTCATCCACATCCACCTGCGCAAAATTGATCTTGCCGCCCCACTGCTCGGACAGACTCAACAAAATCGGCTCCAGGTTTTTGCACGGCTTGCACCAGGGAGCGCCGAACTCCAGCAGGACCGGCCGCTTTGAAGCCGAAACCTGCCGGGTGAAGTTGGATTGGTTAATTTGAAAAAATGAACTCATGATGCCTCCAGGGGATTGTGATAAGGTGAAAAGGGGTCACAAACGAAAACAGGAAAACAATGTCTGTTTTTTGCCAGACTCATGACTGACAGGGTGGTGATGTTACCCCACCCTGTCAGATGTATTGTGATTTTTAAGTCAACGGTTTAATCCGGAGATTCTCCGGTTATTCGCGCGGGATCCAGAGGTTGGCCAGTTCGCCGGTGGTGTCAAAACTCAGTTCCTGCCAGTTGTTGATGGGCAGCTTGATGCGCACCACCGAGGCGGTGGGCAGGCTGGTGATCTTGTCGGTCAGACGCTGGGTCAATCCTTCCAGCCCGGGGTTATGGCCGATAATCATCACCCGCTCCACGTCGGTCAGGTGTTGAAGCACGCGCAGGATCACATCCGGTTCAGCCATATACAGGGCATCCATATACTCTACCTGCCCCTCAAAACCCAGCTCATCCACCACGATTTCAGCCGTTTGTTTGGCACGCAAAGCGGTGGAACACAGAATCAGGTCCGGTTTGAACTTTTTGTTATCCAGCAGCTTGCCCATGCTCTTTGAATCTTTTCGTCCGCGTTTCTTCAACGGGCGTTCACTATCCGCGAGAGCCGGGTCTTTCCAACTGGATTTTCCGTGCCGCATGATCAATAATGTTCTCATTGTCCATCCCTCTGGCGAGGATCGCCCTGCGGTGAGCCCTGCGCATTCCCTGGCAGAAGTCACCTGAATCAGTATATCACGAGGATCCCGCTCAGTATCTTAAAATTGCCCCGATTTTATGTGTTCCATCGAGGGACGGCATATCGTGGATCACCTCCACGTCACCGCCGCTGCGCAACGTGGCAGCGATTGCTTCTTCCACCACATCGGCCAGTTTTTCCACCTGCTCGCCGCATCCTTCACAGTGATCTTTGGGTTGAATGGTCAGGATGCCGCAATCTTTACACCGGTAGCCTCCTTCATGATAATCATTCACGCTGATGAGGGTCTTAATACGCCCCTTCGACACAGCATCCAGCACTTCGTCAATGCCGGTCACAGCGCCCTGCCCTTTACCCGAGCCGGTGGCCAGCGTATCCAGCAGGCGCTGGATTCTCTTTTTGTTGGCCGCACGGCCAATTTCAACCACCCGGTCGTGAACTTCAGCGTGAGTGGCTGTCATCTGTGCGGGAAAAGTGCCCATCACCAGGCTCTGCCAGGCTTTCGGCAGCATACTGCGGAACAGGGCAATGTTATCGTCCGTTCCGCCAATCATAATGCGCCTGACATCATGGCTTTCAAAAAAGACGATGCTGAAATCAACCGCATCGCGCATATTTCTGTCAATGGTTTCATCCATGGCGCTGGAGTCGTTGGAGCCTCCGCCCTTGCGGCCAAACAAACTGGACGACGCACCGCGTTTGATGCGCTTGACCGTATCACCCATAACGCCATCTTGCTCTTTCAGTTCACCGAGGTGGAACGAAAACAATCTTGCACCCTGCTTGTCCACCAGCGCGACCCCATATCCCCCATAGCTGTCCAGTAAGTTGGCCAGCGGCTTGATGACAGGAGAATCGCTTACCTGAACCATATCACTCATTGGAAATGCGACGGGGTAAGCCCGGAAAAACCCGATTTTTGCGCTTGAAAAAATGGCGATGCTTCGACCGGTCCAATCGCGTTCCATATTCACGTATTGTTCAACCGTTTCCACATCCTCCGTCAGACGCACTTTTTTCAGCATGTTCTTCAGCCGAAGTCGGTACGCATCCGCATTCCCAAGTGAAGGGTCCGTATTCAAGTAGATACTTAAAACTGCATCCGGTGCATGAATGTCCAAAAGCTCCCGTAAATCCTTTTCAGTGAACATGATTACCTCCTATTGTTCGCAGTGATAAATGAACCAATCGATGTTAAGGCCGTGTTTCCAGTATGAGTTCCACCTCCATTTCCTCATTCGCTCTGAGAAATGTAATGAGTACCGTATCACCAGGAGATTTTTGGGTCATGAGATAACCCAGAAATTCTCCAAAATTACGAACCGGCTGATCGTCAATTGCAATAATCAGATCGCCGCCTGAATTCAAACCCACATATTCGGTTGGCTGGCTGCCTGCCTGCAAACCGGCTTTATCGGCCGGCCCGCCGTTGACCACCTCCACCACATACGCCCCGGAGGTCTGGGGCAAACCTAAGGCCTGCGCTTCGATCAGGGTCAACTCCGGGCGGGCCGATATGCCCACATACGGGTAGTCATAGCTTCCCTTGCTGATTAAATCAGGTACAACACGCTTGAGGATATTGACCGAAATGGCAAACCCAATGCCGGTGTTAATGGGCTCTCCGGAATTGGTGATGCCGCTCAGGCGGATGGCGCGGTTGATGCCGATCACCTCACCGGCCAGGTTGAGCAGCGGACCGCCGGAATTGCCCGGGTTGATGGAAGCATCGGTCTGGATCAGATCACCGGCGGAGAAAGCCTGCCCGGTATCGGTGGAACGCAGTGAATCCAGCGTCCGGCCCTTGGCCGAAACAATCCCCACCGTCATGGTGCCGGTCAGCCCGTAGGGGTTTCCAATCGCGAACACAGTCTGCCCGATTTGCAGGTTATCCGAATCCCCCAGCGGGAGCGGATAAAGCTGGTCGGAGGGCACATCCACCTGAAGAACGGCGATATCCGAATCGATATCGATCCCGATCACCTCACCAAACACCTTGATACCGGATGGGAAGTCAATTTCGATTTGATCGGCGTCCTGCACTACATGATAGTTGGTGATGACGTGGCCGTCCTGATCATACACAAAACCTGAACCCTGAACACCGCTCTCAGAATTGATAGTCTGCACGGAGACAATCCCCGGGCTTACGCGCTGGTACAACGCAATCTGCAATTGCTCCATGTCTGAAAGATCGCTGGTGACCGGCGGAAGCTGCGGGGTGGCGGCCGGTGGAACGGCTTCCAATGTCTGTACCGCGGTATCGTTCGCAGGCGTGTTTTTCGTCTGAATATCCGGGGCGGGGGTCTGACCAAACAACGTGAATCCCCCCTGGCATGCAAGCGTTACAACGGTTAATGCCATAACTACCAATAATGGGCGAAGTCTCTTCATTGGCAAGCCTTTCCGTAACGGCTGTAATTAACTGTTCTTTATTTGTTCAAAAAGTTCCCGTTGTTTCCTGGATAATTGTTTGGGAAGCTGTACTTTGATTCTGGCATATAAATCCCCATGTTCAGCCGGCGTGCGCAGTTTTGGCATCCCCTTTCCAGTGAGTCTGAAGTTCTGTCCCGGCTGCGTGCCCGCAGGAATGGTCAGGACCACTTTTCCATCCGGTGTGGGCACATCTGCCTCGCCGCCCAGTACCGCAGTGTACAGATCAATGCTGACCTCAGTTTGCAGGTCATCGTCTTTTCGTTCGAAACGGTTGTCAGGCAGAACTTCTACAACAAGATACAAGTCTGATGCCTGGTCTGAATCCGGGGTGGAGACCGCGTTGGCCATGCGGATACGCGTTCCGGTTTTTGATCCGGCCGGTATTTTTACCCGCAGACGGCGTCCATCCATTTGCAGCATCCGCTCGGTGCCGTGAAAGGCCTCCTGCAAACTGATTTCCACCGGCTGCTCATAGCGGGGCCGGGCTGCTGCCCTGCGGGCAGACTGTGTGCTGCGCCCCGTACGCGAGGGGCGCGCGGAGCTGCCGAAAATCATGTTGAAGAAATCGGAAAAACCGCCGAAAACATCATCCATGTTTTCGGCATCCACACGGGTATACCCCCGGGGAGCTCCCTGAGACGGACCGCGCGAAAACCAGTCATTCCAGTTGAAATCGCCGCGTCCGCCGCTCTGCTGCCATTGTGAGTAGGAAGCCCCCAACTGATCATACCGGGAACGCTGCTGGTCATCACCCAGCACCTGATATGCTTCGTTGATGTCTTTGAATTTTTCTTCCGCTACTTTGTTCCCCGGGTTATGGTCGGGGTGATATTTCATGGCAAGCTTGCGATAGGCCTTTTTAATATCATCCTGGGTTGCCGTCTTCTGAACACCCAGGATATTGTAGTAATCCTTATACTCCATAAACCCATTGTATTCTTATTCGAGATGCTGAGTCAAGCAGTTTAGAGGATGATTAACAAAAATCTTATACGTCCGTGGGTGCATGGGGCAGATGCTATACTTATGAGTCTGGCAGCAACCACATTGACGGCTGCCGTTATCCACATCTTTCGGTCAGATTCAATTCACCCATGCCAGAAATCATCCGTTTTTCCAATCAAAACATCACATTGTCCGGCGAACTGCGCCTTCCGCTCGGGCTGGGACCGTTTCCATTGCTGGTGGTGCTGCACCCGGCTTCCAACCCGCTGCGCGGGCACCCGTTTTACCGGCATCTCGCCCACGGGATACCGGCTCATGACATGGCCGTCTTTGTGTTTGATCGGCGTGGCAGCGGGGATTCAGGGGGCAACTTTGACACCTCCAGCTTTGAGGATCTGGCCGGAGACGCACTGGCTGCCGCGCGTTGCCTGGCGGCTCATCCCCAGATCGACCTGCACGCCATTGGCCTGTATGGTATCAGCCAGGGCGGCTGGCTGGCTCCGCTGGCCGCAGCGCAGGATTCACTCATCCAGTTTCTGGTCATCGTCTCCGGCTGTGGGGTATCGCCTGCCGAGCAGATGAATTATGCCGCCCGTTGGACACTGGAAAACGCCGCGTTTCCCCAGCCTGCCATCGACACAGCGCTGGGTTTACGCCGCGCGGTAGATGATTATTACCGCGGTCTGCTGACGCACGCCGAGACCACCAACCGGCTCAAGCGGTATGCGCATGATAGCTGGTATCCGCAGGCCTATTTGCCGGACCCTGAGAGACTGCCCCTGGATGTGCGGTCAAGCAAATGGTTTTATCAGTTCTCGTATGACCCACTGCCGGTCTGGCAGCGAGTTACCCAACCCAGCCTGTTCCTGTTTGCAGAAAGCGACCGCTGGGTGCCCGTCGATGAAAGCCTCCGGCGTTACCAGCAGGCCACCAGCCATATTCCGAATGTGCGTTTTGAAGTGATTCAGGGCACAAATCATATGATGGAGGATCTCACGCAGGGTACCGAGGATGGCAGCGGGGTCATATCCACGGTATACCAACAGACTCTGACGGACTGGCTGACAGAAGTTGTCAACTGAAGTTGTTAACAGAAGTCGGTAGCCGGTAAGCGCCGGCGAATACCGGCGCTCAGGCGATGAAAAACCGGCAGCCGAAAGACTGCCGGTAAGTACCTGATGAAAATCGCGCCGGATTAATGCTGACGGCGCCGGCCGGGCAAGTTGCCCAGGTTCTGTTCCAACCGCCAGCTTTGAATATGGCGGTGTAATTCGATGGAGTTATGCGCCAGTTCGGCGGTATCGCTTTCGCCATCGGCGGTTAATTGGGATGCTTTCTCAAGCATATCCTTCATCAGCTCTTCATTCGCCCCGCTCGTTTGAATGGTTTCCGTCCATGCCTTTTTATCCTCATCGGAAAAAGGCATCTTCTCAACCACCTGAAGGATCAGTTTTTCTTTCGGGCCTACCTTTTGTGCCATAGCTACACCTCCTTGCAACTAAACCTGATTTGACGGTCCCGCGCAAATTATTCACTGCCCGGGCCATGCCAGCCAAAGCGGTTGAAGTCCACTTTGCCCTGGGCATCAAACACCACCCCTTCATCCATCAGAAGCTGTCTTTGCAGGGTGGTACCAATTCCGTCGCCGTGCTGGCTCACCTTACCCTGGCTATTGATCACCCGCTGCCAGGGCACATCATCCTGCCTCAAGGCTGACATGGCATACCCCACCATACGGGCGGTACACGTCCCTAAAATGCGGGCGATTTGCCCGTATGATGCCACCCTGCCGGGCGGTATCTGCCGGACCAGATCATAGATCTGCTCATACATCGGGATACGATTTTCGGGAAAATCCATATGTCCCTCGTCCCTCGTGAAACCCCAGCGCTTTGTCCGGGCTTATTCCGGAATTTGAACTGACAGGTCATATGCCTGAACAAAGCGAAAAGTGTTCCCCCCAGGCAATCTCAAATTTCAGAATCCCCTGGGCGGAACACTATCCGGTTCCGTAAATTTGCTCGTAATCCAGCATGGAAGCCTTCACCACCTCGATCGCCTCGGCACAGCCGTACACTTTGTCGATTTTGACGGTTTTCTCTTCGCCGGGCATGCGTTTATAGGTGGTAAAGTAATGCACCAGTCGGTCGATCAACGCTTTGGGAAAATCCGATACATCCCGGACGTCTTCCCACAATCTGTCGTTCACCAGTACGGCGATGATTTTGTCATCGGCCTCACCGTGATCGACCATCTTAATCCCGCCCACCACGCGCGCGCTCAAAATGATCTCAGATTTGGTGATCTGCCGTTCGCTGAACACGCAGATATCCATCGGGTCGCCGTCACCGCCGTGTGAGTTTGGGGATAACGCCCCAATCCTGTCACCACAGAAGGTCTGCGGGATAAATCCGTACAGCGTGGGCGGTTGTGATGAGGTAGCCTGCGGCCGGTCGACACGCAGATAGCCGGTTGATTTGTCAATTTCGTATTTGACCGAATCGAACGGCGTGATTTCAATATAGGCATTGACGATCTGCGGCGGATCAATGCCCACCGGCAAACCATGCCAGGGGTGTGGACGCCAACGATAAAATGGTTTTGGAAACTGCATACAGGTTTACCAGCTTCTTCTCTTTGATTTATCACTACTTTCTTGATTGTAACAGAATTCAGGCCGCCAATTCCGGTGAAGAACCCTGAGTCTTCCCTGTCATCGAACGGTTACAGGAAGCGTCTGTACAGCCGCGGCAATATCAAACAGGGTCCGCCGGCCGGTTTGGATCAACCGGTCAAACAACGGTGTGGTCCGCCGCCGCCCAACCCGGTCGAGGCTCTCAAACAGATCCAGCCTCAGAGCCTCAGTCAATTCAATCTGGATCCCCTTGCGTAGTCTGCCGCGATTACACAGATTGCGCGGGCTGATGCCGGAAATGTTCTGTTCGCCGCGCTCGGCTGAAAAACCAGCCTGCCTGAATGAGGCAATGAACCAATCCGTCCATTCACGGTGCAGCCCACCCACAAAGATGATTTTACGGCGGCTGCGACAGCCATGTACTGCCAGAACTACATCGCTCCGTTGCAACATACCGGTGGATACAGGCTCGTCAAAACGCGTGCTGGTGATGTGCAGCGGATTATTTCCCTCCATGCGCAGCCCTTCGAAGCAGTACCACGAGAAATCGTTGCCAGCCAATGCGCGTACGATCTCTGACGTGCCGGGTTCAATTCCACCGCCGTGCGGCGTATGAATGAGGATATTGGAAATACGCGAATACCACTCAATCCGGTACTCGTCTGCTGCAACGTGATGAAAGGGGGCCTGAAAACTCCGGCTGTCAACGCTGGTCATAAACATGTCCCTCTGAACAACTGTACTGACATTGTACCAAACCGGTTCCTGTTTCATAACCGGTTCCCCGTGAATTTCAATGCAAATGTTCAATTTCCGGACAGGTTCTGGCATGAAGATTGCTCCCTCTGGCAGCAGATATGGGTAGAAAGAATCGGCAGGGTACACGTATGGATGATCGCAGAGTGGTGCGGTTTGTGTGGTTTGGCATCACCATCGTTATCGGGTTGGTGCTGGGTTTACTGGCCGGATGGTCGAGAACCATCAAGACTTCGGACACGTCATTTGCCGGTCTGCGGCAGGATTATCAGATCGACCTGGTTTTAATGACCTCCGAAATCTACAATCACGACAAAGATATTGACGCGGCCCAAAAACGGCTGGAATCGCTCCAGCCGGAGGATATGGTGAAGTTTGTCCAGCAGGCGGCCGTGGATGCCGAGAAGATTGGCTATGCCCCCGCTGATGTAAAGCTGATCAACCGGCTGGCCAAAGACCTGGATGTGGAACTCAATTCGAAAACCGGAGGCTCCTGATGGATCAGAACGGCGGAAAGCTCTACCTGATTACCGGCCTTGTGATCGGTCTGGTGCTGGGTCTGGTCATTTCAATCGGGATTGCCCCTAAAAAGTTCAACTATAATGCTCCCCAGTCACTGAGTGATGAGTATAAAGCGGTGTATCGCAGCATGATTGCCCTGGCGTATAACACCAATCACGACCTGGGCCGGGCGCGCGCTCGTTTGACCCTGCTTGAGGACGTCAATCCGGGCGCGGTATTTTCAGCCCAGGCGCAAAAACTGCTGGCCAGCGGCGGTGATGTGATGGAAGCCAATGCCTTGTCCATTTTGGGGCAGGCGCTGACAAAAAGTACAAACAACCCTGCCCCCAGCCCTACACCGCAGCCAGGTCCAACCGGTACGCCTTAAATTGATCAGTTAGCTCACTGTTGTAAAAGTAAAATCCCCGGTTTTCCGGGGATTTGTTTTTCATGGTGGTGCCTGGCTCAAGGTAACTGGTAAGGACGCAGTTTTTGCGGGGCGGCTTCGCGGATGAGCGCCCGCGCCAGAATGAGGGTGGGATCCAGAAAGATAATACCGTCTTTCTTCTTCTCGGTGATGGCAAGCGGCAGCTCGGTGCAGCCCAGAATGACCGCCTGGGCGCCTTTTTTCACCAGATGATCCACCGCGGTCGACAGATCGGCACGCGATTTTTCGGTGCCCGTGCCGGCTGCTTTGATGCCGTAGAGGCGATCATAAATGGCGGGGTGAACCAGGTTAAGCTGTACATCTTCATCCGGGGCGATCGCCTGAAGACCGGCCTGTTCCAGGTAAAGCGGATACAGGTTCACGCGGTAGGTGCCGGTGGTGGACAAGATGCCAATACGCGACAGATCGCCGTGATACTGGCGGATATGGGCCACTGTTTCCTGCAGCATGTTCACAAACTGAATCTTCGACTTAGCTTCATGCAGTTCCGCGTGCATCCGGTCAAAGATGAGCGGGGCATGGGCTGTATTGCACGGGATGGCAGCCAGCTCGGCGCCGGCTTTTTCCAGCGCCAGGGTTTGCACTGCCATGGCATGCCCGGGGTTCACCTTGCTGTTATCCAGCAAAAAACCGGTCCGGTCCGGCAGTTGACCTGACGCAAACCAGCCGATCACGTTCAGGTGATCGGCGTCGCCGTCAGCGATGGTTTGTTCAAAAATTTTCTTGAGCAGATCCAGGCCGGCAAAGGGGCCGGCGCCAGCGATAACACCAATTGTTTTCATCATTTCATCGGGTTGTTGTTTGCCCAATCCTCACCCAGAATGACCACAATATCGGAAGGAGCATCGGGATTATATTGATTGTAGATCCGTGTGGAAGAGACACCGAGCAGCTCCGCCAGATAGGTGATGGTATAGGGTTTGCCGTTATAGACAATTAATTCTGAGGCCGAATGGATCTCCGGGGCGTTGGTTTCTTCCACCACAGTAAGGCCCTGGGCAGTGAAGTATTGCGATGTCTGTGAAGCCAGGCCGCCGGAACTGGTGCCGTTCTGCACCGAGATGCGCGCCATTTCTTCCCGAACCAGCGCGGCATCGTCACCGGTCAGGGTGGCAGCTACCGGGCTCACCGTTCCGCTGCCCGCAAAAATCGAATCACGGATCATGCGCACTTCATCGGGGATGGGGATCAGAATGGATTGCCCATCGGCAGACATCGACATGGTGACCACATCTTCGCTGATGGTAGCGCGTTTGATCGCTTCGGCCGGGTTGTCAATTTTTGACACCGTCCAGGCCAGTGAGATAGCCTGCTGCAGGGTGAGGTTGGTTTTCACCCCACTGGAGAGCGTCTGATACAGGGTAGGCGCGTTGGCAACCAGTTTGGGCAGCGAGTAGAAATTGAGCACCTTATCCAGTACCGCCATCACCACCTGCTGCTGCCGGCCGGCGCGGTCAAAGTCGCCGCCGTCCGTGTGACGGGCGCGCGCGTATGCCAGAGCCTGCTCCCCGTTAAAATCGTAGGAGCCCTTTCTCAGGCGGATGGTGTTCCCCTGGCCCAACGGATCAATATCCATGGCATACGGAACTTCAATCTCGATAAATCCCAGTTCGTCAATAAAATCGACAAAAGCCTTAAAGTCGATCTGAGCATAGAAATGGATCGGGATGCCCAGGAA
>DAISXR010000042.1:11553-15415 GCA_036825755.1 Anaerolineaceae bacterium
GGCAGATCCGTGGAAGTCCATGAAAGAACCAGGTTTTTTACCAGTTTAAACGCCAAAAACCCGGCGGCGATCGCGATCACCACAAATAAACCGCTCAGCCCCAATACCATTGGGCTGACATTTTTTAAATTTGGCCGTGATTTTGAGCGAGCCTTGGTTGGACGCGCTTTTGGTCGCTGGCCTGGGGGAGTTGCCATTCGAATAGGTTGAGACATATCGTTTACTTTACCTGGCTGTTGAGGTATCCATCATGACAGTGAACTGGTGCAAGATATATACCACAAAAACCAAAAAACGGGGATTCCGAATTTATTTGACCTCAGGAGGGGGGATGGGCAGATCTTTGACCGGGGTCTGGATCCACTTATCGCCTTCATCGATCAGCATGATGGGAATATCATCATTGATGGGGTATTTGCGTCCGCAATCGCGGCATACCAGCCAGGCATCCTGGACCAGATCCAGCAGGCCTTCTTTATCCTGCACACAAACCGGGCAGCGTAAAATATCGAGCAATTCTTGACTGACCATACTTCCTCCACGTAATATGGTGGTTATTGTACCATAAGGGAAAGAACGGAGGTTTTGAGGGTGATGGGGTTATCGGTACGGGCACGACATGCCGTGCTCAAGCGCCGATCAGGTCTGTCATCCCGACAGAGCGACGTCCGCGCCGCGACGAGGGATCGGCAATGGTTTTGTCTTCGCTCGTTTCCATATCTGGAAACATTATCACTGGTCAAGGCGGGCAGATGTTATCCGCCTCTACCAAAAACCATCAGGCGGGGAAATCCGCTGCGCCAGCATGCAATTTACCGGGTTTCCCAAACTTTTTCCACGCACACCCACTCTCGTCTGTCATCCCGATCACCAGTGAGGGATCGGCTAAGAACAGATCATTTACATTTCCAAATCTGGAACCGAAAAACCGTCCACGAATACGCCAGCGCAAGCGCTGCCGAAAACGAATAATCGAATAATAAGCGAGAGGCCCAGAGGTGAGGTAAGGCAGGCGGGGTAACCCGCTGCACCGGCATACGATTTCCCAAACCACAGCGCACACTGTGCCAATATTTCTGCATTACAATCTAGCTGTTCCGCAACCCCTCCAGGAGATCCTCCATGTCAAAGGCACAACCGTTTTCCAAAGACATTCTGTATGATTTTTCCCTGCAAAAAACGTACACCGGTCGCGACGCGCTACAAATCGCCATGCCGTTGGGCGGCATCGGCGCGGGCTGTGTGTGCATCAACGGACAGGGCGGCCTGCAGGATTTTTCCATCCGCCACAAACCCGATACCACCGCGCTGCCGGATGAATATCAGGACCGCGTCAACACCGATGCGGCTTTTGCGCTGCTGCACCTGCCTGGCCAGAAGATCACCCGGCTGGTGGAAGGCCCCATGCCGCCCGAAAAAATGTACGATCAAAGCCTGAAAAGCCAGGGATACCGCTCCGGCGGGCATGAAGGATTGCCGCGTTTCCGCAACTGCACCTTCCAGGGTGAGTTCCCGTTTGCTTACGTGACCCTCTCGGATCCCGCTATCCCGCTGCAGGTGGAGATCACTGCCTTCAACCCGTTTATCCCGCTGGATGATAAAAACTCCGGGCTCCCGTGCGCCATCCTGGAATACCGGCTCACCAACCCCACCAACGAAAGTGTGCCGTACGAATTCTCGTATCACCTTTCCCACCTGGCCCCCGGGCAGGATGAGCTCTCGCAGCACACCACGCGCAATACGGTCATCCCCGGCGGCGTCTTCATGGATAACCGCGAGCCAGACGGTTCAGCTTTCCACGGCAGTTGCACACTGGGCGTGATCGGGCATGACCCGCTGGTGAAGGCCATGTGGTTCCGCGGCGGCTGGTTTGATTCCATCTCAGCCCTGTGGCGTGAGGTGTCGACCGGCACATTTGAGCCCAACCCCGGTTCCTCAGACACGGACGATCAGGCATCAGAAGGTCATTACCGCGATGACCGCAAACGCCGCAATGGCGGCTCCATTCTGATGAAAGGAATGCTCGCCCCGGGTGAATCGGCCTGCTACCCCATCGTCATCGCCTGGCACTTCCCCAATGTGGATTACGCTTTTGGCGGGCCCAAAGACCCCTCCGGCACCGAGGCTGCCCCATCAGGCTGTGGCTGCAAAGGCGGCGCCTGCGAACCCAAACCTCGCTGGCGGCCGTATTACGCTGGGCAATGGGCGGATGCGCGGGCCGTGTTTACCCATGTACAGCAACAGTATGACCAACTGCGCGGGCGTACTCAGCGTTTTCACGACGCGCTGTTCAACTCCACTCTCCCGGCCTATGTATTGGACGCCATCTCAGCCAACCTGGCCATCCTCAAATCGCCTACCGTGCTGCGTCAGGAAAACGGCAATGTGTGGGCCTGGGAAGGCTGCTATTGCGATAAAGGCTGCTGTTCCGGAAGCTGCACCCACGTGTGGAACTACGCCCAGGCCATGCCGCATCTCTTTCCGCGGTTGGAACGCACCCTGCGCGAGCAGGAACTGCTGCGATCCATGGACGAGCAGGGGCATGTCAACTTTCGCGCGGCGCTGCCGGACGGCCCCGCCACGCACTCCTTCCACGCCGCCGCCGACGGCCAGTTGGGCGGTATCCTTAAGCTGCATCGCGAGTATCAGATCAGCGGGGATGTGGAGTGGCTGAAAAAGCTCTACCCGGCGGCCAAACGCAGCCTGGATTACTGCATCGCCGTCTGGGACCCCGATCACAAAGGCGTGCTGGCGGAGCCGCATCACAATACCTATGACATCGAGTTCTGGGGACCGGATGGTATGTGCACCAGCTTTTACCTGTCCGCGTTGATCGCGCTGGCGATTATGGCGCGCGAGACCGGCAACCCGGCCGATGCACCATTCTACGAGGCTCTGGCGCAAAAAGGCGCAGCCTATCTCGATGAACAGCTCTTCAACGGTGAGTACTATGAGCAGCGGGTGGATTATAAAAATCTGCGCAGCCAGGCGTTTGCGCAATATCTGGCCGGTCTCAAAGAGCCATACAGCACCGAAGACCGACTGCTCCTGCAGGAAGGCCCCAAATACCAGTACGGCTCGGGCTGCATCTCGGATGGGGTGATCGGTGTATGGCTGGCCGGTCTGTGCGGTATGGAAAGTCCGCAAAACCCGGCCCACGTGCGGCAGAATCTGCGATCCATCTTTGCATATAACTTCCGCCCCAGCCTGTGGGAGCACGCCAATCCACAGCGCCCGGGTTATGCCTGGGGTGACGAGCCGGGTCTGCTGTTGTGTACCTGGCCGCGCGGCGGAAAACCCACCCTGCCGTTTGTCTATTCCGATGAGGTTTGGACCGGTATTGAGTACCAGACCGCTTCGCACATGATCACCAGCGGACTGGTAGAGGAGGGCCTGACGATCGTGAAGGCGCTCCGCAGCCGCCACAACGGGTATGTACGCAATCCCTGGAACGAATACGAGTGCGGCAGTTATTATGCGCGCGCCATGGCCAGTTACGCCCTGCTGGGTGCGCTGGGCGGGTTCCGTTACTCGGCCGCGCAGAAGGCGCTTTGGCTGGCCCCCCGGCTGGAGCTGGATGTTTTTGAGACATTTTTCTCCACCGCCTATGGGTGGGGTACTCTGCGGCTGGCGGACAACCGGTTGACCATTGATCTGTGTGAGGGCAGCCTGCGGGTGGATCACCTGCAGGTGGAGTGGCAGGGGAAAAGGGTTGATCTGCGGCCTGGTATAACCGTCACCGCCGGGCAACCGGAGACGGTTGAATTATCCTGAAACATTTGATTGGGATGAAGGGGCACGGAATGCCGTGCCCCGGTTTTTTTAAATTGGCACAATGCAAAGGCGGGCGGATAATATCCGC
>DAISXR010000042.1:15515-21194 GCA_036825755.1 Anaerolineaceae bacterium
TATCCGCTCCTAACCAAACAATAGACCATATTTTGATAGGGGCGATCTGTGATCGCCCGATTCGGCGCACACTGTGCGCCGCTACGTATAAAATTGATGGGGTTGGTAGGTGGACAGTCGGCGTGTGCAAGTTCACCTCCAAGTGTCATTTAGCAGAGTCTAGCGCAGCCAGACTCGAAGAAATCCGCCCGAGGGTAAATACCGCACGTTTCCATATCTGGAACCGATATCATGCGCTCACTTCCTCGGCGCACACTGTGCGCCGCTACGGATGGGATGGGCCGGGTTATCCATGAACGGCTCTACTGCCGCCTGCCTCGTCAAAAACAACCCCCTGCTCCCCCATCTAATCCAACAGACTGTTGTATAGTTATCAAGAAGCTGATCATCTTTGCTCCTCAAACAGTTTCAAAAACTCAAAACATATACCTCCCCTGTCCATGCCTCACAGAAAGGACGAAATGGAAACGAACTACGCCGCCGAACCACGCTCGTGGAAAACGCTCAGCCGCAGGTTGGTCCACGATCACGGCAAATTTCTCAAAGTTGAAAACCATGTTGTCGAATTGCCGGACGGCCGCATCATCGACGATTGGGCCTGGGTGATCATCCAGGACGCAGTCATCGTTCTGGCCAGAACTGCAGACGGTAAATTTCTGTGTTTTCACCAGACCAAATACGCCGTTCAGGGTCCCTTCTATGCGCCGGTTGGCGGTCTGATGGAAGCCGGAGAAATTCCGTTATCCGCAGCTCAACGTGAACTTCGTGAAGAAACCGGTTTTACCGCCTCCAACTGGGTATCCCTGGGCAATTATGCGCTTGATTCCAACAGGGGCGTGAATACGACCCACTTCTTCCTTGCTCTGGATGCACAAATGACCCATGAGACGGTTAAGGATGACCTGGAGGATCAGAAACTGATGTTTTTATCACTCGAGGAACTTGAATCGGCCTATTTTGAAGGAAAGTTCAAAGTCCTTCCTCTGGCAGCCGTTATCTCTTTTTCATTGAACCATCTTCGTTCATTGAATGTGATACCATAGCAGCATGCCCGAAGAAATCCCGCTCCGCCCCTGGAAAACACTCGACCGCCGGCTGGTGTATGACCACGGCAAATTTCTGCAGGTCGAAAACCATATCGTTGAGCTGCCGGACGGTCGCATCATCGACGACTGGGCCTGGGTGAAAATCCCGGATGCCGCTATTGTGATGGCCCGCACCCTGAACGGTCGGTTTTTATGCTTCCGGCAGACCAAATACGCCATTGATGGCATCACCTATGCACCGGTAGGCGGCATGCTGGAACCCGGCGAAGATCCGCTGGTGGCGGCCAGACGCGAACTGCTGGAAGAGACTGGCTATACCGCGCCACAGTGGATCTCATTGGGCAGCTATGTACTGGATCCCAACCGGGGCGTGGCCGTCATGCACCTGTACCTGGCGCTCGATGCGGTACCAGCCGCCGAACCTATCCGCGATGACCTGGAAGATCAGCAACTGCTGCTGCTCTCGCAGGAGGAGATCCAACAGATCACCGAACAGGGCGGTTTCAAAGATATCGCCTGGGCAGCGGCAGCGTCGCTGACATTGAACTACCTTATCTCTCAATCCCCAAACAGGAGCTAAAACATGAACACCATGGAAACCTTTCGCCAGCGCAGAAGCATCCGCGCCTTCAAACCCGATCCAATCCCCGATGAGATGATCCGGCAGGTGATCCAGGCCGGCATCCTGGCCCCATCCGGCAGCAATCGTCAACCCTGGCATTTTTACGTGGTGAAGGAAAACCGGCGCGGCGAGATGATGGCGTGCATGGAAAAAGGCATTGAGGCGGCGCGTCAAAGCGGAGGCCGGCTGGGCAGCAGTGAGAATTCAGCCCGAATTATGTCCCAGGCTCCCGTCACCGTGTTCATCTTTAACATGCAGCAGGAAAACAAACCGGGGCCTTATGGACCGGGTGATTTGCTGCGCAACTCGGTGGATGTGCAGTCTATCGGTGCCTGCATCGAGAATATGCTGCTGGCGGCGGTGGATTTGGGTCTGGGCGGTTTGTGGATCTGTGATGTGTTTATGGCTTACAACGAGCTGTGCGAGTGGCTGGGCGAGACACATCAAATGGTGGCTGCTGTATCCTTCGGTTATCCCGATGAAAGTCCGAACGCCCGCCCGCGCAAATCGCTGGACGAAGTCACCACCTGGCTGTAGGGAGGACATATCCCCATCCCCGAGTTTGCGGTGATTTTTGACTTCGCAAGCTCCTTCATCCCCTAATTTATTACCACCCCGGCGCTTCGCGTCACCCCTCCACTGGAGGGGAATGGTCGATTCTGATCGGGAATCTGGAAATAGTTGGGCGGGGTGGTTCCTTCTATTGACCCCCGCGCACACTGTGCACCGCCTCGGATGAATACTGGCCAATCTCTTGGCATCCGTCCTTATTCCTCTCCGCGGGAGGGGTGTCCGCTTGGGCGGGGTGGTTTCCCATTAGCAGGGTGACCTCTCACCCTTATTCCCAGAACACCACCTTCTTCCCGCGCACCGATTCCAGCTCCACTGGCAAGCCATACAGACGGCTCAGGTTTTCGGGCGTCAGCATCTCCTCCACCGGCCCGGCCGCCAGCGGACATCCCTTCTCGATCAGCACGAGATGCGTGCACAACAGTGACGCCATCTCGGGGTCGTGCGTGGTCAGTAAAATGGTCACGCCCTGCTCATTCAGCGAGCGCAGAATGCTCACCAGGCGGGCCTTATTACCCAGATCCAGATGCGCGGTGGGTTCATCCAACAGCAGAAGATCAGGCTGCTGGGCCAGTGAACGGGCGGTCAGCGCCAGTTGACGTTCGCCGCCGCTGATCTCCAGCATCGACCGCTCAGCCAGATCGACGATTCCCACCCGCTCCAGGGCTCGCAAGGCAGCAGATACATCTTCCGGCCCGGGCATTTCCAGCGGTGGTAAATATGGCGCCCGCCCCAGCAGCACATATTCCAGCACACTGTAATCAAAAGCAATATTCTCGCTTTGTGGAACCAGACCCATCCGGCGGCCCAGTTCCTGCCGCCCATACGTTCCCAGTGGTCGGCCGTCCAGTTCCACCCGCCCGGCGGTGGGGCGCAGCCATCCCAGCGCCAGATGCAGCAGGGTAGTCTTTCCCGCTCCGTTGGGCCCTAATAAACCCGTCACCGAACCGGGCTGGATTACCAGCGATACATCTTCCAGCACCGGCGCACCGGCGCGGTAGCCAAACGTCAGGTGATTAAAGGAAAGCGCGGCGTTCAACGCTGTACCCGTATACGCGCCATCAGCGCCAGGAAAATAGCCGCACCCAGCAACGAGGTGAGGATGCCCAGTGGAATCTCACCGGCCAGCAGCATGCGCGCCAGATCGTCACAGATCACGGTGAAGATGCCCCCCAGCAGCATGGCGCCGGGCAGGGCAAAGCGCGCATCCGCCCCAAAGATTCGGCGGGCGATGTGCGGCATGATTAACCCCACCCAGCCCACAATACCAGCCGCGGAGATCACCGCCGCAGTGGGCAGCACAGCCGCCGCCAGCAGCACGGCGCGCTCGCGGCTTACCGAGGCCCCCAGCGAATGAGCGGCTGTATCGCCCAGTGAAAGCAGGTTCAATCGCCAGCGCATAGCCAGGCTGACCAACAACCCGCCGGCTGCCAGCGGGATCACCGCCAGCGCCTTGCCCCATTGGATGTTGGAGAGCCCGCCCAGCAGCCAGAAAGTGATCTCCGGGAGCTGACTGAGCGGATCGGCAAGATACTTCAGCACACCCACCCCAGCGCTGAACAAAGCCGAAACGGCGATACCGCTCAGCACCAGCCGCAGCACCCAGCCGCCGTAACGGACTCGCCGGGCCAGCAGATACGAGATCCCCAGCCCAGCCACGGCAAACACAGCCGCGAACCCTTGCACCAGCCAGACCGAGCTGCCAAAGAACACAATACACAGCGCCGCTCCAAAGGCCGCCCCCTGTGAGACGCCTAGAAAGCCCGGCTCCACCAGCGGGTTGCCGAACAACATCTGAAAAATGGTTCCCGCCGCGGAGAGTGACATGCCCAGCAGAACAGCGGTGATGAGGCGCGGCAGACGCAGGTTCCACACCAGCCGCCCGGCAACCGGATCATCCGTCAGTGCCTGCGGGCTTAACAACCGGACGGATGGATACCGGCCTGCCAACAGCGAGACCGCCGTGACCAGCAGCAAAACTGCCAGCAGAATCCATAACAGACGGCGGCGTTTGAGAACGCTCGCCGTCTGAACAGCAGCGGGGTAATCCACAACAGCTTCAGCAGCGGAAACAGGCAGGCTCAGGGCAGATCTCCTTTAAAGAGGGGTCGGATGTTCTGTTCAAAGAAATCGGCATCCAGACCGTAAAAATCGGCATAGAAGCGCTGCGTTTCCTGAACAATATCCACATCTGCAAAGCGGTCCGGGTGCAGCTTGCCGGCTGCCCACTGCAGACCCAGGATCCAGCGCGGGTCGGGTTGATCCCAGCTGAACAGGTCATAAGCAAACGCGTACAACCGGTCTTCCTGAACCGCTCGCAACACCTGCCAGTTGGGATCATTTTTCATGGATGCCGTCACTTCAGACGGATCCGACTGATACGACACCACAAAGATGGTATCCGGGTCCCAGGCCGCGATCTGCTCCAGGCTGACGGTAGCCCACCCGCCGCCGGGGTTGGCTTCCTGCCAGACCGGACTGCCGCCGGCCAGCTCCACCAAACGGGTCTGCATCCAGCCCATGGGCGGTACATTGTATGCCACGCTGCCATCCTCGTTGGATGCGTACAGCAGCAGCGTGCGCGGCTGGTCTGCAGGATCCAATCCTTCCAACTTTTGCGATACCACTTCCAGTCGCTCCTGGTACAGGGCGGTCAGTTCGGCAGCGCGGGCTTCATCCTGCAGCAGCGTGCCCAATATTTGCAGATCGCGGGTGTACTGATCGGGTGTCTCGAAGTCAATGTACACCACGGGGATGTCCAGCGCCTCCAGCGAGCTGCCCAGCGTTTCTGCCAGCGCGCTTTTCAGAATGACCGCGTCCGGCTTCAGCGGTGCGATCTGTTCGGCCCCGGCTTCCCGATCGAGTACCGCTTTGGCTTCGTAATCGGGGTCGATCAGCGAGATGAAGTTCCCGGAGCCCTGGTTGGTTTGTCCCAAACCGATGATTCGCTGACCGGCTTCGGGGAATAAATAAATGGCGTCCGCCACCATAAACAGGGCCCGCCCCGCCAGCACAATCCGGCTGGGGACCTGATCAAATTGAACTTCGCGCCCCAACGCGTCTACCACGGTATACCCTGCGGGTTGTTTCGCTACCGTTGGTGCGGTAGTGGATAAAGGTGTTTCGACAGCCGGTTGGCTTTCCAGCACGGCCGGTGCGGATGACTGAACACCGCTCGTCGCGCAGCCGGTCAGCAATGTGATCAAAACCAAAACCGGAATGGTGGCCATACCGGTACGTTTTAAAAAGGACATTTTTTCTCCCCTCATGATTCCTGTTCCATAAATGAAGCCCGCACAGCGATCAGCCATTCCTGCATGGCCTGAATTTGTCCCAGTCTGAAGTGCAGTACCTGCCGCTCAAAAGCGGCTCCGGTCGGCAGCCTCTCCAGTTGAATCTGCAAATCCTTCTGCCAGCGCTGGCACGCTTCCATCTGACGGC
>DAISXR010000042.1:21294-29462 GCA_036825755.1 Anaerolineaceae bacterium
TGCCGCATGCGGTGCGGAGCGCTCACCGGCCGGTTCATCCAATTCTGAAAAACCTGTTCACCGGTGGAGGTGATGCGATACGTCTTGCGCGGAAGAAACCCTTCGCCGGTCTGTACATGCGAATCAAGCCATCCCATTTGTTCCAGTTTATCCAGCAGCGCGTACAGGTGGGCCGGTTTTACCTGCCAGATCATGCCAATACCTTCGTCACGATGCAGAGAGTGAAACATCTCATAGCCGTGAGATGGATGCAGGCGGATCAGGCCAAGCAGAACATATTCGAGCGCGGGAGGGTCGGCTTTTCTGGGTGACATACTGTTTACTCATTGATCATATAGTCATTAAATGACTAAGCCATTTAATGACTATATTGTAGCACAGGCTGTCACCAATCTGAGTTTGGGATTTATTCTTTCTGAAGGAGAACCTGTCTGCAAAACGGTTTGAACTGCCGTGAGGTACCCCCCTGCCCGGCCATGTCAGTGATGCGTATGGGGTCTTCCACCAGCGTGCCGGCCAGCACATCCACACCATGATCAAACAGCACCGGAGAAAGCGGCGTGCTGGGACCCAGCAGCATAACGCGGGCGTCCGGCCGGCAGAGATTGCGAATGCCATCAAAAGTATGGTTGATGAGCGTGGTGGCGGTGATGGCCACCACATCGGCGTCCGGAAGAATGCGCGGAGCTTCCTGTGCCGGAAAATCACCCGGCTGCGGATCCAGCTCGAGCACCCAAAGGTTTTCTACATTCTGTTTGAGCTGTTCGATAAAATGAAAATGACCGATCATGGCCACATTTTTCCCGGCTCCCTGTTCAATCAGCCAGTCAAATGCCTCTCGGACCAGGTATCGTTTCGAACTGCGGGGCAGCAGCGCGTTGACTGCCGCCATGCCGATGGACGCCTCGGTATGGCTTTCAGAGGTAACCAGAGCTGCCAGATCGCGCGCCGGGAGGTGCGTGAGCTGACCGGGGTTGTTCACCAGCGGGATGCGGGTATGTTCATACTCCGGGTTTTGCAGCGTGGATGCCAATCCGCCCTGCAGCCGGCCTTCCACCTCTGCCACCACTGCCGTCCACAGCACACCAACAGAAACCTGCCGGATTACACCATCCGGCAGGCTGTTGATCAAATCATCATAAAGCGGGGTATGGTTCATTCCCCTGATTTTACCTGAGATCGGGCTGCGGAGAGCAAAGTCTGCCGCTGGCGCGGTTTACAGCCAATCGCGGTGCCAGAAGAAGACCGCCGTACCTACCGCCATCAATAGCGAACCCACCAGCGTAATGTAGAAAGCGGCCGGATGGGCTTCAAACGGCAGATTGAAGTTCATGCCAAAGAAACTGGCTACCATGGTAGGCATGCTGATGATAATGGTGACCGACGCCAGAAATTTCATGACGCTGTTCAGATTGTTGGAGATAATGGAGGCAAAGGCATCCATCATGCCGGATAAAATGTTGCTCTGAATGTTGGTCATCTCAATCGCCTGCTGGGTTTCCGTCAGCACATCTTCCAGCAGATCCTCATCTTCCGGGAATTTTTTGAACACCGGATTGCTCTGCAAGCGCTTCATCATCAGTTCATTGGATTTCAAAGCTGTGGTGAAGTGGGTGAGCGATTTTTGATATTTCAGCAGACCCAGCACCTCTTTATTCCGGGTCGATTTCTCCAGGCTGTCTTCCAGTGAGTCCACCTTGCGGGTGATCTGCCGCAGGTACTGCAAATACGTGTTAGCGGTGAGCAGCAAAATCTGCAGCACAAACCGGTAAAACTTGGCGGTGGAGAAGCCTTTATATGAGCCCGATGCAAAGCGGTCCATGATATCATGCGGCTGCTTGCAGATGGTCACCATGAATTGTTCGGTGATGATGATACCCATGGTGATGGTGGTAAACGGAATATCTTCCGCCTCACCCACAAAGTAGGGGATTCTCAGCAGGATGAGCAGATGGCCGTCTTTTTCGATACGCGCCCTTTCATCCGGGTCAAGAGAATAAACCAGATAATCCTCGTTGATATCAAGATTTTTCAGAAACGCCTTTTCAGTTGCGGTGGGATCGATCACTTTGATCCAGCAGCCGGTTTCTGGTGTCTGAATTTCCTGCAGTCCGTTCTCGCTGTTCTTGAAGATCTTGATCATTGCGTATCTCCTTTTAAATAAATTTCCCGGAAGGCCCAGCTCCCGGGAAAGAAACAGCAAAAACTGAATCCCTCGGTCAGGTCCTCCAGCAGATACCCTGTATACGTTTTAATGATTCAATCCCTGCAATATGACTTGCAGGGTCTGCTTCACCCTCGTCCTGTCCGGACAGGGATGATTCGGTAAGTGTATTCATGGTCTCCATAATCATTTTTATCAACTTACAGTCCAATGCGCTGTAATCCAGGTGCAGTATAGCACCGGGCAGGTTTTCGTACAAGGGGGCACCTCTGGCAGCTTACAGATTCATTTTGAACAAACTGGAGAGGGGCAGGTTTTACATCTGACACAACCCGGTGAGGGAAACCGTATTGTCTGGGTGATCGTACGAGCATTCAACCGTCTTGCTGAAATGGTTCTTGTATCCTGATCAGCCACGTGCGGTTATATGAACGCTCTGTTGCATTGAACGTTTGTTCCTGTTATAATAATAAATAGCACAAATGGTCGATTAATGACCTTGAAAGGAAGGAGCCGTACGATGCCAAGAAAAAGCGCCGGACTGGGGGAGCGTCACCAAAAAATCATGGAGTTTTTAGCCAGCTTTCAGGATGAAAACGGGTATTCACCGTCAATCCGTGAAATTGGTGAGAACATTGGCGTGAATTCCACATCCTTGGTTGATTATTACCTGAGACAACTGGTTGATAAAGGTTTTATCGAGCGGAATGACCACATCTCACGCAGTATCCGTATTCTGCAGCCGCTGGAAATTTTACCGGAAAAGGTTCGCAATACCTTCAGACAGGTGAGCGAAGTGGTGGATTTCTTCACCATCCCCATTTTGGGCCGGATTGTAGCCAGTGAGCCTATCCCGATCCCTAACTCGGATCCCAGCGTTTCCTATTTTGACCCGGAAAGCACGGTAGAAATTGCACGCAGTATGCTGCCCAAAAAAGAACGCATCGAAGATCTGTTTGCCCTGGAAGTACAGGGTGATTCGATGATCGATGCGATGGTCAATGACGGCGATATTGTGATTATGAAAACCGTACAGGGCAAGGAAACCCGCAACGGTGAGATGGTGGCGGTTTGGCTGGATAACAACGATGAAACCACGTTGAAATATTTTTATCAGGAGAAAAATCGCATCCGCCTGCAACCCGCCAACCCCACCATGGCGCCGATCTACGTGGAAGATCCGCGCCAGGTGCGTGTGCTTGGTAAGGTGGTGATGGTGATTCGCCAGATCAGGGCAGCCGCCTGATCGTTGTGTGATTCTCGCTTTTATCCCCGCTCCGTTTGGAGCGGGGAGTTTTTTTATTAAGTGAGTTATTCCATCACAAATTCGCCTGCATACGTTGGGTGAAAAGGGGCATTGTGTGCTGTGATCCAGGTTGATTGTCTGTTCGGAAACCACCGGTATATATCAGGTTGATCGGCGGATTTCGGTTTAACTTACAATGGAAAGATATTCCCCATACCCCCTGCCCCCTTTCCCCAAAGGAAAAGGGGGAATTAATTACCGTGAAGTGCTGTGCAGCCGACTGCACAGCACTTCACACATGCTGAAGAATCGATAAATTAGCCCACGTAGATACCGTCTTGAAAGACACAAGGGAGGGTCAGTGGAAAAGCTGCTCCGAATAGGAAACCGGCCCAGTGTGTCATCTCGCGTCAGACAGCAAAAACCGCTGTCTGACTCTCCAAAATGACACGTCGGGGGGCAATCCCGCATTTGATAAATGAAATTCCGGATTGTGATGACATTGACCAAGAAGCCACTTGGCTAATCCCTATGATACAAGGGGTGGAGGGGCAGGGGGCTACTCCGATCGCAGACATTGTTGTGCCCCTCCACCTACCCTACGCCGTGCTGTTTTACCTGCAAATAATTCCCCTCCCTGGAGGGGTGGCGCGCAGCGCCGGGGTGGCCACGATTAAAAAAGGCTGTCCTTTTGGGGGACAGCCTTTCGGGTTTATACCCTGAAAAACGGTTTTAACTAGGCAACCACAACTTCGGCGCCGGCTTCGACCAGTTTTTTCTTGGCGTCTTCGGCAGCGTCTTTGCTGACGGCGGTCAAAACCTTGGAATCAGCAGTTTCGGCCATGGTCTTGGCTTCCACGAGGCCCAGGTTGGTGAGCTGGCGGATGACCTTGATGGTCTCAATTTTCTTGGGGCCGGCGTTCTTGATGATGACATCGAACTCGGTCTTTTCTTCAACTTCTTCAGCGGCGGCAGCGGGGCCGGCGACGGCAGCGACTGCAACAGGGGCAGCGGCAGAGACGCCCCATTTTTCTTCCAATGCTTTCACCAGTTCGGCAGCTTCCAAAACAGTCAGGGCGCTCAACTGCTCGATCAATTTCTCCATATCAGCCATTTCAAAATCTCCTTCAAAAATCTTTCTTTTGTTATTTTTTTATTTTTTGTCTAACCAATCAAATTACGTGGCCAACCAACATTAGGCTGGTACGGCTTCTTTTTCTGACCGAGCCTTGATAACTGCCGCGATCTGACGGCCGGGTTCGGCAAGTGTGCGAACCAGTTTGCTGGCAGGAGCCATAATGGTTCCCAGCAGGGTGGCGCGCATGACGGGCAGGGGCGGCAGTTCAGCCAACGCTTTCACCTGGCTGGCATTGATCGCCTGTCCATCCAGATAACCCATCTTGACTTTAAAAACTTCTTCCTTCGTCTCTTTGATGATATCCTGCATGACCTTCGCCATCGCGGGGGCATCATCAAATGCAAAGGCGCACAGCGTGGTTCCGGCGGGTGAAACAATACCCTTGTAACCGGCTTTATGCATTGCCTTTTCCAGCAGAGTATTCTTGGCAACGTGCAGCTCACCGCCAACTTCACGGGCTCTGGCGCGCATGCCATCGATTGTTTTCATATCAAGCTTCTTGTAATCCAACAATACAATCGCGCGGCTGCTCTTCAACCATGCCTCATACTGGTCCAACATTTTTTGTTTTTCTTCTTTTGTAAAAGCCAAAGGACTATACCTCCTTTCCTCAGATATTCGTCTGAATCTTCATGCGAAAAATTCACCTGTGAATTTTCTCGCCAAAGACCCACTTAAGATAAAAAGTCTTTGCCTTCTTTTCTCAGGCAAAGACTTCCCTCATCCTTCGCATGGGTTTCCCCATGATCTCAGACGAATACCTTTCGGCGGCAAGTCCTCACCTCGGCTGGAAACTATTATGCCTTTCGGCTCCGGCTTTCACTGGTGAAGGCGGTGACCAGTTATCTTACGAAACGATTTTACTCCTTCGTATCCAATCCCTGGGCCATGTTCGTATCAATCCGGATGCCAGGGCCCATGGTAGTGGTGACAGTGACTTTACGAACGTAAGATCCCTTTGCGCCTGACGGTTTTGCTTTGCGAATTGCAGACATCAGGGCTACGAAGTTCTCATACAGTTTATCCGCGCTGAAGGATGCTTTCCCAATTGGCACATGCAGATTGGCGGTTTTATCCAGGCGGAACTCAACACGACCGGCCTTTGATTCGTTGATGACGCGGGCCAGGTCGCTGGCGGGAACCACGGTACCGGCTTTGGGGTTCGGCATCAAACCGCGCGGGCCTAAAACACGGCCCAGACGGCCAGCTTTACCCATCATATCGGGCGTGGCGATGGCAACATCAAAATCGGTGAAACCGTTCTGAATCTTCTGGATCCACTCGTCGGTATCGGCCACGTAGTCAGCGCCGGCTGCCTGAGCGGCTGCCGCACCTTCACCCTGGGCGAAGACGAGGACACGCACGGTTTTGCCCAATCCGTTGGGCAGAACCACTACATCACGCACCTGCTGATCCGCCTGGCGGGGGTCGAGACCCATGCGCAGGTGAACTTCAACGGTGCCGTCAAACTTTGTAATAGAAGTCTCTCGTACCAGTTCGATGGCGGCCCTGGGCTCGTACTTCCTGTCGCGCTCTACTTTGGCAAGAGCTTCCAGATATTTCTTTCCGTGACTTGACATTCCAATCTCCTTTGTGGTGATGTCGGGTAAAAACCGCTGGCGGGCTGTTCAGGCCTGGGGCCGTTTACCCTCCCACGAATTTCTCTCAGTCCTCAACAATCGTAATACCCATATTGCGGGCAGTGCCTTCAAGCTGGCGCATGGCGCCTTCAATATTGATGGCGTTCATATCTTTCATCTTGACTTCAGCAATCTCGCGCAGTTGGCTACGGGTTACCTTGCCAACTTTATTACGGTTGGGTTCAGCAGATCCGTGTTCAACACCGGCCGCTTTGCGAAGCATCACTGCCGCGGGCGGAGATTTGAGGATGAAAGTGAAAGAGCCGTCAGTAAAGATGGTGATTTCCGCAGGGATGATATCGCCAACCCGGTTCTGGGTGCGAGCGTTGTATTCCTTGCAGAAGGCCATGATGTTGATCCCGTGACCAGCCAGTGCAGGACCAATCGGGGGCGCCGGATTTGCTTTGCCGGCCGCGATCTGTAAACGAACTGTTGCTTTATACTTTTTTGCCACTTTTTACTCCTTTGTGGTTCTAGCGGGTGTAGAACGTGTGTGTCTGATCTTGCTCAAAACGACCGCCGTTCACCCTCCCACCAAAATCAACCTCTATCCATTCCTTAAGATTTTTCCACCTGCAGGAAGTCAAGCTCTACAGGGGTTTCACGACCGAAGAAGTTTACCATAACACGCACTTTTGTGCGTTCCATATCGATTTCCGAAACAGTACCTCGAAAATCGTGAAATGGACCATCGACGATGCGGACACGCTCGCCCACACGGAAGGTAACCTTGATGTGCGGAGCCTCGGCTTCCATACGCCGCAGAATGTGAGAAACCTCTTCCGGGCGCAGCGGGGTGGGATCGTTGCCCATACCCACAAAACCGGTCACACCAGGCGTATTGCGAACCACGTACCATGATTCCTCGGTGAGGATCATGTTCACCAGCACGTAACCGGGGAAAACGTGACGTTCTACCACACGCCGCTTGCCGTCTTTTACCTCGATCTCTTCCTGGGTGGGAATAACAACATCGAAGATCTTGTCTTTGACGCCCATGGTATCGATACGCTGCTCGAGGTTGTAGCGCACTTTGTTTTCATAACCAGAATAGCAATGGATGACATACCAGGCCCGGCGGTCATCCTCACCTTCCATTTGCGAAGAAACACCAGGTTCAGCAGAGGTCTCAAAGCCTGAATCCCTGTCAGTCCCCTGCGCTTCATCCTGCGAGCGGTCATTCGGAAAACTATCTTCCGACCTGGATTCTCCTTTTTGATCAAAATCCTCTTGCATCATCATAACCAATCCTTATACCAGGGCCTGTACGGTCTCAGGCTAGGAGTAAAGCAGTCCAATCAGACGAGAAAAAACAAAATCAAAGACACCTAAAAGAATACTCATGAAAAACATCACAATCACGACAATCCGCGTCAGATGCAATGCTTCCTGGGTTGTTGGCCAGCTCACCTTGCGAAGCTCACCCAGAGTCTCGCGCCACAGCTTAACCAGCGAAATGGGCTTGCGAGCCTTCGGAACAACCATTTTTTTCTTTTCAGTTTCTTTTTCTTTCACTTTTTCTGCCATGGTTCTTTCCTCATTTTATGGCTAAAACGCCGCCTTTCAAAGCGGCGTTGCCGATCATCAGGCAGGCGAGGCAGGAGTTGAACCCGCAACCTACGGTTTTGGAGACCGTTGCTCTGCCAATTGAGCTACTCGCCTTTGAAATGTTACGGGGTGCCTAAACCATCACACCCCGTAACCGGCCATTTCGTTATTTGGTCTCGCGGTGCAGAGTATGCTTCTTGCACCGGCAGCAGTACTTTTGCAATTCAATGCGGCCAGGATCGTTGCGGCGATTCTTTTCGGTCGTGTAATTGCGTTCTTTGCACTCGCTGCATGCGAGTGTGATCACTGGTCGAATGTCTTTCTTTTTTGAAGCCATTGTTTATGCCTTACCCGTAAAACAGAATTATTTGACGATCTCTGTAATCACGCCGGCGCCCACAGTCAGGCCGCCCTCGCGGATAGCGAACTGAG
>DAISXR010000043.1:0-5142 GCA_036825755.1 Anaerolineaceae bacterium
TCCGTTCAGATTATGACCTCATAAAAATGCGGCCTTCCGGCAAGCTCAAACTGTTTTAATCCATTTTCGATATACTTTGTATGAATTACCGCGCCACACCGGCTCTGGTATGGCGCAATTTTATGTATCCACAAATAACCGTCAGGCAGGAACGAAAGCAGAGCACAGATCGGATGAAAGTGTCAGCCAATCTTCACAAACCAGCTTCACCGTGGCTTTCCGGCGTCTTTTCGATCCTTACAAATGCACACCGGGGAACAAGAGTCATCGCCCTGCTGGTGGCATTGTTGCTGGCGGCCTGCCAGCCGCGCAGCGCAACCCCTGCTATGGCAGCTTTTACCTCCACCGCCCAACCCACCACCACAACCAGCCCGCAGCTGAATCACACCGAGCTGCTTGCCCGGGCAGTAGAGACCCTGCAAAATACACCCAGCTTTCACCTCAACGCTCATACAGTCACTTCTTATGAGGGCACAGACGACGGCGGTGAACACATCTCGGTGTACCAGGAGCAAATCATTGATCATACGGTATTGCGTCAGCCCGTTTTCAAGGTGCATAGCTGTTATCAGACGCGCTCCGATCCGAGCGATGACTTCACGGTAACCAATACCTTCGCGTACCGGGAGGGCGGCAGCTATTACGCAATTGATGTGAATGAAACCGGCCTCGCCTCAAAAAATGAAGTGGCTTTCGAGCAGATCGAACCGTTGGCCGGAGATGTCTACCAGACGCTGATTAACTATGCTGGTCAGGCTGAATTTCTATCGGAAAACGATGGCACAGCCCTGTACACACTCGATCATCCGGCCTGGTATACGCTGCGTGAGGCGATCCTTTTCGCGGGCATGGAAACACTGGCGGGGCAGCCTGACAGCTATGAACGTCTCAAAGCGTATGCCGCTGAGAAGTATCCCCAGGCGCAGCCGGTCCGTTTTCAGATCGCGGTGGATGTGAAAGACCAGGTGATCACCCGGGTGACCGTGGATAACCGGGCTTTTATGCGATCCGTCTGGGAAGCCGGGGGCGGCGCTCCAGCCCTGACCGATGCGCAAATACTGGAACTGCACGGCTCCGAATATACCTTTGATCGTTACGATCAGGTGGAGGATTTTCCAATCCCACAGGTACCTACCTGAACGGGGTGAAATTCCCTTCAGGTACTGAGGGGTTTGACAGGCCAGGCCGTAATGAATAAGTCATCGCAGGGTGATACGGTCTGAAGGGGGAACGAACAGATCCATTCAAAAAATGTTTCATGAGGAAATATGGCAAATCGATCGTCAAAGAGATCATCCAATCGTTATCATGTAAAAAAACAGGCTGGCAAGCCGGTTGAGCGGGTGAAGAAATCCCCAATCTGGCTGTATGCTGTTGCCGGCATCCTGCTGGCAGCCATGGTGGTAGGATCGGCGGCTTTTTTGCCGTCCATGAACGGCGGCATCCGCGGCGTGCGCGAATATCGCAATCTGGAACGCGGACATACCACCTTGGAGGTAACCTACGATCCCGTCCCGCCGGTGGGGGGAAAGCACAACGAGCTACCGCAGAACTGCGGGGTGTATACCGAACCTATACAAAATGAAAATGCCGTTCACTCGCTGGAGCACGGCGCGGTGTGGATCACCTACCAGCCGGATCTGCCCGCCGATGAAGTACAGGCATTACAAACTCTCACCCGTGCCAGCGGTTACAGGCTGCTCAGCCCGTATCCGGGCATCGACAGTCCCATCATCGTATCCGCCTGGGGCTATCAACTCAAGCTGAAAAAAGCCGATGATTCGCGCCTGATCAAGTTTCTGCAAAAATATGAACAAAGCCCGTTGTCGCCGGAACCCGGCGCGTTGTGCAACGGCGGTGTGGGTGAACCGCAATGACGAACGATTCTTCCGCGCCCGTTATGCAAATGCGCATCGCTTTAACCAGCCGAGATTACGAGCGCCTGCTGCGATTCTACTGTGACGGCCTGGGGCTGGAAACCGCCCAGCTTTGGCACACCGAGACAACCCATGCCGCCCTGCTGGAATTGGGCGCCGCCACACTGGAAATCTTTGACGAAGCCCAGGCTGAGATGGTGGATCAAATCGAAGCCGGCCGGCGTGTGAGCGGACAGATTCGCTTTGCCCTGCAGGTGCCTGATCTGCAGGCGGCTTTACGACGTATGCTGGAGCACGGGGCGATTCTGGTACACGAGCCGGTACTCACTCCCTGGGGGGATATGAACGTCCGTCTCGAAGACCCTGACGGCATGCAGATCACCCTGTTTCAGTCAACTGAAAAACCCTGAGTATCGATATCGGAAAAATTGAAAACACCGCGGGCTCAAATGACAGCCCGCGGTGTTTTAGTGGTGATGAAAACATTGACTTACTGATTTTGATTCTCAACCACAATACTGATCACGTACACCATAAACGGGATCACCACGCAGGCCGCCAGGAAGTACCACAATGTGTCCCCACCCAGTTCAGGCAGGCCACCATTGGAAGCAAAGGATGCCCACATCAGACCCGCATATGTCATCACCATCGAGACAAAAAATGCCCGGTTTCCAGCCTGCCGGCGGATCAACACCACACGTTCGTCCAGAGCAGCGGCGCGCATACGGCGAGCTTCCTGCTCATTTTTCACCAGAGCCTTGTACCGGATCAAACTGGCGATTGCCGCCGCGGTGATTGCAATGCCCACACCGGTGATAATTCGATAATTGAAGGTCTCGCTGCCCAAACGAAGCTCGATCAGGATACCGGCAATCAAAATTACCAGACCCACTGCCAGCAGTATCCACCCAAAACGCACTTTCGATGAAACCCAATTTCCGGGTTTTTGCATGTTATTCATTGTTTTCTTCCTCTTCCGAATATTCAAAAATCTCTTCAATCGATCGGCCAAACAGGCGAGCCAGCCTGAATGCCAGCAAAATAGACGGGTTATAGCGCCCGTTTTCCAGGGAGATGATGGTCTGGCGTGACACATCCACCCGGTCAGCCAGTTCCTGTTGAGTCCAGCCCCGGCTGTTGCGCAGTTCTCCCAGACAATTGTTCATGCGGCCTCCTTTGTAAAGTTCACTTTACATAGTATAGGCATGATTCTTCTAAATGTCAAGCAAACTTGACATTTGTCATAATCAAAATATGTCAAGTTTCCTTTATATCAACCAGGAGAACCGGCGGCTGTCTGGGATGATTATTTGGATGAGTACTTTGAAGTCTCTTCGGGCTTTTCTTCCAGTAGCAACACCTTGCGGCGGGCTTTAGCGCTGATGCTCAAACCGATCAGGCGGGAAACCACCACTGCTACATACCCCACCCCCGTGAACTGTTCCAGCATCACCAGCACCCGCGCCGGTCCAGTCAGCGCAACCATATCGCTCAGACCGGTGGCACTCAAGTTGGTGAAACTGATCGCCAGGAATTCAAGGAAGGTATGGGTTTCCTTCTGGGTAAACGAGCTCACAAAGCTGCCGGGCAGCCAGGTATCGCAAGCCAGATAGGCGTACGCAAAGGCCCATGCCAGCAGCGTGAAGGTGGCGCCAGCCGCAAAAAGCTCATCGGTGGTCACTTTAAAATCACCCATCATATACACAATCAGGCTTCCGGCCGCGTACGCATACAGCAGCACGCCCACCACCGCAGACCAGGCCAACAAATTGGCATCAACAATCACCGCGGAGAGAATGGAAAGCACAAATGCCGGCATGGCCAGGCCCAATGCCACCCAGTGACTTCCGGGTGTGCGGCTGACCACCCACACCACCAGTGCCAGAATCAACCCCCCGATGCCGCTCAACACCGCGCGCTGGCTGTGCAGGCCGTCAAAAACCATGTACAGCAGCAGTAAAATCAACTGGGCTGCCAGCAAAAAGGCGGATGGATGATGCTCGGCCAGGAAACGCCGCAAGGATTTGGAGATTGGTTGATCTGCTGCCATGGTTGGATGATCCCGCGCTCTTCAATATCAAAGGTAGACAGGCATATTGCCTGCCCAAAAGTATAACAATGATGCGGTGTCAATTATAAACCGATGGGCTTCTGCGATGCTGTCTGGTACCATCCTCAGAGAACGGAGAAAATCACAGATTTTTAAACATCACACCCAGCATCAGTATGACGAAACCGGCCAGCAGAAACCAGAAGGAATACTGGCCGATTTCCGGGATCCCCATATAGGCCAGAAAGCCGATCAATGCCAGAAAAACCGCGATCAAAAAAGTTACCACCTTCGGCGCCCTGAGCTTGAGCTTCATTTTTCCCCCTTTCAAACCGGTACAAATCAGCGCGTTAATTCAATTAATCCACTTTCCGGAGCGAATGTCAATTGATCACTAAAGCAGATTAATCACAAAATACCCGGAGGTGAAAGCCGGGCCAATACACGGGGTCAAAAACGGTTGAAGATTTACCGGCGGATTACATGCCTTTCAGCAAATTTCCGAGAGCCAGGATGATAAAGGCCGCCAGAATAATCCAGATGGCAAACTGCGAAAGCACCGGCAGACCTACCGCGCCCAAAAAACCCAACACGGCCAGCAGCACGGCAATCCAAAAAGTGATCACTCTCGGAGCGCTCAGTTTCATGGTTTTCATGGTCCCTCCTGATACTTTTCGGTTTCCGCGTAGAGCACGCAGAACCGAAATCAATAAAACCAATTTATAACTGGAATAATTTAATTATGCAGCGAAATGATGAAATGTCAAATTGTTTTGGGACATTTCCAACGGGCTCCAAGGCCTCCGCCAGGTTCATTTATCCGTTGTTCGGCGGGTTGGGGTAAAATTAAGCATCCGCTCTTCAACCCCATGCAGTGATCCGAATTAAGGAATATACCATGTCTGTCGACACATCCATGTCTTCTTCACCGCATTCCCTGCCGCGCATCACGCCGCGTTCCTGGTTTGTGATGGCCGCCCTGGCGATCACCGGGCAAATTGCCTGGGCCGTTGAAAATTCGTGGTTCAACGCATTTGTGTATGACACTATCACCCCGGACCCCCGCCCCGTGGCGTGGATGGTGGCAGCCAGTGCCATTACCGCCACGTTGACTACCTTGCTGATGGGCACGCTCAGTGACCGCGCCAACACTCGCTGGGGGCGCAGGCGTCCGTTTATCCTGGTCGGGTATGTTTTATGGGGGTTGGCTAC
>DAISXR010000043.1:5242-17287 GCA_036825755.1 Anaerolineaceae bacterium
TGGAATAAGCGCACTATGCTGGCCGGGGCCACCGTCATCAGCAGCCTGGGCGGTATCCTGCTCTCCTTATTTACCAGCCTGCCTCTGCTCGCCTTTTCGGGTTTTTTGTGGCAGGGTTTCTCAGTCGCCATGTCCATCGCGGCGGTGGCCTGGCTGAAAGACCTGCTGCCTGAACAAAGCCGCGGCAAGTTCCTGGGTGTGCGCATGATCTTCTGGATCGCCATCCCCATGGTGATCGGTCCATCGATCGGCTCAGCGCTCATTCGGACATACGGTATTCCCACTGTAGCAGCCGGGGCAGCCGGGTTCATCCCCGTGCCGGTCATCTTCCAGGCAGGTTCACTGATCAGCCTGCTCGGGCTTATCCCGCTGGCATTGATCCAGCGACGCAGTAAAACAGCCGGATAACATGGGCGCTGACCTATTACCCGGCGGGTTTTGGGGCCCGAGAGTGGTGGTTAATGCCAGCCAGGCTATCTTCCACCAATGGAAGCAATTGGAGGCTTCCGGCTGCCTGCAAAATTTCCGCGTGGCAGCCAACCTGCGGAATGACAGCCAGGCTGATGGTGTTCATATGGGCTGGTTCTTCGCCGACTCTGACGCCTATAAGTGGCTGGAAGCTGCCGCGCGCATCAACGCGGATGAGCCCAATCCCCGCTTGGGCGGTCTGATTGACAGCTTTATTGACCTGCTCAGCCAGGCGCAAATGCCCGACGGGTATTTGTTTACCTACAACCAGATCTTCTTTCCGGAAACGCGCTGGCAGAACCTGCAAATTGAGCACGAACTGTACTGCCACGGGCATTTGATTGAGGCCGGTGTCACTCATTTTGAAACGACCGGCAGAACCGATCTGCTGGAGATTGCGCGCCGGGCTGCCAACCGCATCACCGAAGATTTTCGAGGTAAAGGGCCGGACTGGATGCCCGGTCACGAAGAAATTGAAATTGCCCTGCTGCGGCTGTACCAGCTCGACCGGCAAAATACAGCCCTGCTGGAGACTGCCCGGCAGTTCATCGAACAGCGCGGCCGAAACAGGGCCCTGCTGTTTTTACTACTGCGCCAGAACAGCCGGGTTGAAAAGCGAAAAGCTGCCGCCCGCCTGAAACGTGAAGAATATCTGGCAGGGCACCCTGAAGCATGCGTCTACCGACTGCCATCGGCCAATCCGTATCAGAAACAACCCGGCTCGGGTTTACGCCAGTTCATCGGTTATCTGACCGGGCAGTACTTCCAGCAGCATGCCCCCATCCGCAAGCAGCGCGCGCCCGTGGGGCATTCGGTGCGGTTTGCGTATTTTGAGATCGCCGCAGCCATGCTGGCCCGCCTGACCGGCGATGACAGCCTCACGCTTGCCTTGGAGCGGGTGTGGGAGCGCATGATCACCCGGCGCATGTATGTAACCGGCGGCCTGGGCTCGGTGCCCATCACCGAGGGTTTCGGCCGCGACTACGAACTGGATCCGCAATTTGCCTACGCTGAAACCTGCGCCGCGCTGGGCAGTCTGTTCTGGAGCTGGGAAATGGTGCAGCTCACCGGCCGCGCCGCCTACACCGATCTGTTGGAATGGCAATTGTACAATGCCGCCCTGGTGGGGATGTCGGACGACGGCACGAGCTATTTTTATAATAATCCACTGGCTTGCCACGGTGAGGTGAAGCGCCAGCCCTGGTTTGAGATACCCTGCTGCCCCTCCAACATTTCGCGCACCTGGGCCAATCTGAGTAAATACATCACATCCAACCAACCCGGCCAGCTCACCCTGCACCAGTACATCTCCAGCCGGATCGAGGAAGTGATTGACCTGCCCGATGGAAACCGGTGTTCGCTGAAGCTCTCCGTTCACAGTGAACTGCCCTGGCAGGGACACCTCTCTCTGATGGTCGATGAAGCAGATTATTCCGGCGGCACACAACCCTTTGATCTGCGGTTACGCTGGCCATCGTGGGCGGCAGACATGCGGATGAACATTAACGGAGAATCTGCGGAGATTACATCAAAGCCGGATACCCCTCTCAAATCCACTGCTTCCGGTTTTGACCCGCGTGCAGCAGTCTTTCAGTCCTCTGAGCGCGTTTGGCAAAGCGGGGACCGTGTGGATATTCACTTCAGTATGCCGGTGCGGCTGTTGACGGCTCACCCTCGTGTGAAAGGACACCAGGGCCGGGCCGCAATCACCCGCGGACCGCTGGTATACTGTCTGGAAAGTGTGGATCAGCCGGGCATCGATATCTTCAACTGCCGTGTGGACGCCGATTCGCTCACGCCCTCATTTGATCCATCCGTCGAAGGCGGGATGCTGCGTCTGCTTGCCAAAACCACCGGCGGAGATCCGCTCATCATGATCCCTTACTACTCATGGGGCAACCGCGGTCCATCGCAGATGACCGTTTGGGTCAATATTTCGAAGTAAACGGAGGAACCATGCAGACAGAAATCACACAACCCGGACCCCTCTTAATGCCGGATGGAAAACTGGCTCAGGTAGGCTGGGCGCGCCAACCACTGCTCGACTGCAATCTGGAGGCGGCCCGTTTTTACGCCCTCCAGCCATTGCAGCGCTTCCGCATCAAACGCTGGGATTATTACGCTGTCTTCACCCCGCACAAATTCTTTTCGGCCACCGTTGCCGATCTGGGGTACGCCGGCAATCTGTTTGTGTACATGATGGATTTCGACACGGGTGAACTACATGAAGAGGGTCTGGTGGTTCCGTTTGGCAAGGGAGTGATTCTTCCGCGCAACAGTGATGCCGGCAACAGCTCGTTTAAGGATAACCGGCTCAAGGAAACCTTCACTTTGCTGCCGGATCGCCGTCATTTATCCGTTTCCTGGCCGGCCTTTCATGACGGCCGCGGGATTGAAGCGGAGATTGATCTGCACACTCAACCCGGTGATGAGTCGATGAACATTGTTATTCCCATCGGTAAAAAACGCTTTTACTACAACCGCAAGATCAACTGCATGCCAGCCAGCGGCTGGATACGTTACGGGCAGGAAACCATCTCACTGGAGCCCTCTACCTGTATCGGATCACTGGATTGGGGACGCGGGGTGTGGGAATATCAATCCTACTGGAATTGGGCCAGCTCATCCGGTTTTCTGCCTGATGGCCGCACCATCGGTCTAAACCTGGGCTGTGGTTTCGGCGATCTATCAAAAGCCGGTGAAAACGCTTTCATTCTGGATCACCGCGTCCACAAGCTGGAACAGGTAAAGTTCGATTATGTTTCCGGCGACTACATGAAGCCGTGGAACTTTACCAGCAGCGATGGCCGGCTCAATCTGGTGTTCACGCCCTCTAAAGAGCGAGTCGCCAAAACCAGCCTGGTAGTGATCACCAGCGAGGTCCATCAGATGTTTGGCCGATATCAGGGTACTTTGGTCACCGACGAAGGCGAAACCATCCAGATCCGGGATCTGATCGGGTTTGCTGAAGAACATCATGCCCGTTGGTAATCAGAGTGCTTCTCAATCAGGCTTCAGGCAGCCCATTCCGTACCCTTGACAGGGAAGTAATTCCATATTTGAATCAACATTCCTGCAAGGCTTATTGGCTTTACCGGTCTTGCACTTGTCAAATCCTGAAGATCGGTATATAACTACGTTTCCAGGGGTTTGATTAACCAACCTTTTTTACCAGTTGTAGATATTATTAATAAGAATTAAAATACTGTGCTGCATATTACAGGTGAATTTAATACGCGTTCAGGAATTGTGGAACCAAAATCAATGTCGAGTCGTCATTAAAGTGTATGAACATAAAGGGAATACACATTTGTACAATGGAGGTTTTGTTATGAAAAAATTAAGTCTTGCTCTTGCTTTTGCGGTTTTACTGTCAACCCTGCTGGTTGGACAGGTTTCTGCATCAGCCTCACCGTCCGCCGCGCTGGCATCAGCCTGCGGAAAGACCTACACGGTGGTAGGCGGTGATACCCTCACAAGTATTGCCACAAAATGTGGTACAACGGTCAGTGATATCCTGTACTACAATCCTGCCATCATCAATATGAACCTGATCTACATCGGCCAGGTCATCAATTTACTTGGAACCAGCAGCGTTCCCACCCCCGGGTCAACCACCACCCCCACCACATCATACTCGGGTAATTCGTACATCACCATTTCAGCTACGAACGTAAGCGCCGGTGCGTCCATCACGGTGAAAGCATTCCAGTTCCCAAAGAACGCCAGCATCGACTTCCGCCTGTATAAGAAGGGATCTTCCACCTGGCAGTCAGTGTTTGACGCCACCACCGATTCGACCGGTTATGCCAAGAAGAGCATCACCATCCCGTCCTCCGCAGCAAACGGTTCTACCTGGGTCATTAAGGTAATGACCACCGATCGCACCCCAGTTGTTTCTGTCACCTCGCCCACCATTACCGTGGGTACCACATCCGGCGGCGGAACCACCTATACCGATGCGGCTGTCACCCTGAACAAGAGCTCGGTGGGTGTTGATGGCAGCATCACAGTCTACGTGGAAGGTTTCCCGGATGACGCCGATATTGATTACTGCATCCGCAAGAAATCTGCTACCAGCTGCGCAGCAGTGTTTGACGGCAAGACCGACGGAGACGGTGAAGATTCGATAACCATCGCCATTCCTGACTCAGCAGTTTCCGGCGAGGAATGGGTTGTGGCAGTCAAAACCACCGAACTGGGTACCCCGGTCAAGGCCACCTCACCCAAGTTCACCATCAAATAATCAAACCAGGATTACGTTTTCAACAGAGATCGGGCCGGTGGAATTCCACCGGCCCGATATTTTTACTGTCAGAACCTTCAGCGGAGTGCCTGAGATCTCGTATGAAGTCACCTTTTGATCAGATTTCCTGCTCTCCTCACGGCTGTTGCCTTTCCGCTAACTGATCGGAGTGTTGAAAAACACAGCGAATGAGCATAATGCCCGCGATAAACACCCCAAACGCCAGCAGATCATACAGCCCCAGCATCCCCAGGAGAGCAATCCACCACCCTCCGGCAGGCTCTCTCGCACCGGAAGCCAGCCCGCTGATCCCCGCCAGAACCTGGCTGGCGATTAAAAAGAACACCGCAAGGCCAAACAAAATCGTGATCAGCTTTTGATAGTTCCGTGAGCGGAAAGCTGCCCAGATCAGCAAACCGGCGCCTACCAGGATGACGATAAACAATTCACCCGGCATCAGAAAGTCAAACAGGAACTGACGGCCTTGAACCATCCGTATCGCCGAGAATCCGAACATCACCAAAAACGGGAACCCGGTGAGAACCGTACCGAAAATCGCCAGAACCCGAGTAAGCCAATCTTTTTTCATGAGATCCTCCTGAACCTGAGACCGTTTGTGATTACATTTAGCCCGAACCGTTGCGACGGTTCAGGTGTCATCGTACCAGGAAATTAATCAGGAAATATCCGCTGCCGGCAATGGCCAGATAGGGGACAACTTTATGGATGGTTGCGATAATTGCAGGAATTGCTTTGGGAATGCTCTTCACTCCCCCGCTGAGGATGGCAGCACCCACCAGAACCATCGCGCCGGTACGAACCAGCGCCTGTTGGGATGTGAGTGACGGAGAAATCCCTTTGCCAAATGCAATCACCACCAGCCAGACTGCTGTTCCCAACGCCAGCAGCTTGTGAAGGTTCAGCAGCAACCCCGGGTAAGGCTGTCCGTTTTTGCTCAAACGGTACCCGGCCCACAGGATGACCAGAGTGAGTATACCCATGACGATCAGGATGATGATTTCGGACATCGGGGAAACCTCCAGACCCAAAAAAGAGTCTCCATGGATCCGATACTGCATATCGATCCATGGAGATCATAACATATCACGTTTGGTTTCAGGATTTTTTGGTGGTTTTGGGTCCGGGTAATACCTTGTGTTCGTTTTCCTTCACCCTGAAATCAACCATCTGCCTGATCAGATCGTAGGGTATGGGCTGATTCAGTTGAAACTGGACAGCCCCTTTGGATCGTTTATAGGGCGCCAGTTGCTGTTCGAATTTTTCAGTTCCGCTTGGGGTGGGATAAAACCCGATGTGGTTCGTGAAAGCGGCAAAATGAACCAGGTTCCCGTTCAGGTAAAAGGTGGGCATATTGTAACTGATCTTTTCCTGCGCGTTCGGAGCCGCCTCTCTGACAATTTCTCGAATCCTGGTTAAAATTCCCTGAATATCCTCTGGAAAACCGGAGATATATTCATCAATCGTCGTAAACTTGCCTGCTGATCGTTCCATAGTCACTCCTGATTAATCGGTTTGGGTGGGTTCCGTATTCTGTGGATAATCCGTTCCCATGGTCTTTTTCTCATCCAGCGCGCTCGCCACGTGCTGCGGGGCAATTTTCCGCCATTCCAGTATCGCCCGGGCATGTTCCGCATAGTGATCATAGGAATCGCTTTTCATTTTGTCCTGAAAAGGCGTACCTTCCTCAAACTGGTCCTCGGGGGCTTGCTCCAGATAATCACACATCTGTTGATGTATCTCGTCAAGCTGCTCAAGCACCTGGGGAACGGAAAGATGGCGGTACCGTTCAGTCAGGCGGGCATTATACTCATCCGTGCTAAGGTCTTCATCCTCTGAATCGGAAACCTGAACCTCGCCCAGTATCTCCGGTAATGACTCCAGCATTTCCAGTTCCCAGCCGGTGACGTGCGCCAGGATATCCTTTACCGACCAGCCGCCCGTGACACCGGGTTCGACCATCTGCTCATCGGTCAGTCCTTCATACGACGACTTCAACAGGTCCCATCCCTGCCTGATTTTCACCAATTCTGTCTGTTTGCTCATTAACAAAAATCCCCCTTTCAGAGTGGTAACTGTATTGTACCCATTCAGGAGGATTATTGATGAACAACTGTGTAGATGGTGAGGTTATTCGGAGGCCGACTCATGCGGCTCATCACCCCTGATCCGCGGCTTTTTAGGTCGTTTCCGCCGCAAATCCAGCAACGCGATCAGCACCCCGATGCCCATAAAGCTGTAGCTCACCAAACGATCACCGCCGGTAAACAGGCCAGCCAGCACAAACCCAATGGCTACCCCTGGCAGCAGTGAGTAACTTTTAACCGGACCCCTGTCCCAATTAAGATAAACAAGAACGACGATAGAAAATAAAGCGGTGAGGGTCAGGGCGGTATAGATAATTACATTATTCATATGCCTCCTTCATACCTTCTTGGTAATGATTGTACACGGTTTCGAAAAACGGAATACACGAATTTGCGTATATGAATGTGAGAGATAAATTAAACCTTTTCAAATTAACCTGACAAACCCTATCCTGTTAATTTGAAAGGATATACTTAATTCCTGATCATGTTGAGGGGGATTGAATGCTTGAGTTTTTGAAGAATCCGTTGTATTTTCAAATATTGATCCTGATTGGATCGTTTGGTGTGTTAATCGGCTGCATTGTTGCCGCCATTTTCTACCGGGGCAGAGCCGGTAAGCGTTTCTCGCCGTTCAACCATTACATTTCCGAGCTGGGCGAGGGCGGGGTTTCCCGTCTGGCGGGTGTATTCAATGCCAGCCTGATCCTGTGCGGGCTGTGCCTTCTGCCGGCTGTCATTATCCTGGGGTTGGTGATCCCTGGTGTGTGGTCCAAGCTGGGTATGGTCACCGGGATTGCTGCCTCCATCAGCGTGGCGCTGGTAGGTGTGTTCCCGGTCAATCGCCTGGCCAAACACCTCAAGGCTGCCATCAATTACTTTCGCATGGCCCTGCTGATGATCTTGTTCTTTACCCTGGGCATCGCCCTGCCGGCAGCTCATCCGCCGGCCGCGCACCCTCTCTACAGTCTGGCAGGGTTTCCAGCCATCCTGACCTCATCGTTGTTTCTCACCTATCCGCGGGTGACCGAAAATCTGGCGCAAAATTCACGTGACAACCCCGATCTGGTCCGTCCGCGCATCTGGGCTCCGGCCGTGGCCGAGTGGGCGATTTTCCTCACCACCCTGGGCTGGTTTTTGTTGATCGCGTTTGGGTTGTAAGCGTCAGGGTGCAGAATCGCCGCCGGTGCAGCCTTTGCGGAGGATCTCCAGGCCGCTTTCGGCATCCGGCGCCACGATGGCGGTGACATGCATATGCGCTTCCAGACGGGTATTGGCTTTCGGCACCCATTCGCGTTTTCCATCTGAACAGCGTACCAGAATACAGCCTGCCGGCAACCCCAATTGCTTTACCTGCCGGCCGGAAAACGGGGCGCCATCGTGGATGGTGTAGGTTACCACGACCGGTTCCTTCAGCGATTCCAGGCCGCCGTTACGTCGTAAATCACGCTGCAAAAGGGCTTCATATATGGGCAGGTCGCGCAAAACCTCAGCCACTGCATAAGCGCAAAAACAGCTCACCAGCAGCGGCAGCATCTGCGAATAATTGCCCGTCATTTCAATGATCAGCATGATGCCGGTCAGGGGCGCACGTACCACCGCGGTAAAAAACGCCGCCATTCCAACCACCGCGAACACCGCCGGGATGGTGACAATCTGCGGCAGCGCCATCTGAGATAACTGACCCACACCCAGACCGAGCAGCGCTCCCAAAGCCAGCATGGGCGCAAAAATACCACCCGGCGCGCCTGTGCTGTAACTGGCCGTGGTAAACAGCAAACGCAGAAGAAAGAAGGCCGGTATCACACTCAACACCAGTTCACCTCTGAGCGCTGCTTCAGCCAATGTATGCCCGCTGCCGATCAAATTGGGATAAAACCAACCGGCCAGGCCAATCAACCCTCCCACCAAACCGGCCGTCAGGGTGATGAAGCGGGTTGGAATGCGGGTAAATTGATTGCCAAGCCAGAGCAAACTGCGATTGAAGAAAACTCCCATCCCACCTGCCAGAAGCCCCAGCACGGCAAAAATAGGCAGGGTTTCCAGAGACGGCATCGCATAACTGGGAATTGAGAAGACCGGAAATTGACCGGAGCCCATGCGTGCCACAATATCGGCCATCATCGATGCGATGAAAGCCGCCCCGAACACAATGGGCTGGAAATCACGCCTTACTTCTTCCAGCACGAAAATCAACCCGGCCAGGGGAGCGTTGAAAGCAGCCGCCAGCCCGGCTCCTGCGCCAGCTGAAATCAGGGTCAGCCGCTCGCGGTTGGATACTTTTAACAGGCGTGAAACCGCATCTGCCACCGCCCCGCCCATTTGAACACTGGGGCCTTCACGTCCCAGCGCCAGGCCGCTGCCAATCGCCAGGATGCCGCCAAAAAACTTTACCGGCAGAAGCCTCTTCCAGTGCAGCTTGCGCAAATGCTGTAAGACCGCCTCCAGATGCGGGATCCCGCTGCCGGATGCTTCCGGTGCAAAACGGCGGGTGAGCGTCACCGCGACAAAGGCCCCCACCATTGTGAGCAGTACAGGAAAAATCCACCCCATATACGGCAGGGTGTGCGCCCAGGTAATTAAACTGTTTCGCAGCCGGTCTGCGCTGGTCAAACCGATACGAAACAAAAGGGATATTGCGCCAGCGCCCAGGCCTACCAGGGCGGCACGCGGAAATATCCATCTGCGCTGTTGACGGATATCCAGATATTCCTGTAGCTCAGAACCAGTGATATCGGTTGCCTGATTGGGCTTTACTTCTGTTTCCGTTTCGTTTTTATGGCTAATTTCCGGCAATGCAGCCATCCATCGTAAAAATTTCGCGCTGTGCCGCACCCTGTGGGACACAGCCAGCCAATTGTACTCCAATTGAGGTGGATGTATCACCTGTCAGGTGTACATGGTGGATGGCGCTGCCTCAGAGGTTAACCCTCGGCAGGGGCGCCAGAGCCTGTATCTCACGAACGTACTGAATAATCATCTGTGGGCTCTTAGTAGAAAATGAAACATCTTTGACCGGGCCGCGCTGCTGCCTCAGGCGGATCACCACGCGCGGATATTCTAAGAAATTGAACGAAACACGGTACCGGCCTTGAATCGACATAAAATGCACCCCCGCACCGCCCTTCTGATACATGACCGGGATCTCATCCAGTTCAATGGTTTCAATATTCCGGAGCGGAACGATCCATCGGATAATACCGAAACGGATCATCACCTGGCGGGCGATGAGGGTGATCAGCAGCACTCGAAAATTGATCACATAGAAAAGGAAGACCCCCGACAAAGCCAGGTTGAACCAGACCAGCCCATCCATTCCGCGCCGGGATACCCTCCAGAGGAACAACAGCAGAAAAATAACCGACAACCCCGCGAACAGGGTTGTGGTGATGCGCGAGGTGAGCCGTTCGTGGTAAATTATCGGTGAATTTTGCATTGAATCACTCTGTTTAGCAATCAAGGTGTCTCAAACGGCCGCCTACCAGATGCCAGGGATCAGGCGGTAATGTACTTTTTTTGCGTATTCACTGTAGCCTTCCAGTTCATTTTGCAGCACCTGATCTTCCAGCCGGGTGCGGATGATGAGCGTCATGATTAGAATAATCGCCGGTACAAAGGCCCACAAGGAATCCAGAATTAAGGGAGAAACCAGAAACGACACCAGCGAGCCAAAATAACCGGGGTGGCGCATGATGCGGTACGGTCCGCTGCTGACCACCGTATGTCCCCGCTCCGTCTGGATGCGCACCGTGCCGGAGAAAAAGCGATTTTCCCACAGGGCATATGAGCCCCAGGAAAAACCCGCAAGCAGGAGCAGTATCGCTACAAGCTTAACCGGCAGCACAAACAACACCAGACTGCCGTTGAGCGCTTCCAGACCGGCTGTTAACGGTATCAACAGACTGCCCAGGGCCACCAGTGGGGCCAGGATTTTGTCCCACGGTTTCGTGTTGTCTTTTCTTATGAAATTAGCCCGTTCAGCGATGATATCGGGGTGCCGCCGTGCCGCCAGAACACGGCTGACGATAAACCCCAGCATAAATATCCCCCCGTACAGCCAGGCTTCCCACCAGCCCCACCTTCGCGTGATCAGAAGCGGTGAAAACGGCAGAACAAATACAATAATCAACATCAGCCAGACGCCCTTCTTAACAGGCTTTACGGATGAAGATACTTCGTTCTGATCCATGATTCACCTCTTTTCTACCGTGGATACACTTTGATTATACGAAATTCTCGTTTCCTTCGTTCATCCTTCGTGCTATGATCTTTCTATAATCGGATCAATATAGGGTTCACCAATATGGATCATCAAAATGACCTGATGGATGTACTCAGCCTGGATGCCCAGGCGGAAGTGGACCGGATCAACGGGTTGATCTCCAGTGAAGTGAAGCGGTGGGGCGCTCGCGGCGTGGTGCTGGGGTTGAGCGGCGGCCTCGATTCGACCGTTTGCGCGTACTGCTGTGCCCGCTGCCTGCCACCCGAGCAAATTCACCTGTTCAGCCTGCCGGAGCGGGACAGCGCTGCCGTTCCGCATCAAAACGCCCGCCTGGTTGCCGAAGCGCTTCATCTGCCTCTGGAGGAGAGAAATTTAAGCGATTTTTTCCGCGAGGCCGGCATTTACCGGAATGTCCCGGCTCAGACCGCCGGAAATCGTCCGCTGCTGCAGCGTTTCATCCGGCTGCTGCGGGTGTTGAGCGGTTCTCCCTCTTTTTATGCTTGGGGGCAGGATTTTGCTTTTGGCAAACGGCGCGGTGTACTGGGATGGGTCTTATCTCGCATCCTGTGGAAAAAAGCCGCTGCCACCAAAACGTTCGTGTTTGGCAAGGTGCGCGGACGAATGCTGGTTCTCTCAATTCTGGCCAACCAACTGGACTGTCTGCACATCTGCACGACCGACCGGTCCGAATGGTCAGTAGGCTTTTATGACCCGCACGGCGACGGGGTAGGCGACATCGCCCCGCTGCAGCATTTGTTCAAAACACAGATCCGCCAGGTGGCCAGCGCGCTCCAGATCCCGGAGCAGGTGCTCCGTCAGCCATCCTCCGGTGACCTTGCCGCAGGGCTGCCCAATGAAGTTGCCATGGGGCTGAGTTATGAAGAGCTTGATTTGATCCTGGCAGGTTTTTCACTCGGGCTGGACGATGAGACCATTTCCATCCAAAGCGGTCTGCGCCGTATGCTGGTCGCGGCGGTCCGCTCGGCATGCCGGACGGCGGATGA
>DAISXR010000043.1:17387-21446 GCA_036825755.1 Anaerolineaceae bacterium
AAAAACCGGCGACGTTCATGCTGCCGGTCAATGAATAATTGAAAACATTCGTATTCTGGAGATGTTCCGGTCTATAACGGATCGACCGACCGAGACGGGGCAATATCCAAACCAAGAGCGTGTTCATTCAAAATCTCAAGCGCATCAGTAATCCGCGCCTGTTCATCCGGCGTGAGAGTAGACACCAGGCGGTTGAAGCCCGCCTCCCGGGCGGCGATGCTGTCCAGCACAATCTTCTGCCCTTTGGGGGTGAGTGTCACCAGCCGGATGCGCCGGTCACCCGGGTCTTCGGTGCGCTGCACCACCCCAGATTGCACCATACGTTCAATCATCTGACTGGCCCCTGCCGGCGTGACCTGAAGAAGTTCGCAAAAGGTGGTCACCTCGCGCGCGCCGCGTTGATACAGGTGCATCAAAACATTCATTTGTCCCAGAGACAAACCGGCGTTTCGTGTGAACCGCCCAAAATCCTGCATGGCCAGCCGTAAAAATGTGGTCGACCATTCAGTAAGGGTACTGTACAAATCTTTCATTTAAAAATCCTCTATGCGCTCCAGATGGATTTCGATGTGAGCCTGATTGATTATCCCATCCGTAAAAACAGACAAAAACAACCCATCTAATATACTTTATGGTAATTAACAGTATATAGGGATTAATTATATCGCAACCGCACTTTTCAACAAGTGGATGATCAAATCAATAACAAGTCAGTTTACATAGAATACTGTTCATTGCGTCTGTCATCGTAATGATGGGCTTCGGCAGGTCATCCCAGGAATGCCCTTTTATATCACACATTTTAAACGCTCAGTCAGCACCCAAAGATGAATGAATTTTCTTCATCCGTTGAGCCTGTTTGAGCACGTACCGCAGTGAGGCCGGGTGGAATGCGAGCCTGCCCTTTTATTTTGCTGCAAATCAGCTATTTACCAAAAAGATTCAAAAAACCATGCGCCAGGATGGATCCATACACCCGGCCGGTCCGCCAGCGCGGAATACCAACCGCCAGCCCAAAGAAAAACGTAAAGATCACTTTGTTGATCAAAAAATCCCCCAGTTTCGTGCCCGGATTGGCCGGCAGAATTCGCAGATAAAAAATATCGGTATACCCGATGTGCCACAGCGCAAACAACACGGATACCGCCACCCAGGTGATCGCCCCGGCATGCTTTCCCTTTACTGCCGGCTCGATGTGCTGCCAGGCCCATCCGCGAAAGACCAGCTCCTCAAAAACGGGTACCACCCATACCGCCTTCAGGTTTTCCACCAGAACAGCCGGATCGAAAAAGTATGTCAGAAATGTCATCGCCAGAAGGACCGCTCCCGCCAGCAGATAGATCCTTTTCTCCAGCCTGCCCGCGCCCTGCCAGTCCAACCCCACCCTGCTGGCAGATGGCCTGAACACCAGCCAGACAATGACTGCCACCGTGATGTAAGCGCCCATGTCGGCCAGGTTGGATAAAACGGCGTTTTGCGCCGGTTGCAGCCAGCGCCACAGCCCAAAGTGAACGGCTGCGCGACCAGCCTGAAGGCAGCCCATGACAAAAACAACCTGAAAAATACGTTGAATGACCTGTTTCATTGAGAAATCCTTTTCGATGCAGGCAGGAATCATACTGTTATAAACAGCAATCAGGCTGATTGTACAATCAGCCTGATGAAAAAGACTCTCAAAACGTTGCAAGCGCTGTCAATTGCGCTCAGATTCCCTCTCAACCGGAGCCGGCAGCATCCGTGAGAAACATTCAGTCCATATCAGTTGGTTTGATCCAGGGTGGGAACAGAAACCTGTTCCACGCTGCGTGCAGCCGCGCCGAACCTGAGAGGTTCGCTGCTCACCGGCTAAGCCTTTTTGCTGGTTGGAGCTTTGGACTGCTGCTGCTCTTTTTTCTTTTCCTGTTTTCCCTGTTTCTGCTTCTGTGCTTTTTCTTTGTTCTTCTTGCCGCCTTTATCGCCCATTTCTATCTCCTTCAAAGATCGAATTTGGTTATCACAATTATAGCCTTATACCCGTGAAAAGGCCCGGTAAAAATCAAACAAAATCCAAAGACAATCCTCTCCGTACAGTTGGTTCGCCGGGCTGATAGCCGGGCTAATAGCCGGGCTGATCCGCCTTACAGTTTCCGGTCTACTGTACTCTTCCGGATTTGACCCCGGCAAGCGCCGCGGCAAATGCCGCCACCGAACGATCCACATCCGCCTCGGTGGTAGCCCACGAGCACACACTGATGCGGATGGCCGGCTGGCCGTTCCACACTGTGCCGCCGCACCAGAGCTCACCGGATTGCTGAACCGCTACCAGTACAGCCTGCGTCTGTTCAGGGGTATCGGCAGTCAGCAGCACCTGGTTGAAGACGATATCGTTCAGAATGTGAAAGCCTTCCGCACCCAGTTTTTCGCCAAAACGACGGGCGTGACTGCACAGGCGGTCGATCAATTCTTCCAGGCCGTCGCGGCCAAGCGATTTGAGGGTGGCCCACACATCGATACCCCTGGCACGGCGCGACATCTCCGGCGCGTAATGCATGTTATCGCGCCGTTCGCTGTCAATCAGATACGAGCCGGTGATGTGCATGGCCGATACCAGCGCTTCACGGCTGCGGCACAGAACAATCCCGCAATCATACGGGGCGTTGATCAACTTATGCGCATCCACCGACCAGGAATCGGCCATCTCGATGCCCTTTGCCAGGTGACGGGTGCTGCGCGAGGAAGCCGCCCACAGACCAAAGGCGCCGTCCACATGCACCCACGCGCCGGCCTCGTGAGCCGCCTCACAAATCTCGTCAATCGGATCAAAAGCTCCCGAGTTGACATTGCCGGCCTGTGCCAGCACCAGACAGGTGCTGTCCAGTTTGGGCATTTTGCCGGCAATGGCGCGGCCCTGGTCATCCACCGGGATGACTTCCACGCGCGCACGTCCCAACCCCAGCAGGCTGAGCGCCTTGGAGATGGCCGCATGCACCTGCCCACCCACAATCACGCGAATGGACGGCGCCCCAAACAGGCCGTCGGCGTTGACATCCCAGCCCTGGCGTTTGAGCAGTTCATTACGCCCGGCTGCCAGCCCGCACATGCCCGCCAGTGTGCTGCCGCCCACAAACCCGGCCGCGGTTTCCGGCGGCAAACCCAGCAGATCCACCACCCACTTCTCGCTGACGGCTTCTACATAGGATGCCACCGGCGACATGACATACAGCGCCGCGTTTTGATCCCAGATATCGGCCAACCAGCGCGCACCAGCCGCGCCCGGCACTGTGCTGCCGTTCACAAACCCAAAATACCTCCCGGAAATCTGTGCCATGGTCGCCGGCGCGCCCACCTCGTACAACTGCCGCAAAATTTCCTGCGGTTCGGCCGGCTGTTGCGGCATGGGTTCGTAAAATTCCTTTAAGCGGTTGACGGCTTCCGGCGTGGGAAACACGTTGCGGTCGTACACTTCATCCAGGTAAGAAAACGCATACTTCTTTGCCTGCTCGAAGAAGCTCCGGTCACGGAGCTGGGAGAACATTTTTTCCTGTAAGGTGATTTTTGTCTGGGTGGTCATAGATTGCCTTATGGATGTGGTAAATACCGATATGAACGAAAGACGGAACAGGATTACTGCCCGTTGAATTATAAACAGGAACGTCAGGCCGGGAAGGGTGAGACCCGGCTTTTCAAGGGGGAAACACAGTATAAATAGCGCCTGTGCAGCCCAAACTCAATGGCTTCACGGATCCCGTTGGCGTCACCCATGCGGTTTTCGTACAGAAACAGGTTGTCTTCCGCCTCAAACATCTCCTGCAATTCTTCCAGCACCGCTTTCCGGCGCAGCGCGAGTTGATATTCTTCCGCGGTCAGTTCACGCGCTGTAAAAGCATAGTTCAGATTGGTCAACGCTTGTCCAGCCGGTGTGTTTTCCGGAGGAAGTGTCTGCCGGTCAAACTTTTCCAGCGGTACCCAGGGCTCGCGTCCGTGCGAATACAGAATCGCCATCTTTCCGCCCGGCTTGAGAGCAGCTTGCATTTGCTGCAGGGTGACCGCATAATCCTCGCTGAAATACAGCGTATCAAT
>DAISXR010000043.1:21546-29056 GCA_036825755.1 Anaerolineaceae bacterium
CCGTGTTGACCCAGATCCAGGCCAAAGACCCGTTCGCAGAACAGGCTGTGTGCCCGGCTGCCCGGTATGGCCGCGTAAAAACGCGTGTAAAAATCTTTCATGCTATTATTTTACAGTTTCAGACAGTAAACCGGCGTAAATGTGAGCATCCTGATGGGCAAAACAACAGAAAATGACTTCCTGCACGCCGGTCGGTGATGCCAGATAGTCGCGCACGGCCTGTAATGCCACGCGCGCCGCTTCATCGGATGGGTACCCATATGCCCCGGTGCTGATGCACGGAAACGCGACCGATTTCAAATGATTCTGATCGGCCACCTCCAGGCTACACCGGTAACAGGATGCCAGTATTGTGGGTTCGCCGTACGTGCCGCCAAACCACACCGGCCCCACTGTGTGGATCACGTAACGGGCCGGCAGCCGGTACCCACGCGTCAATTTGGCATCGCCGGGTTTGCAGCCGTTCAACTGGGCGCACTCCCGCAGCAATTCCGGCCCGGCTGCCCGGTGGATGGCTCCATCCACCCCTCCGCCGCCCAGCAGCGAGGTGTTGGCCGCGTTGACAATCGCATCTACATCCAAACGGGTGATATCGCCTCGTACTACTCGTATTAGTGTATCCATCATCGCACCCCTTTTAATGATCCTGCGTCACCCGATAACGGACATTCACCTATCCTATCCATCATCAGGCTGCCGATGGTTGTATACTGATATGTTTTACTATAACATATTCATTTTTGGATCGAAAGACAGGTGTCAGTCTTCCCATGCCCCGTCCTCTGCCAGCAGCCGTTCGAGCAAAGCGCGCAGTTCGCCCAACCCCTGTGCCGAAAAATCGGCCAGATCGGTTTCCCGCTTTCCTTCCCGGCTGAACAGAATGGTCTGCATCCCGGCAGCGCGGGCTCCCGCCATATCATAGGGGATCGAATCGCCCACATAAACCGCCTGTTCCGGCGGAACACCCAGCAGGTTCAATACATGGTGAAAGACAGCCGGATCAGGTTTGAACAGCCCCACCTCGCCCGATACCACCACCCCGTCCAGCAGGCCGGTCAGACCGGCCTGTTCGATGCGCGCCCGCTGCTCAACACCGTCATAGGCATTGGTCAGCAAACCGGTCTTCACCCGGCCGCGCAGGAATTGCAGCAGATCCACCACCCCATCCAACGGACGGCAGGCCCGCACGAGACAGGCGCGGTAGAAATCCACATAGTCGTCTTTCCAGGGCAGACCATAATGCTCAAAGGTCTGTTTCAGCCTGAAACTGTGCATCAGTAGCGGATCTTTACGGTTCTCATCCACCAGGGCGTGAAAACGCATGATCGCCTCGACGGCGGTTTCGGTAAATTCGTCCACCGGCACAGGCAAACCGGCGTATTCGTGCAGCAGGCGCAGGCTGGCCAGGTCGGCTTCCACAAAATCGACCAATGTGCCGTCGAAATCAAAGATCACCGCCTTAATCACGGCCGGCCTTGTATTCCAGCACCGTCAGGCGTTCAAAGAACCCGCAGGCGTGATAGAAATCCAGCACGCTTTCATGCCCGTACGATACCACCAGCCGGATCTTATCGCAGCCTTTTTCTTTCAACCAGGCCACATGCTCTTCTACCAGCCGTTTACCCACCCCTTGCCCGCGCAGTGCTTCATCCACATACAGCGAGTCGACCTCGCCGCTGCCATCCGCGACGGTGGAGAGGCAATAGCCGAGAGCTGCACCGTTTTGCATCACCAAAGTGATCTTCACCTGCTCCGCGGGCATCCTGTGAATGCGCTCTACCCGTTTTTCAAACGTGAAATTGGCGTAATGGTCTTTGAAATAAATCGAATCCTGGTAATGCAGTGTGTTCAGTTTTTCCCATAACGGCTGAATTTGATTGATGTCTTGAAGCGAAATGTCTGCGTAGACCGGCGGTTCGGTGGGTTTCATGGCGCGGGACTCCTGAAGGGTATGATGCGTTTTGGGCACTGACAGATTCTGCCCGTTTACCCGGGTTGTGATTTATTGTACACTCAATGTACAGTCAGTATCTTTTACCGATTTCCCTCACACGGAATGGATGCGGCCGTAAAATCCAATCTCGTCCGTATCGGTATCCTGTTTGTGATCAGCCTGTTCATCTCCAGGACCTGCGAATCCACCTACGCAGAGACCAGCTTGGCCCCCACCCCCGTTCGCGTGATATCGCCCACATTACCACTGATCCCTTCGGTCATGCTGCTTCAACGGCCAAATTTTCCGATGGGATCCTGTCCCTATTACCATAACCCGGATTCCACATAATGGATCAGGCAAGGAAAAATTTATCTATTGGACCCACAATCAACTTTATGTATGTGGGTAATAAAATAAGCCCGGCGGAAGAATGATCCCCAACTTACAATAAGTTCGTTTAGCTCATTAACCCTTGAGATGAAAATTCTCATCGTTTGTATTCGAGTTGGAATATCTGTACAATGGGTTTATAAACGTCAGCAAATCCCGTCATTTCAATAAAGATAAACCCTCGAAAGTATGAGAACTACAAAGCCGCGATCATTATCATCATACACTGGTTACGAGTAGGGAGGTTGAGTGTAAACAGGCGAGAAAAATTCGGGGAGGAAAAATGTCCATGCAGATCGCGCAAAGAGTTCTGTTTCGTCCGGCGCAATGCCCTGGATGCGCCAACTTCGCTCAAACTGTCAACCGCTGCCGGGGTTATTCGGTTGAGTCTGCGCCCAACTCATTGCTGGCTGAATTCGCCGATGAAACCGACGAGAGCTGTGCCAGGTATTCTCCAGCGTCAGCAATCGAAGAACATTCAACCGAGGGCTCCCAACCAGCGATGACTGTTCCACCCGCCCAACAAGAGACCCCACTGGAATCGAATGCCATTCCGCCAGCAACTATACCAGTCCCCGCTGCTGCTGCCGTTGAAATCCCGATCGTTCCTGAAAATCTGTCGGTACAGAGGATCGAGGAAACATCATCTTCAGCACCTGCGGTGGTACGCGGCATACCACGAATTCATTGCCCAAAATGCGGTGCGGAAAATGAAGAACATGCCGACCACTGTCAGAAATGCGATGCCAGATTATTGCCCTCCGAGGGGGTCGTCGCCAGATTGTTGGCATTTTTCTCAGCCCTTGCTGTTGCGGGTGGGCTTGGATATCTGGTTTATTTCTGGTACTACCTAAATCCCGATGCCGCACCCATTATTCCATTCCTGGAACCGATATCGAACCCGATCGCATTAAGCCTGGCTGCGTTTATCGCTTTCATCACCGCGATTGTCGCACTTCTGCGCCGGACGCCAGATTATGTCAAATATCGAAACCGGGCTGCACGGCACGAAAAACTCAACCCGTGGCAGTCTCTGGCTGATCTGGAACATGCCATGGATCTGGCACCGGAAAAAGAACAACTCAACCTCTTAAAACAGCGGATGAATTTATTCGAGAAGCTCGGCTTTGCCGAGGATGCGGCTAGAGATTATCTGGTGTTGATCACCAATCCGGACCGCTTTAAAGGGGAAGCTGACACAGTATCGCTATTTCTGGGCGGTGATTCCGATGTGTATGCCAGAACTCGCCGCTCCGGTGAGATTATGATGATCCTCGATTCAGGGAAAGCCAGGGCTGTGGGCTACTGTCCCAAATGCAATCTGGTGGTGGAATTGAATAAAGATCAACGCTGCCCGCAGCATCCAAAAGTGAAAGGTCAGGAGGTGGAGTATGTGATCCCCGCTGATGTCCTGGCTGGCAAGCTGGCGGTGATGCAAAAACTGGAAGGCAAAAAGCCGCGTGTGGCTGATCAGGTTACCGAATTGTTAGCCACAGGTCAAGCCAGCGCCATCGGTCTTTGTACGCGCTGCAACGGCGTGGTTGAACTGGACTCACAACGGCATTGCCTGATTCATCCAAAAGCGCAGGTCAAAAAGATCCAATATGCCATGCCAAATGACCTGGGTTCGGCCCGAAAACGCATTTTCAAATCAAACAGCCAGAACCGTTTAGGCAGGTTTCGGACTGTGATCTATATTCTAGCGTTTCTCATGATCATTTACGCAACAATCGTCCTGCTCGATATTGATCTGGCGACAATCTTCCAACGCTGAACCATTTTCAACTCAATGGACTAAATACTCAAAGTTTTCAATCAAGGCGCAAAGATTCAACCAACATGTACCCTGCATAATTAAAAATGGTTTCAATGTGGTAAAAGGAAACAGTTATGAAACCACGATTACTTCGCATCGCCCTCCTGCTTGTGATCAGCCTGTTCATCTCCCTGGCCTGTGAATCAACCTCCTCGGAGCCCGGTGTGACCCCTACACCGGTAGCGGTGACCATGGAGAACATGTGCGAGTACGACGGAAAACTGGTGACGGTGGAGGGCCAGCTTCTGCTGCCCGGGAGTATCGGCTGTACTTCCGAAGAGCCCGTTGTCTGCCAGTTTACCCTTTACGACCAGTATCGCCAGCTTTCTCAGACTGTGGAGATACCGGTCAAAGGCGGGGCAACCCGGCGCCGGCGGTCAGCATGGCTGCGCTGCCTGCTGAATATGACACAAGCGATTTTTCCATCCGCGCCTCCAACGGGCGGCTGGTGGGAGATGCCAGCCTGGTTTCCATCCGGGGAAAGATCGATTCTGCTTACGGGAATTTGTCGTGCACGTTGACTGATGTGGAAAGCATCACCGCGCTGGATTATCTGGTGTACGCCGGTGTGGATTTCAAGCGTCTCACGCTGCAGGAAGCCGTCAAGGACGGGCTGGTGGTCGCCACTATTTATGGCCGCGGTCTCACTCAAATCAACGTGAGTATCAAACCCACCGTCGAAACAAAGGATGAAAACCTGGAAATTGAGATTCTGCCCGGCACCCTGTTTATCTCCGGTACGGAAGGTGTGCAGAACATGGTGGTCCGGCGGCGAGAGGTTGTGTATTTAAGCGGAGAACCGGAAACAGAAGTTTCGCTCGAACTGGAAGTATCCTGCGCGAACATGGAACTGAAGATGCCTGATTTCAGTGACGGTTTCACGGTGGGGCTGGAGCCGGTGAATGAAGATCTTGTGAAATTGCTTTCCATGGATGATTTCCGCTTCAACGATACCATCCTGCAGCAGTTTGCCGTGTGGACCATCACCGAAAACCCCATGTTTACCTGGGATTACACCGGGATCACTCACGGCAACTACACCACCAACGTGACAGACAGCGATGTGGAATGGCTCAAAGGCCTGTTCGTGCAGGCCGGCATTGATACGAACAATTACCTCATTTTTGGCGAGTACTAGCCGCCTGGATCAAGCCCGTTACCCCAGCGCAGCCGTCAAAAAAACAAAAATGACAATATCCGTCAAAAAATGAATCCACCAGGCCCAGAACAGGCCGCGCGTTTCCAGCATGGCCTTGCTGAGGATCCAGCCCATAAAAATGGACGCGATCGCGCCTGCCAGGCCGCCCGGTACACCGAAATAATGCCCGATTCCAAAGAAATATGCCGCCATCCACAGGGATGGCCGGCTTCCTGCCAGCGGTTCCAGCGTGGTCAGCATGGGGATACGATAGGTCGCCTCTTCATTGAAAGCATTCAGGGCCGCATAGAACAGGATGGACGGTAAAACCGGCAGCACTCCCGCCAGTTGCGCGACGGATGGCCGCTGGGTGAAATACAGCATGGCGGCAATGGCCAGCGCGATATAGAAACCCCACTGAAGCCCAAACACGGGCCAGGCATCCGGTTTGGGAAACCCCAGCCATTTTACCGGTGTGATGGGCGCTTTCAGGTCACCGCGCGTCAGAAACATCTGTCTGCGCCGGTAGCCCAGACCCGCCAGCATCAAAATCATCAGCGCCGAGATTACCAGTTTGCCGGTCTGCTCGGCTTGCATGCGCGCGTCAAAGGCATGTCCGCCAAACAGGTTTTGCAGCCAGGGCAGCGTCCAATCGAGCTGCGTGCAGAGTTCGCTCAGCACAAAAAAAGCCAGCATGGCCAGCAGGAAATCACGTAACGGCCTGAGCGGCTTCCAGATTATGGCAGTAATCGCCAGCCCCATCAGAAAGCCCATTTTCGCAAAGGCAAGCGTATCGATGCTGCCATGGAACAGCTCAAGCATGATGATCTCGGGCAGTGTGCTGATGAGGATCACCACTGCCCAGGCCAGCCACGTTAGACGGCGGTTCGATTGCGGTACGGGAAAGGTAGCGGGGAGTGGCTCAGGGTTCGAAGGTGCAGTCATAGGAATGAGGTCTCCAATCTATTCAGAGCGCTGAGCCGGCGGGTTGCGATCTGCCTGGATAAAGCGCCGGTATTCATCCGGGATGGGGATGCCAAACTTTTCACACAACAACTTCACATCCCGGTAATCATTGTCATCGAGAGGATAACCGGTGTGAAATTTCACCAGCCACTCGGGGGTGATGCACTTCACCGGCCTTCCGCCGATCATCCCTGTACCCCGCAGCGAATCAAGCGGATAGTCCACCCCAAACACCAGTTTGCCGCTCTCATCAAACGTACAGGTATGGATGTCGATCAGCCGGCCATGCGAATCGCCCATCACATAATTGCATTCCCAACTGTCATCGCGCGGCACCTCCTGAAATCCCCTGGCTTCCAGCAGGGTGCGAACCAACACTGAATTGCTGTGCGGCAGCGCCACATCCAGATCGGCGTGTGCGCGGCTCTGATACCCCAGCAGGGCATCCACGCCCCACCCGCCGTCCACGCACACATTAATAGCATGCTGCTCGCAGAGATCCAAAAACGCCAGCACATCTGCCGGTGTCATCCCGCCGGTTGAGGGTGGAAGGGAAACCATGCCCACAATTTTACTCAATCCGGGGTTTCCAGTCCAAAGAAAAAGGGCTGTCCTGTTAGCGACAATCGCTTGTAGCGAACATCGCTCACAGAGGACAGCCCTTGCAGGATATTTCTTCAGTCGGTTAGTTTCCGCTCATCATGGCGGCGATATCTTCCTGCACCGTACCGGTCGGCTTGATATCAAAGTTTTCTACCAGCACCTTCACCACATTGGGCGAGAGGAACGCAGGCAGGGTGGGGCCCAACCGGATGCCCTTGACGCCCAGGAACAGCAGCGCCAGCAGCACAGCCACAGCCTTCTGCTCATACCAGGCGATGTCAAACGAGATGGGCAACTGGTTGATATCCGACAGGCCGAAGACTTCCTTCAGCTTGAGGGCGATGACCGCCAGAGAGTAGGAGTCATTGCACTGCCCGGCGTCCAGAACGCGCGGGATGCCGTTGATATCGCCCAGGTTCAGCTTGTTATAGCGGTATTTGGCGCAGCCGGCGGTCAGAATGACTGCGTTTTGCGGCAGGCTTTCGGCCACCTCGGTGAAATAGCCGCGCGAGTTCTGACGGCCGTCGCAGCCGCCCATCACCACAAAACGCTGGATGGCGCCGCTCTTCACCGCTTCCACTACCTTGTCGGCCAGGGCCAGCACCTGTTGGTGGGCAAAACCGCCTACAATTTTTCCGGTTTCCAGTTCCTGCGGAGGCGG
>DAISXR010000044.1:0-2246 GCA_036825755.1 Anaerolineaceae bacterium
AAGATCGCCTTTCTGATCATGACCTTTGACCGCAGCATGTGGCGCGGCCGGGCGGTGTGGACGCACCTGACCAAGGAAGGGCCCGAATACGAACGCATGAACTTGATCCCCATGTTCCGCTACAACACCTACTTCGGCATCAACACGGTTCACTTCTTTGATCTGCTGGAAACCAGCGAACGGCAGCCGCTGCCCATGCCGGCGGTGGTGCGCGAGGCGCTGAAGACCCGCCTGGTGAAAGGCGGAATGAAGACCGACGAAAAGACGCCCATCCTCAAACCGTTCATGCAGGAGCTGTTCAACGGTCTGTCCAACCTCAAGTTTCTGGCCTGGGTGGCTCCCGATGGCTTCCCGCGCCTGATCCCCATCATCCAGGCAGCCGCCGCCGACAGCCGGCGGGTGGTCTTTTCAACCGGCCTGTACGCCGATGAACTGCGCCAGATCCCGGCTGGCAGCCCAGCGGCTGTGTTCTGCATGAATTTTGGCATCCAGGATGTGCTCATCCGCGGCCGGTTCAGCGGTTTGAAAAAATCGTTGGGTTTCAACGTGGGGCAGGTGGATATCAATTACGTTTACAACTCCATGCCGCCGGCCAACGGGCAGATCTACCCGCCGCTCGATCTCAAGCCGGTGACCGAATTCTGATTTTCGCGTACAATCAAAAAAGCCAGGGCAGCCGTTTTTTGTGCTTCGCAGCACGGCCGGCTGCCTTGTTGGCGTGAAAATTGGAATGAGGAAACGGAACAGTCATAATGAATGAAGGCACAAATCAAACGAGCCGCAGGATCTTCCTGGTCACCGGCGCGGCCGGTGAGATTGGCAGCGCAATCAGCCGCCGCCTGGCACAACAGCCGGAGCATGAGGTGGTGCTGGTTGGCCGTGGCGAAACCCGCCTGGAGCAACTGGCCGAGCAGATCATGCGTTCAACCGGAAACCCGCTCGTCCGCTATGAGGTGGTGGATCTCTCGCGCAAGGCTGAAGTTGAAGCGCTGGCCGAGCGCTGGCAGGGCCCGCTGCATGTGCTGATCAACAACGCGGCCATCACACCGCGCAAGCGTGAGGAGACGCCGGAAGGGATTGAATTACAGTTTGCCACCAACGTGCTGGGTTATTTCTGGATGACAAAATCCTTTGAAGAGATTCTCAAACAAACCGCCCGCAGCAGCGCTCCGCAGGACGCGCCTCGCGTGGTGAATGTAGCCAGCTACTGGTCCGGCGATCTGGATATGAGCGATCTGGAATTCAAGCACCGTTCGTACCACAACGGGATTGCCTACCGGCAATCCAAGCAGGCCAACATCATGCTCACCACGGCGTTTGCCTGGCGGATGTCTCCGTATGGGATCACGGTGAATGTGTGCCATCCCGGCGATGTGCGCTCGAAGGTGAGCACCGGGCTGGGGTTTGGCGGCAGCCAGACCGCCGATGAATCGGCGGATACGCCGGTGTGGCTGGCAGTGTCAAAGGATGTACGCAATGTGACCGGCAAGTATTTCGAGAACCGCAGCATGGTGCGCAATCCCTTCCTGGAGGACCGCGCCGCTGCCGAACGGCTTTACCAGATTTGTGAGGGGTATTAACCCGCGTTCGCGTAAATAATTGCAGGCTTTCCAGATACTATCCATGCGCAAGGGTTCCCTTCACTGTCATTTCGGAGGGTCAGACAGCGCTTTTTGCTGTCTGACTCGGAGAAATCCGCGTGCGGCAGACCGCAGTGCGGAGGACCGCCCGAGGGCCAGTCGAAAACGCTTCCATATCCGGAACTGCTATTACCGGTCCATAGCCGATCCCTCACCGCGGCGCGGACGCCGGTTCGGGATAACAGAATAAGCGGATCTTCCGGGCATTTTCCATGCGAAAGGGTCCCCTCCAGTGTCATCTCGCAGGGAAAGCGAAATGGTTTTTTCGCTTTCCCGCAGAGATCCGCCCGAGAGCCGATCCATCACTTTTCCCTATCTGGAACCGCTATCGTCGGCCCTTAGCCGACCCCTCACTGCGTGAGGGGTGACAAAATGGGTCATCCATGCAGGTGCCGGCATGCCGTGCCTGCCCGTGCCAGTACAGTAGAGTCATTTCAGGTTGCAATTCACGCGCGAAAGTGCCTCGGCCCGAGGGTGAATTTCTCCGGTTTCCTTATCCGGAACTGCCATGGATGGGTTTCGCCGCATTGACCCGCACGGGATAAATCCGCGTGCTAAGTTTGGCGCCGGATCAATCCGGCTGCCGGAAAATTGGCTGGACTGGAA
>DAISXR010000044.1:2346-9020 GCA_036825755.1 Anaerolineaceae bacterium
GTGGTGTACAAAGCCGCCATGGTGCTTTCGATCACCCCCACCCCGCCCGGCAAAAAGAAGGCCGCCCGACCAAACAGCAGCGGCAGGCCGTAACCGGTTAACAGGATGGAGATATGCACCGGATACCCGGCCGCCAGGAAAATAAAGTACAGGGCGGCAATATCGAGACCGCAGTAAATCACAGCACCTAAAAGTGGCTTTTGCCAGCGTCCGCCCTTCAGCATTTCCCAGGCAAAGTAAAAATCTGCCAGAGTCTGCCGGCTGTGAGCGGGATTGAATTCTTTCTTGCGCAGTTTAGCCCAACGGCTGCCGATCCATTCGACCAGAGCACCCACTTTTGACCGGTACGCCGATCCCAAGATCAAAACGACTGCCAACCCAAGGGTGGGCAGCATGCTGACCGCAAAACCGGCAATCTGAAGACTGGTCAATTCCTGCGAAATAAACAGTTGCACCATGCCGAATACCGAAATCACCGCCAGAACCAGCGTGATCAACGTGGAGGGCAGGATCCCGGCGATGGCCGCCCACTCGCGCTGGCTGCCATGCTGATTCAACCAGCGGTATGTGGCCGGCACCGAGGCCACCATGCCGCCCGCTACCAGCCCGATACTGTATGAAGCCAGTGAGATGAGGGCACCGCGCAGCAGCGGCAATTTCTGGTTCCCCAGCGCCACAAAGGTTTTCAGCATCAACCCGTTGCCCACATAGCTGAACGCCTCGGCAACCAACGCCAGGGCGACCAGCCAGAACACCATGGAACGCAGCACTCGAACCGAATTTTCCAGTGAGGCTACCAGCGGCAGGAAGAAGTACAGCGCCAGGCCTAACAGAAGAAACCACGGAAGCAGCCGGCTGAGTTTTCGCCAGGGGATACCGAGTAATCCGTTCGTTGCACCGTTCGTGGCTCCGTTCGGTACACCGTTCGGTGCACCGTTCGGTGATCCATTGGGTGCGCCATTGGTTGTGCCAATTGGCGCATCGTCCGGCGCGCTTTCCGGAATGTCTTTTTTCAAATCTTTTATCGCTTTTTGACTGACGCTGACGGCGTCGTATTGTGATAGATCGTTTCGCTGCATAGTTGGCTGTTTAATCCTTACCCAAACTGCCTTATTGTATCCCGACCCCTCAAAATCAGCAATCGAAAAACGGCTGCCGCGTTGCGGATGCACAATCACAACCGGCATGGTAAAATCGTATCAGGCAGCGCGAACAGGCCGTTATGAAGAAAATCCATTCCCGCACATCTGTTTTCTCTCCCCGTCAATCTGGTAACAAAATACTGTTAGTCAGAATTGTGTCAAAAGGATGCAGTGATTATGCCTGATCAGATGTATAAAATTCCATTCAGCAAGTCGGAAATCGAGTTCAACCTTCCGGCGCAAATGACCGCGGAAGTGGCTGTCTCACAGCCGGTGCCTCCGCTGGCTGATCCGGTACAGGCCATCCGGGACGCGCTTGAGCACCCGGTGGGCACTGATCCGCTGATCAGGTTGGCCCATCCCGGTGACAGCGTTTGCATTGTGTTTACCGACATCACCCGCGCCAGCCCCGATCACCTGCTGGTACGCGCCCTGCTGTCTGAGTTGGAAAAAGCCGGCGTGCATGATAAGGATATCACCCTGCTGTGCGGAATCGGCATGCACCGCGCCTCTACCCCCGCTGAAAAGGTCACCAAGCTGGGCGCCGATATTGCCGCCCGTTACCGTGTGATCGATAACGAGCCGCAGAACCCCTCTGCGCTGGTGGATCTGGGCGTCACCCCCGGCGGGGTACCGGTATCCGCCCATCGGGCGGCTGTGGAGGCGGATTTGCTGATCGCCACCGGCATTGTGGAGCCGCATCAGTACGCCGGGTACTCGGGCGGCGGCAAAACGGTGGCGGTGGGAGCGGCCGGCGAAGCGCTGATCGCTCACACCCACGGGCCGGCCTTTATCGACAACCCGGCCACACGGCTGGGACGCATTGAGGGCAATCCCTTCCGCGAGGCGATCAACGAAGCCGCGCGCCGGGCCGGTTTGCGCTTTATCCTCAACGTGGTGCTGGATGATGAATACCGCATTCTGCGCGTGGCCGCCGGCGATCCGCTGCTGGCGTTCCAGGAGCTGGTGCGGTTTGCCAAAACCGTTTACGAGGTGCCCATTTCTCATCAGTTTGATATCGCCATCGGCGGGGTGGGCTTTCCGAAGGATGCCAACATCTATCAGGCCAGCCGCGCGCCGTCGTATCTGTTCTTTGCCCCCATCCCGGTGGTACGCCCGGGCGGCATCTTTATCATTCCCGCCCGCTGCGAGGAAGGCGCCGGTGAAGGTGTGGGCGAACAACGTTTTCTGGCCGCCATGCGCGACGCCCCGGACGTTCAGTTCATTCTGGAGGATGCCCGTAAAAACGGGTACCCGCCCGGCCAGCAGCGCGCTTTTGTGATGGCCAAGGTGCTGGAGCAAAGCGAGGTGATCATGGTGGGCACCGAATGCCCGGATCTGATTTGCGATTGTAAGATGACCCCAGCCGCCACCATGCAGGAAGCGCTGGAATACGCCGCCAAAAAACTGGGCCCTGCCAGCCGGGTGTTGATTGTACCGCACGCGCTGCATACCCTTCCGGTACTTTAGATAGATCGATGAGCGAGACAGGCATGGAAGAATCGAACGAAACAAAGAGCTTTGAGAAAATTAACCGGTTTGACCAAATCGAAAAACCGGAAGAATCAGCGTATCTGAACTGCATCCGCTGCGGGTTGTGTCTGGCAGTCTGCCCCACCTACCGGGAATACTTAAATGAAACAGCCTCCCCCCGTGGGCGCGTGGCGTTAACCCGCAAGGGCATGGAAGGCGATTTGGAAATCACGCCCAACCTGATCGAACAGATGTACGGCTGTTTTGCCTGCATGGCCTGCAACGAACTGTGCCCGGTGGGCATCAAACCGGCCGATCTGGCAATGCAGATGCGCTATGTACAGGAACAGCGCAATCCCTCCGGGTGGAAGAAAGCCCTCTTTGAGGGTCTCATCCCCCACCCCGGCCGGATGGAAGCCGCCACTTTCCCGCTGCGGGTATACCAGATGCTCGGCATCCGCAAGCTGTACTATGCCCTGGGCATCCGCAAAATCATGCCCAAACAACTGCGCGATATGGAAGCCATGCTGCCTCATCTGCCTGTCCGGCCGCTGCGTCACGCCCTGCCGCAAACTACCGCCGCCAGGGGCGTGACAAAATACCGGGTGGGTTTCTTCCTGGGCTGCGCGCAAAGCCTGATGTTTGCCGAAGAAAGCGCGGCCTCGGTGCGGGTGATGAGCCGCAACGGCTGCACGGTGGTGACCCCGCGCGAGGTGGAATGCTGCGGTATGCCGGCTCACGGCTACGGGCGTATGGATCTGGTGCGCGATGCCGCGCGCCACAATGTGGAAGTATTTGAAAAGTACGATGTGGATGTGATCGTCACCGACTGCGCCACCTGCGGCTCCACGCTGAAAGAATACGGCGAATATCTGGCCGGCGACCCGCAGTGGGCCGAACGCGCCGAAAAATTCAGCGCCAAAGTGCGCGATATCAGCGAATTTCTGGATGAGATTCCTTTGGAAAAACCCGCCGGTCGGCTGGAAGCGCGCGTGACCTATCACGACCCTTGCCACCTGCGCCGCGGTCAAAAGGTGTGGAAACAACCGCGCAAGCTGCTCTCCATGATCGACGGCGTGGAATTTGTGGAGATGTCTGAAGCCGACTGGTGCTGCGGTTCGGCCGGCAGCCAGTTGATCACACATTACGAAACCTCCACCAAGGTGATGGATCGCAAAATCAGCAACCTGGCCGATACGGAAGCAGACATCATCGCCTCGGGATGCCCCGGTTGCCAGATGCAGCTTCACACGGGTATCAAACGTCACGGCCTGAATGTACGCGTAGTTCACCCCGTTACCCTGTTGGATGAAGCCTACACGGCAGCAGAAAAGGTAGAAAAACATGGAAAATAACCTTATTAAAAAACTGGAACAGGCCGTTGGCAAGGCTTATGTACTGCGCACGCCTGAAGACCTGGCTGTGTACGGCTATGACGGTACCTTCGCGGAAGGAAAGCCGGATGTGGTGGTACTGCCGGGCAGCACCGAAGAAGTATCCAAAGTCGTCAAAATCGCCGCCGAAACCCACACCCCGGTGATCGCGCGCGGCATGGGCTCCGGCCTGGCAGCCGCCACCGTGCCCTTTACCGGCGGGATTGTGCTGTGCATCAACCGCATGAACAAAATCCACGAAATCGACACCGAAAACGCCACCGTGCTGGTGGATGCCGGTGTGGTGACCGCCGATTTACAGGCAGCAGTCGAAAAACTGGATCTGTTCTACCCGCCCGATCCCTCCAGCATTCGCCATTCCACCATCGGGGGCAACATCGCCTGCAATGCCGGCGGGCCGCGCTGCCTGAAATACGGCGTCACCGGTGATTATGTGATGGGGCTCACCGTGGTGCTGGCCGACGGGCAGATTTTGAAGACCGGCGGAAAACCCATTAAAGATGTGACCGGTTATGACCTGAACGCCCTGTTCACCGGCTCCGAGGGCACGCTGGGCATCATCACCGGGGCGCTGCTGCGCCTGGTGGCCCGCCCGCGTTTCGCCAAGACCGCCCTGGCCGAGTTCAACTCGATGATGGATGCCTCGCGCACGGTCAACAACATCATCCGCGCCGGTATCACTCCCGCCTCACTGGAATTGATGGATCAGACCGCCATCGTGTGCATTGAAGAAGCCATGCACCTGGGCTTGAATACCAACGTGGCTGCCTCCATCATTCTGGAAACGGATGGTTCCGATGAAGCCACCGTGCAGCGTGAGATCGAGGCCTGCGCCCGCATCTGCAAAGAGAGCGGGGCCAGCTCGGTGAATCTGGCCAAAAATGAAACCGAGCGCGCCGGTTTGTGGAAGGCACGCCGTTCCATGTCGCCATCGCTGGCGCGCAAAGCCCCCAACAAGCTGGGTGAAGACATCACCGTCCCCCGCAGCGCCATCCCGGCGGTGGTCAGCCGCCTGCGCGAGATCAGCAGCCAGTATGGCCTGCCCATTGTCATCTTCGGGCATGCCGGTGATGGAAACCTGCACCCCAACATCCTGTTCGACAAGCGCGATCCAGATCAATGGGCGCGTGTGGAGAAGATGGTGGCCCAGGTATTCCAGGCTTCGCTCGATCTGGGCGGTACGCTCTCCGGTGAGCACGGCGTGGGCGTATTGAAGCGCCCGTACCTGGAGAAGGCGTTGGGGCCGGTATCCATCGCGGTGCAGCGTAATATCAAGCAGGCCCTGGATCCGCTGAATATTCTCAATCCCGGCAAAGTGTTTGAGATGTAAGGGTAAGCACCCTACCCCTGACCCCGCCCCTTGAAGGGGCGGGAATTTTTTATTGGGACAGGGTGGGCTGTCCTCAGCCCAACCTGCCCCATCTGCGGCGTAAACACGTCGAGCTGTTTTTTAAGCCCTCAACGAATGGAGAACTGCCGATGCAAAATATTGTCTGCTGATAAATCCTCCATAATCACTGGCAAACGAATAAACGAATACTGCCCGGCGTGGGTTCTATTCGATTATTCGTTTTCGTCGGCGTGGTGGAAGCACGCCGACAATTCGTTGATGGTTCTTTTCTCAGCCCGGTTGAAGACTAAACAGGGGAGGTTCATGAACCTCCCCTGCGCCTGCGCAATTTATTTATTCCGCTCTAAAACAACCACCCTACTCATGCCTCAGTGCTTCGATCGGGTCCAGCCGGGCAGCCGTGTTGGCCGGGATAAATCCGAAGAAAATCCCTACCGCGGCGGCGGCAAAGAACGCCAGCGCCAGCGACGACGGCACAATCACCGTGTTCATGCCGCCGGTCTCACCAAACAGCCAGGCCCCGCCCACGCCGGCCAATATGCCCAGCAGCCCGCCAAACAGGCTTAAGATTAGCGCCTCCGTCAGGAATTGCAGGCGGATGTCATCGGGAGTGGCGCCCAATGATTGGCGGATGCCGATCTCACGCGTGCGCTCGGTGACGCTCACCAGCATGATGTTCATGATGCCAATCCCGCCCACCAGCAACGAGACGCCGGCCACCCATCCCAGCAGGTTGCGGAACGACTCGGTGGTGGATGACTGCGTGTCGATGATATCCTGCTGGGTGCTCACCGTGATATCCGGGCTGTCCAGCGTGGTTTCATGCCGTTTTGCCATCAGGATGTAGATTTGCAGCGTCACGCTGTCAATCATTTCCTGGCTCTCCACTTGAGCGTAAATGGTGCGTACCGAGGTGCCCAGAATACGTTCCAGCGGGTTTTCCGAAAAGTACTTGGTGATGACCTTGATCGGCACATACACGCGCGAGTCATAATCGGTGCCGCCCACGGTGCCCTTTTCACCCAGCACACCCACCACAGTAAACTTGATCGAATCGATCAGGATCTGCTGGCCGAGTGGGCTGTCGCTGCCGAACAGTTCCTCCGCGATACTGGATCCCAGCACCACCACCCTGGCGGCATTTTCCTCTTCATTGGTGGAGAAGAAACGCCCCTCACCCACCGGGGCCTCGCGCACGCTGCTGAAAGCGCTGGTGGTGCCCAGCACGGTGATATCCGACAGCGTGGTGCTGTTGCCCTTGACATCCTGCGTAGTGGAATTTTCCACCGATACCCCCACCACCCCATCGATCTC
>DAISXR010000044.1:9120-11686 GCA_036825755.1 Anaerolineaceae bacterium
ACGGACACCATCACAATCACAGCCGCCACGCCGATGATCACCCCCAACATAGTCAACGCCGAACGCAGTTTATTGCTGAAGATGCTCTTCAGTGCTACACGAATGACTTCACTCAGGTTCATTGCGCTGCCTCCGCCACGACGACCGGCTGGTTGGCCTGGTCAGATTCCACTTTGCCGTCCCGAAGCCGGATGGTCCGTTCCGTTTCCGCGGCCACCGAGGAGTCATGCGTGACGATCACAATGGTGCGCCCGCTGCGGTGCAGCCGGTGCAGCAATTCCATGATCTCCATCCCCGAGCGGGTATCCAGGTTACCGGTCGGCTCATCCGCCAGGATCATGACCGGGTCGTTGATCAGGGCGCGTGCAATAGCCACACGCTGCTGCTGCCCGCCCGACAGCTCTTTGGGCAGATGGGTCATACGATCCGCCAGACCCACCTCTGCCAGCCGTTCCTTCGCCTTCTCATGCCGAACCTTTTCTTCGGTGCGGTGATCGCGCTGGTACAGCAGCGGCAGAACTACGTTTTCAACGGCCGAGAAGCGCGGCAGCAGGTTGTAGGATTGAAAGACAAAACCAAGTTTCTGGTTGCGTATATGGGCAAGTTCCGGCTTGCTCAAATGGCTGACATCGTTGCCATCCAACAGGTACTGTCCGCTGGTCGGGCGGTCGAGACAGCCCAGGATATTCATGAGCGTGCTCTTACCGGATCCGCTGGGTCCCATGATGCTGACAAACTCGCCCGCGCGTACCTGGATATCCACCCCGTCCAGGGCGTTGATGAGAATTTCGCCCATGCCGTAGGTCTTTTTCAACCCCCGGGTTTGGATAATGGCTTCACTCATCTTAATTCGCCTCCGTATTGGCCGTACTGACCATCTCTCCGGCTTCCAAACCGCTGAGAATCTCAGCATACGTGTAATCCATGATCCCAACTTCTACCTCACGCAAAGTGGGCTGATTATTTTCCAGTACATTCACAGCATAGCTTCCGTCTTGCTGTTCCACCAGCGCTTCCACGGGCACCAGAACCACGTTCTCCGCCCGGCTGCCGATCACCTCAACGGAGGCGCTCAATCCGATCGGGAGGGTGGGCATCTTCACCGCGGGGTCTTCATCCAGTACCACCTCGGCCGTCACCACACCCGAATTGCCCATGCTGGTGAGGGCCGGGTTCACCAGGGTGACATGCCCGTTAAATACGCGGTCTTCGTAAGCATTAAAGACCACTTCCACCTCATATCCTTCGCCGATCGAATTCAGATCCGTCTCGTCCAGCGAGATGGTTAATTTTGTGGGGGTGACCTTATCGATGACGATGAAAGCCCCTTCCACTGTATCGCCCACGCTGCCGTTGATGGCCATGATGGTGCCCTCAATGGGCGCAACCACGGTAGCACCTTCCAGAGCTTTTTCAGCCAGGCTGAGGTTGTATTTGGCCGTGGCAATATCGGCCTCTGCCTGGGCGATTTCATCGGCATCCACGCCGTTTTTCAATTTCTCGTACTGGGCCTGCGCCGTTGCCAGGTCAGCCTCGGCTACAGATACACCGGCGTCTGCCTCAGCAATTTCGGTTTCGGAGCGGGGCTCCACGCAGTAGTTGTAGTTGGCCTGGGCGGCATACAGCACATCTTCCGCTTCGTGGATTTCAGCGGCGGTCGCTTTTCTGGCCACAGCTTTGTCATAGCTTTCCTGAGCTCTCACAACCCTGCCATAATAATCCTGCACAATATCGGCATCGCAGCGGGCGTAATCCAGTTGTAGGCGGGCCTCTTTTGCATCCTCCAGCGCCATTTGGGCGTTTACCACAGCCAGTTCGGCTGCGGCCCGGTCGGTGCCGTAGCTGTCATACACATCCTGCAAAACACTTTCCGCCAGGGCCAGTTGCAATTCGGCGTTGGTGACGGCTAATTTCAGGTCATCCGTGTTACTCTGGCGGGCCAGCACATCGCCCACCTTCACCTCGTCGCCTACGCTGACAGGCAATTCGCCGATCACGCCCGCCTCATAAAAGCCTACAGCCGCTTCTTCTGAAGCTACAATCGTTCCGGTACCGCTGGCTGAAATGGTGAGGGAACCGATGAATGCCCTCGATGATTGCGTGGCCTGCCCGGTTGTTTGGGCCTGCACAGGTTGTTTTTGATTGATCAAAACATACGCCCCCGTTCCCAGCACGATGACGGCGGCCAGGATGATCCATAATCCTTTTTTCTTCCACATTGTTTGCTCCTTAATCTTTTGCATCAGAGTATTCGCCATTCTTTTACCGGATCGTTTCAGCCTGACCCTCTGAGAGTCCATTGAGATACTGGATAACTGCCATCAACACACGCATGTTGACGGTGCGTTCCGTGAAACCCGCTCTGGCCTGTTGAGTAGCCTGAGTGGTCAGCATGGAAGGATCACTGCCCCCGCCCATTTCCGACCGTTCGATCGTGATAGACATACCGCCCGGCATCTGACCGCCGCCCGGCATCTGTCCGCCGCTCGGCATTTGTCCGCCGCTCGGCATCTGACCGCTGCTGGAACTGAACTCACCATTCTGGCTGCTGTTGGATGACATTTCT
>DAISXR010000044.1:11786-16044 GCA_036825755.1 Anaerolineaceae bacterium
AGCGGCGTGCCGGTGGTTTGAAGCAGCAGGGTGCCGGTCATCAGCGAGGTGGCCTCATCCCATTGGGTTTCAGGATCCACCATCGCCGGTAGCTGGTTGTTTGTTGTCTTTGAATTGGCGCACCCTGCCAACACCAGCATGGCGGCTGCCAAAATGAATATCAGGTGTTTTTTCATTTATTCTCCGTATATTTGAACGTGATGATTGTCCACCGGGTGGTATGTGTCGCTGACTCTCCGTGAGGCTGCCATCCAGTATGGTATGCGATGTATCAATGGGTTTCCACAATTCCGGTGGTCACCACCTCGCCGGCTTCAAGTCCGCCGGTGATGACGATATACGTCCCATCCTGGATGCCCGTGGTCACCTTGCGCAGAGTGGGCCGGCCGTTTTCCATCACAAATAACGCGGACAGGCCGTTCCCGAGATCCCGCACGGCTTCCACCGGAACCAGCACCGCATCGGTGGCGCGGTCATTGATCACTTCCACCGCGGCGCTCATCCCGATCGGGATATTTTGCGGTTTGTGGTAGCTGTCAGTATCCAGTTCCACTTCAGCGGTCAGCACGTTTGAATTCATCATGCTGCTCAAACCGGGGTTCACCCGCGTAACATGACCGGTAAACACCTGATCGCTGAAGGCATCAAATGTGACCTCCACCTCGTACCCCACGGCGATGGAATTCAGATCGGTTTCATCCAGTGAGACGGTCAATGTGATGGGCTGGGTCTGGTTAATAGTGATAAACGAGCCGCTCACCGTATCACCCACCACCGCGTCGACCGACATGATGGTGCCGCTGATGGGGGCGTAAATGGATGCGCCTTCCAGCGCTTTCTGCGCCACGCTCAGGTTGTATTCCGCCTCAGCGATATCCGCTTTTGCCTGCGCCACCGATGTCGCGTCAACACCGGTTTGCAGCTTTTCATACTCGGCCTGCGTGGCGGTTGAGGCAGCTTCCGCCACCGATACACTGGCCGCGCCTTCCGCTTTTTCAGTATCGGTAAAGGGGGTCATGCAAAAGTTATAATTCGCCAGGGCAGCCTGCAGCGCGTCTTCGGCATCCTGTTTGACCGCTTCGGGTACACTGCTTTCATTGATCCTGCGATATTCACGTTCGGCCCGCACATAAGCATCGTAATAATCTTCCACAACCTCGTCTGCGCAGCGCCCGTACTGGAGCAGAGTGTTGGTGTCTTGGGCTTCCTCCAGGTCAGACTGAGATGTAAGCGCAGCCAGCCGGGCGGAGGCCAGATCACCCTGATACCCATCATAAATGGCCTGCAGCGCGCTTTCGGCCAGTTGAAGCTGGAGTTCGGCTTTAGTCACAGCCAGCTCCAGATCTTCCGTGTTGGCCTGCGTGGCCAGCAAATCGCCTTTTTCCACCTCATCGCCCACACCGGCAAAAAGCTCGCCGACCACACCGTCTTCATAAAACCCTACCGAAGCTTCTTCAGCCGGGATGACGGCGCCCATTCCGGTTGCGGATATCGTCACCGACCCGATAAAGGCGGTGGCGGTTTGCACCGGAGCATCGGTGGATTGAGCCCTGGCTGAGAACGGTTTTCCGGAAAAGAAAGCATATCCTCCCACTCCCAACAAAATCACGGCTGCTAAAGCAAAAACCCATCTCTTTTTCCTCAACATGGTTCACAGACTCCTGAATAATAAATAAACTGATTGCTACCTGTCTGAGCATAGCAATCAACTGTTTAAAACTTGTTAAGAAGTCTTTGAGGATTGGTGTGGATACTTATTCGGTGTAAAGAGGGATTTCAAATGACAGGGTGCTGCCTTGCCCTTCCGTGCTTTCCGCCCAGATGCGGCCGTTGTGAGCCTGTATCAGGCTGTTAGCGATGGACAGACCCAGACCGCTGCCGCCGTTTCGTCGGGCGCGCGCGTCGTCGGTGCGGTAAAGGCGCTCAAAGATATGCGGAATATCCTCGGCGGCAATCCCGCAGCCGCTGTCAATCACCGAAACCCGCGCGCAGTCATCCACCCGTTCGGTGACCGCCTGGATGGATCCGCCGGTGGGCGTGTACTGCAGAGCGTTGGTCAGCAGGTTCAACAACACCTGTGAGAGACGCTGCTCATCCCCGTTGACCTGCAGATCACCCTTGCAGAACGTCTCGGTCAGGGTCACACCTTTATCTCTGGCCTGCCGTTCCATACGCTTCATATTGATATGCACCAGCCCGTTAAGTTCGACCGGCTGAAAGTCCAGCTTCAATTCACCGGCATCCGCCAGTGAGAGAATGCGCAGATCCTCCACAAGTTTGCGCAGGGTGCCCACTTCCATCTGCAGCCGCTGGATCGTCTCGGCATCCGGTTCGATGATGCCGTCTTCGATGCTCTCCAGATCGATCTGCAAAACGCTCAAAGGGGTGCGCAGTTCATGAGCCACATCGGCCAAGCCGCGGCGGCGTAACGCTTCCTGGTTCTCCAGTTCGGAGGCCATATGGTTGAAGGATTGTGTCATTTCGCCCAGTTCATCGGTTGCAGACACCGGTATACGCTGCGAGTAATCTCCCTGCGCCAGCTTGCGTGATGCTTCTGACAAAGCCTTTACCGGTTTGAGAATGATCACAGATTGCCATGCGCCAAGCGCGATGGCCACCAGCGCGGCGCCAATGCCGCCCCACAAAACAAATTGATTGACGTTATTCAGGAAAGCCGTCTGGAAGACATTCAGGATACCCGCGCTGGACGCTGCGATGACCGTTCCCACAATCTCACCGTCCACACGGATTTGCACGCCTTCCTTCAGGTTATTCAGCATGGTGCTGGCGGAACCGGTATCCGGGTTGCTGTCATAGATGATCACGCCATCTGAATCAACCAGCAGCAAACGCTCGTCGCGAGGGGCTTTGAACACGCTCACAAACGGACCTTCGCCGGGCAGATTTCCGCTTTCGCCCGCCACGGATTGTCCGCCCACCAAAGATGGAATCGCCAACCCCTGCACACCGCCGAGCGGAGCCAGAGAGGTGGTTTCGGTGTTAATATCCACCACGGCGCCTGGGTTGAAAAATTCCATCCTGGATGTGACCTGGGGGAAATCAAGCAGCAGGTCTTCCACCCCGCTCCAGCTTCCGTTGCTGACGTAATACCAGCCAAAAATCTGCGCCGCCCGGCCGGCAAATTCGCGCCCTGATTGCACAATCATGCGATTGAAGCGCTGGGTGATGGCCGTCCGGCCGATCAGAGCAAAGGATCCCATTGCGATCACAATGATGAAGACAAAACCCAGGATCAAACGTGTGCGTAAGGATGATTTCAAGTCAGACTCTTTCCAGATCAGCGATAAAGCGGTAACCGGTGCCAAAAACCGTCAGAATCATTTCGGGGTTGGCTGGATCCCGCTCGATTTTCTTTCTCAGATTGTGGATGTGCACATCGATGGTTCGCTCGGCGCCTTCAAACGCGCCCAGTCCGGCGGCATCCATCAACTGCAGGCGCGAGCAGGCCCGGTTGCGATGCTGAATAAAGTGATACAGCAGATCGTACTCGATCGGCGTCAGAGATTCCTCCCGGCCGTCTACCGATAAAAGATGCGCCTGGGTATCAAAGACAATATGATTGAAGCGGTACACCTCACCGGTTTTGGCAGGTTCACCGGTAGACCGGCGAAGAACCGCCCGTACGCGGGCCACCAGCTCACGCGGGCTGAACGGCTTGGTCACGTAATCATCCGCGCCCAGTTCCAGACCCACCAGTTTGTCGGTTTCATCCACGCGGGCTGTCAGCATGATGATGGGCACGCTGGATTCCTGACGGATCCGGCGGCATACATCCAGGCCGTCCATCTTGGGCAGCATCAGATCCAGCACAATCAAATCCGGGTTCTCCCGCCGCGCAACGGAAAGCCCGCTTAAGCCGTCATAGGCCTCAATCACCGAAAAACCGGAACCTTCCAGATACTTGCGGACACCTCTGACGATCTTTACCTCGTCATCCACAATCAATATTTTCATACGTTCTTGCATTCCCTTCCTGATGTCCATCGCCTGGCAGCTTGACTCGATTCTTTCCAGAATATAACATAAGAGGTCTTTTCCACACAAGTTCTCCTGATCTGCCGGCTGTCTGTCCTGTCTGGCCGAAATCAACGATCCGACCGCAGTATACAGTCCAGAATACCAGAGAGATGTTAAGAAAATGTTTCAAACTTCTTCACAATCGGTTGAGCCTGGCGGCGGTATTCCTTTCTTTCAAACATACAAAAAATCAAAGCCATACAGTACAATAAATCAGGCG
>DAISXR010000044.1:16144-27973 GCA_036825755.1 Anaerolineaceae bacterium
TCCTTTCTTTCAAACATACAAAAAATCAAAGCCATACAGTACAATAAATCAGGCGCGCCATTGGTAAACTGTCGTGCTTTTGTTTACCAGGCGTCTTTATCAGACCTGAAACCGTTGAAACCACCCTCCATCCGAAAGGACTCTTACCCATGCTGGAAAAAGCCAAAGCCATTCAAGGTGATATCGTTCACTGGCGGCGAACCATCCACAAAAACCCCGAACTGGGATTTGAAGAATTTCAAACATCCAAATTGATTGCCGAGACGCTGGCCTCTTTTGGTATCAAAGTACAAAGCGTTGCCCGCACCGGTGTGATGGGCATTCTGGGCGAAGGCAAACCGGGTATCGGTCTGCGCGCCGATATGGACGCCCTGCCCCTGCAGGAAGCCAACCAGACCGAATATGCATCACAGGTTCCCAATAAAATGCATGCCTGCGGCCACGATACGCATGTGGCCATGCTGCTGGGCGCTGCCAAAATTCTGAGCGAAATGCCGGACCGCCCACAGGGGCAGATTCGTTTCCTTTTCCAGCCCAGTGAAGAACGCTGGGATGAAACCGGCATGAGCGGCGGTAAGTTGATGGCCCAGGAAGGGCTGGTGGATGATCTGGATCACGTGTTTGCCATTCACATCAACAGCCTCATCCCGGCCGGTCAGTTGACAGCCGGAACCGGGTATGTGATGGCTGCCCCCGATCAGTTTGACGCCACCATCACCGGTAAAGGAACCCACGGCGCTTATCCGCATATGGGCAACGATCCCATTTTTGCCCTGGCTCAGGTGATCAATGTGATCCATGGCATCCGCGCCCGGCGCATCAACCCACTCAAGCCTAGTGTCATCTCCATCGGCGCGGTGCACAGCGGTGACGCCAACAATATCATCCCCAATTCGGTATTTCTCAACGGCACCATCCGCAGTTATGATGAAGACATCCGCACCCAACTGCATGAAGAACTCACGCGCGCCTTTGATGTGGCGAAAGCGCTGGGCTGCCAGGTGGATCTCCGGATTGAGCGCGGTTACCCGGCTACCTATAATGACCCGGCCTTCACCCCGCTGGTGGAAGCAGCCGCCAAAAAGATCATGGGCGAAAACTGCCTGTATCCGTTCGAGCCCAGCATGGGCGGCGAGGATTTCAGTTATCTGTCCAATCAGAAACCCGGTACGTTGGTATGGCTGGGCGCCAGACTGCCCGGGGAAGGACGCCCCCACCACAACCCGCTCTTTGATGTGGACGAAAACGCCCTGCCGCTGGGAGCCGCTCTGTACGCCCAGGTGGCCGTGGATACGCTCTCCCAAAAGTAACATCGGGCAAATTTTGCCCGCTGCCTCTCTCATCCGATACGGGTTCCTGGCACTGCGATGCCAGGAACCCGTATCTTTGTTTTAACGTCTATAGGGTATAAGAATCCCTGAAGAAACAACCTTTCAGGCCGCCGGTCTGGCTGCCTGATACTGGCCTGAAAAGGGGCCTGAAAAGGAGTGATGATGAGAAAGTTACTCGCGGCAATCCTGCCGGGTTTTCTTGTACTGGTATTGCTGGCATCCTGCAATCTTCCCACACCGCCAGCCGCCACTTTCCCCGTATACAGCACCACCAGCCCGGCTGCCGACACTGCGCAACCCTCAACCGCTGAAGCTGAACCGTCCGGTTCTGAATCAACTCAGCAGGTGTCGGATCAGATGGAAGCCGGTCGATATGCCGTCATCGACGTGACAGAAGATGATGTGCTCAACATCCGTTCCGGAGCCGGGGTGGAGCATGCTGTGATTGGCCGGTTTGACGCCGGTGAAGATAACGTTCGCGCCACCGGTCAGACGGATAGCGCCGACGGCGAACTGTGGCTGCAAGTGGAAAATCCCTCCGGCGGTCAGGGCTGGGTCAACGCGCTCTATCTGACCGAGTACGTCTCCGCTGATGATTTCTGCGCCGATCAACGGGTCAATGGCCTGTTCGACGATCTGACGGATGCGGTTAACGAAGAAGACGGTGATTTACTGAAATCACTGGTCAGCCCGCGCCATGGTGTGGAGCTGTTCTATTACCGTTATGGTCCATCAGCCAACTACACCCCGGAAGAGGCTTCCTGGGTGTTCGATTCGTCCTACGACGTGAATTGGGGCTCGGGTCCCAGCGGGATCGACGAGGTGGGTACCTTCCGGGAATACCCCCTGCCCTCTTTGCAGGAAGTGCTCAACGATGAAGACCTTGAATTGCAGTGTCTTGACACCGAAAGCGCCGTCATGTATGCGGAGCCCTGGCCGGTTGAGTATCAAAACGTCAATTTCTATGCCCTGTATAAACCTCCCACCACGGATGGGGATCTGGATTGGGTAGTCTGGCTGGCCGGTGTGGAGTACGTGGGCGGGGAACCGTATTTGTTTTCGCTGATCCGGTTTGTTTGGGAGCCGTAAAGGGGGTAGAGTATATGCATAAATGGCTATACGCATTTAACAACATGGATAAAAGTACACTCTGAACCGAATGAATATTGTTCTCACAGGCCCATCGCCGATGTCTCACTTCGTTCGACATGACAAAATGGAACTCTTTGGGCTGCCTATCACACACGAGAATCCCCCTCCTATGTCATTTCGAAGGGTCAGGCAGCGTTTTTGGCTGCCTGACGCGAAGAAATCCGCCCGAGAGAAGATCTTTGGGCGTTTTCATTTATGGAACCATGCGAAGATGAACCCTCGGGCGGATCTCTGCGAGATGACAGAATTGCCAATCAGGGCTTGTAGGGGCGGTTCATGAACCGCCCCTACCAAATTTACTGTTCGATAATCGAAAATCCTTCGCACAGGCCCAACGCCGATGTCTCACTTCGTTCGACATGACACAAGAGGATGGTGAACCTCGAAAAAGGCGGGGGCGGTTGATGAACCGCCCCCGCCGATACAGCGCTTAATGTTTGTTTTACTTACTCAACCTTTTTGGCCGACATCACACCGCCCGGCTGCGACATATCCAGACCGCTCACCACGCCATCGGTCTTCACAAACTCAATCCGCACCACTTCCATGCCCTTCAGCTTGAACTCGGTTCCCTGGCAGGGTTCCAGTTCCATCTCCGGCATGTTGGGGACGGCGATCACCAGCACTTTATCGCCCTTCAGCGATACCACCGCGTGATGCCCGCTGATTTCATACTTGCCGATGAACTGTTCCAGGAAGCTTTTCTCGTACATGGATTGATCGGCGACTCGTTCGAAAACGATCTCTTTCACATTCGGTTCCAGCGGGGCTGCCATTTTACCGATTGTGCCCTGATAATCGGTGTAGAAGAACACCGGCAAACCGGCCTGACCCGCCATCTCGGTGCTGTTGGCCTCAAAAATATCGTAATGATAATGATCCAGCTTGAATTCCATGTTGTTGTAGTACGCAAACAACTGGTCATCCTTCAGCTTGACCGTAAATGAGCCGTACCCGGGGTGGAAGAATTCACCGGCGTAAGCGCCCAAATCGTGCGACGGTTTGGTGCCCTCCACCTTTTTGGACGCGGATTTCTCCTGGCTTTTTTCAGCAATCTCTTTGGCTTTCAGTGTCTGAGCCAGCCAGCGGTCATGCCACGGCAGTGGATCCAGACCCAGCAGCCGGTCGTACATCATAAAAGTGACTGCCCAGAAGGCCGACATGCCGCCGGCATTGGTGAGCACAACAGTGCCGATGTTGTCATCGGGCATGAAGGTGATCATAGCCAGGAAACCGTCGATGGCCCCGCCGTGATGGATCAGCTTGTGACCGCGGTAATACTGCACAAACCATCCCAGAGCATAATTTCCCTGGGTAATTTCCTTGTACTCCTCCAGACCCATAAAAGCTTCTGGCATGACCATGGCGGGAGAGTGCAATTCCTTTATCTGGGCTTTGGAAACCAACTCTTTTCCATCCACCGAGCCGTTCAAATGCAGGCGCACCCATTTGGTCATATCGTTGAGGCAAGAGTTGATGGACCCGGCTGGGCCGATCATATCGATGTTTCGGAAGGGGATACGCGCCATCTCACCCTTCACCTCCTGGTGCGGGTACGAGAAATTATCGGATTCCTGAGATTTGCCCACCGATGTATTGCTGCGGCTCATGCCAATTTTGTCGAAAATTTCCTTCTGAGTAAAATCTTCCCATGACATGCCGCTGATTTTCTCCACCAGCATGCCGGCGGTCAGAAACATCAGGTTCTGGTACTGCCAGGTAGAGCGGAAGTCTTTATTGGGTTCCAGATATTGTAAAGAATCAAGAATCTGCTGGCGCGAGCGCGGACTGTTGTACCATACCAGGTCGTGCCGCGGAAGGCCGCTGCGGTGACATACCAAATCGCGCGGGGTCATATGCTCGGTGGCAGTGCGGTCATACAGCTTGAAATTGGGCAGATAGTTGCGCACCGGTTTATCCCACTCCAGCAAACCGCGCTCCACCAGAATAGCCATATCCATGGTGGTGAAAGCCTTGGAAGCCGAGCCAATCGCAAAAATGGTGTCCGAATCGATACCCAGCTTCTTCTCGGTATCGCGCACGCCGTATCCTTTGGAGAGAATCACATCGTCTCCGCGCACGGCTGCTGCAGCAAATCCGGGCAGCTTGAAATCCTGGAGAATTTTTTCCATGGCTGAATTAAAATCATCAAACGCTGGTTCGTTGACTGGGAAGATGTCTGTGCTCATCGAAACTCCTTTTCGGTTGTACCTGCAGGGAATATCTGTTTATTATACGCGATAACAAATTGGGTCTTGACTCTCCCCTTACCGGATACCGTAAGATAGGTATGAAAGCGCTTTCAAAGTTCAAAGGAACCCGGATACACCATGATTAAAATTGGAGACTTTTCAAAAATCAGCCATGTAACCGTGAAAACGCTGCGCTATTATGATGAGTTGGGTCTGCTGAAACCCGTTCAGGTAGACCCCAGCACCGGCTACCGTTATTACGCCGCCGCGCAGTTTTCACAGCTTCAGCGCATTCTGGCGCTCAAGGATCTGGGACTCTCATTGCAGCTAGTTGCCATACTGCTGGAAAGTGACCTGACCGCCAGTCAGATGGTAGGCATACTTCGCCGCCGTCGGGTGGAGCTGCGCCAGGAAGTGAGCCGGCAGCAGGCCACGCTGGACCGTATTGAAGCGAGGCTGAAAGAGTTTGAACAGGAGAATACCATGACCACAATCGATGTAACCATCAAATCCATTCCCGCCTGCTGGATCGCATCCGTGCGCGGGGTGGTTCCAACCTACCCAGAACAGGGTGAGTTATGGGACCAGCTTCACACCGCCATGCAAAAAGCCCGCAATGAGATCACCCCGCCTTGCTTTTGCATCGATCACGACAGTGAGCATAAAGAAAGAGATCACGATCTGGAGGTTTGCTATTTCATTCCCGATGCAATCGGAGAAAAGCTGGGCGAAGGCCCTCTGGCATCCACACAGGCGCAGATCCGCCGACTGCCCGCCGAGGAAAGCATGGCAAGTCTGGTTCACCACGGGCCCTATAACGGCCTTACCAGAGCCTACCAGGAAATGCTACGCTGGCTGGACGTCAACGGCTATCAGATCACCGGCCCCAACCGCGAAATCTACATTTACAGCGGAAACGGCCCTGTTCGCCAGGATGATCCCTCGTATGTTTCGGAAATCCAGTTCCCGGTAAAGAAGCTGTAGGAATCAACTGATTATTCCCCATAAACAACTGCCGCGCAACGCGGCGGTTTTATCTTAAAACCGGTCCTGTGAGGATGGAATTGTGATATTTTCCACTAATTTCTTACCAATTTCTAATTTTAAATATGGTATTTTTCCGTTTTAAGAGGTATGATGGTATTGTTGTTCACGCGTTGTAAAACATTTTGGGGGACTGCTCTCACCACTGCTTACTTGACCGCCTGGGCAGGAAACTAGATTTTTCGTTTTAGCACGAAAAACCACACAACAGGAGTCAACTAAATGAAAAAAATTCTATTTTCAAGTCTTGTGATTGTTCTGCTTCTTGGCATAGCCATTCCGGTTATGGCCCAGACAGAGACCACCTATACCGGCACCGTTCAATCCATTGATACAACGCTGGGCACGTTTGTCCTGCAGGTTTCGGAAACCGAAATCTACACGGTCACTCCTCCAGCTGGTTTTGATTTGACCACGCTGGTGGTGGGCGGCACCGTACAGGTGACCGGCCTGCTGACCGAGACTTCCCTGGCGGCCACTCAGGTGGTTGTGCTGGAGGCAAAAGAATTTGTGGGCACCGTGACCGCGATCGATCTGGTGGCGGGCACCTTCACCTTCGTGACCAAAGAAGGTCTCACCTTCACCGTCACCGCCCCCGAGGGATTTGATCTCACCACCCTGAAAGTGGGTGATGTGATCATCCTGAACGGCCTGCAGGGCGTAGATACCATCCTGGCCACCGGCATTCAGCTTCTGTTCGCCGGTGACGGCGAAGGCAGCAAGGGCGGTAATTACTGCGAAAATCTGGCGGATATCCACAATGTCGCCGAACGTCTGGCGCAACGCAGCGGTCTGTACTATGAACAGATCATGAGCTGGTTCTGCGTAGATGGCCTGGGCTTTGGTGAGATCATGAACGCCATTAAAGCCAGTGAACAACTGGGCAATGCAACCTCAGTAGCCGATATCATCGCCATGAAACAGGAATTGGGCGGATGGGGCCAGGTGAAACAAGCCCTTGGTCTGAACGGCAACCCGCATCAAACCGATGTTGAGGACCCTGAAGTGGTGATCGAGCAGGCCAACAACGGCAACTCGAACCACGATAGAACCCAGGGCCCGCCCATGCACGCGAACAATGACAAAGATAAACCGAAAAAGAAATAATTATTGAAGCCTATGGCTTCACACAAACGGCAGGGGCTGACCGGTATCGGTCAGCCCCTGTTGTTTTTATGAATCTTCTCGCGCGTGGAAGGCAGCCCTGCGACCCGCCCCATTTTATCATCCCTCGTCGCGGCGCGGACGCCGCGACGAGGGATCGAACAGGGGCTTGTGATGATGTTTCCATATCTGGAAACATCATCAACCAGAACCATGCCGATTTTTATTACAAAAAACGCTATTCCTTATCGATGAAAATGATCAGTGTGTTTTTCACCACTCCATCCCGATAAGGCGTTGATCCCATGGCGATATACGGAATAATCTCCATGTATGGCGCAATTTCAGCAAAGTCGCTGGCGTAATACTCGCCTTCAACCGTCCGCAATAACTCAAACCCGGCGCTGACATCCATATACATCGACGGAATGACGTTGTCGTCAAACGCCTGCCAGACTTTCGTGTGCTCCTCCACATCACCCAGGGTGGAGTTGCCCTGGAAAAAATTCACCAGAGTATCCCGGGAAGTGCTGATACCCAGATAGTCATTGCCAATCCCGTAAGCCGCTACAGATGAACCCGTGGTGGGATCACCGATCTCGTACAGGGTGTACTGGTTCTCTTCCTGTGTGTTAACGCTAAGCCCGGAGGTTCCCAGAAATGCGTTGAAATCAGTCAGTGTCTGCTGGAGCGCCTGTTGATTGGATGTGCCAAACACACCCATTACCCCAACCGGCAGATCCGCAAGCTGTATCATAATCTCATTGTAGTCAGGCACCACTGCGATGGTCCAATCCTGATCCAAATAAGCAACCAGATCTTCCTCAAGATCAAAGCCGATCTGCTGTTCCAGCAGGTTCATCATTTCCACATAATCGGCATCGCTTCCGGTCGCTGTAATTACCGCGCCACGGTAAGTTTGCCATAACAGGTTCAATTGTTTGGACGCAATGTACATAATCGTGTCTTCAGGCAGTCTGCTCACCGAAGCGGGGATACCCCCTTTGCCGGACATCATCTGAATATCAGCATCAGACAGGCGTTCCGGATCATAACTGGAGACCACATCCATCTGAACACCGGCGTCCACCAAAGAAAGAGCAATGATCGAATCCTGCCAGCTTTCCATAGGAGATTGAGCGATGCCTTGCATTGATGGGATGCCGTAACCTGACATGGCGGTATTGAGTAGATTTCTAACCTGTTCGCCGTCGAAATAAACAGAAATCCCCTGTGTACCCGGCAGTTGGGCTACCATCTTTTTAAAGCTGTTGCTCTGCCGCAAATTTTCACCCTTTTGCGCATCGATGGCGTTCTGTACGTTCATTTCCGGTGTACCAAACAATACCAGCGAACCGGAACGGCAGATGGCGAAGGACTGGTAACCGTCGTTCAGGGCGTAGATGGTGACGCCCTCATAAGCCTGTTCTGTCACGGAGTACGTGCTATCCTCTTCCTGAAACGACCTGATCAGCTTCTGGATAAATTCATCCGCTTTGGTTTTATCGCGGGCTTCCACAGAAACAACAATTTGGGTCTCAGCCAAATCGCCTGTCAGGGTGCTGGACATGGGATTGAAATAGCCGATTCCGATATATTGCCCGATCCACGGGATAACATCATCGGTGATGGTCATTCCTGCTGTTTCACTCAACGATTGGTCCAGTTCGTCGATCAAATCCCCGCTGTCATTTTGATCAAACTGACCCGACGCTTCCATAAATGGCCGGATGGTTTCATTGACCTTGTCGGGAGAGAAATTGGCTAGATTGATGCCAAGATACATGGGGGTATCCACAGGCATGGCTTTGGCGGCCAGATCTGTTTTTCCGGTCAGGCGGCCAATCAGATCCAGATCAAACGGATCCAGCAGAACCAGAGAAGCCGCTGCAGCACAGCAACAGAACAACAAAACAGCCAATACAATGAGAATGATAATTAACGTCTTGGATGATTTTTTGGGAGGTTGCGGGGTTTCCACAACCTGTACATTGGGATCTATCATTTTTTTACCTCGTTTGAATGACTTTTTGATAAAAACAACACGGGGAGTGCAGCCAACACACACACACCGGCGGCAATTAAAAAGGTTTCCTGGATCACTTTTTCAGCAACAAGAACCGCCACATGAGAAATTTGCGCGGTATCGCCAGGGTTGGTCAACAGGGTGCGGCTCAGGGTATCAGCCCGATGCAGCCCGTATGTGGCCAGGCTGGAGACGCCGGTAATCATGCCGACCAATCGAAAGATGATCAAAATAGAGGAAGCCACCCCACGGTTGGGTCCGGGAGCGGCGTTCAAAATCGCTGTTGATAGTGGGGCCATGGTCAGACCCAGCCCAATCCCGCACAGGATCAAGTGCGGAATGATCACTGTGTAAGCGGTATCAGCTTTCCAGGTGCTCATCAGACCAAAACCTGTGACGGCCAGCAGAATGCCCAGCACCACCGGCAGACGGTAGTTCGCTCTGGCGGTCAGCCAGCCCCCGGGAATAGAAGCCAGCGCCATGGGAACCGTCAGACCGGCCAGAAGCCAGCCACTGTCCCAGGCGCCCTGCTCAAGATTGGCGGCTGCCAGTGTGTTGATGTATAACGGCACATTGGCAATGGCGATAAACATGCTCATCCCAAACAGGAAATTGGCAAGATTGGCCAGCGTGAAATTTGGGGTGCGGAACAGCGCCAGTGGGATAAGGGGCCATTTCGATCTTTTTTGCTGGTACCAGAATAAAACCAGAAAAACCACCGAAGCTCCCAGATAAGGCAGAGCATAGCCGGGTAAAATCGCGGATTGATCCAGTGTGATGCCGGTGGTCTCCGTATTCGAGCCCAATCCAATACTCAGACAGGTGAGACACAGTGAGATCAGGGCCGCGCCGGGCCAATCCATTTTGCCTTCTGAAAGCGACCGTGGCAAGTTTCGCAGCAGGAAGTAAATCAAAACCAGGCCGATGGCACACACAGGCAGGTTCAGCCAGAAGATAAGCCGCCAGTCGAAAAACCTGGCAATGATTCCACCGTACAGGTGCCCTACCACCCAACCGCCGGTATCCACCGCGGCGATCAGTCCAAGGATTTTGGCCCTGCTTCCGGCCTCGTACAAATCGCCTGCCAGCGCCATTCCGATGGGTACCATTGCGCCCGCACCAAATGCCTGGATCACCCTGGCTCCAATCAGCACCCATAGATAGATCCGTGAAACATCAGGGCGCGAGCTGGAAAAGAGATAGTGCACCCGCAGCACCAGTGTAGAGGGCAGGCCTTGCGCCGTGGCCACCAGCAGGGAACCGAACCCAAAGACAGCCAGCGAGATCAGAAAAACCCAGCGCCGGCCGTGCAGGTCAGACAGTCTACCCATAAAGGTCATGGCGATCGCATATGCCAGCAGGTATCCGCTCACCATCCAGGCCGCATCGTCCCAACCGCTTTGCACGGGCAGTTCCAAATCATAAATCACGCGCGGTAGTACGGCCGACACGACCGTTAAATCCATGGCCCCGATAAAGATGGGAATACATATCACACAGATGATGAGAAAGCGCCTTGCGGATGAGAGAACGGGTTGTTGGTTCATCGGGTAGTTTAGGGCGCAGTAATGGTGACTACCTGGTCAAAATCCCAAAAGTCGATCTGCCAGAGGGTGGGCTCGTTGTCCGGTCGAGATTGGGTAATCAGGATGCGGTGCATATCAAACGTTTCAGGGTCAATCCACAGCCTGATCTCCATCTCCTGCGGTCCCATCAGGCCGTAGCTCATGGTGTTAATATGCTCTCCGCGCATTTTCCCGGATAGAACATACAACGGTCGGCCGGGCAGTTCTTCCAGTTCCTCGTCCTCGAGCCGCGTCAGGCCCGTCAGATCGCCCTCGATGATGGTTTGAAACCCGATCTCGGGATCAAACAATACCGCCGGGTTGAAACCCTGCTCAGGCGGAAGCGCCGTCCACTCGCCGCTCAACACATTGGTTTCCCAGTATCGATCACCCATCCCGATGCATTGAATTTCAGCGATCAATCCCGGGGTGATGATGCGCACTGAAGCCTGGGCGCTGTCGGGGGCGACAAAATCGCCTTCCGCCCGACGAAATGAATATGTTTCGGCTGTATCCAGGAAAGCCGGCGATCCGGATCGATCAATCACGAAGTGAAACCCTTTCAGTGAAGCCATTCGTTGTGAAGCCTTCTGAATGATCTCATCCGTGGTGAGCGAAGCCGGGCCAGTTTGACCGCAGCCGCTGAGGAACAGGGAGAAAATGGTGAAGAGGAGCAGTGTGCGGCGAAAGATGATAGGACAACTCCCTTGCTGTTGATATAGGGTTTTCTTCCTCATCCAGGTAACGGGTAAATGGACGTTCAGATAACCGATGTTTGTCTGTAACAGGTGAATTCAGCCAGATTATATATCACTTCGAGAGTATCAAACAACCGATTGCGTGATGATTGTGTTATTACCGGATTACAGATTGGAAAGGCGGTCAGCCGTCCGCGGCGAAATGACAGATTGTGTAGGCCTTCTCGCGCGCGGATATCAGCGCTGAACCCACCCCTTTTTGTCATCCCGACAGAGCGGCGTATGCGCCGCGACGAGGGATCGGACAACGGTCTATCATACTGGCTCCAGTTATGGAAACGTTCAAAGATCAGCTCCCAGGCGGTCAGCCGCCTGCAGTTTTCTGTGTTTCAGACAACCATTAGTTGTCTGAAACAACAAAATGACACTGGAGGGGGCGTTCTCGCGCGTGAGTGACAGCCCCGAACCCACCCCATTTTGTCATCCCGACAGAGCGGCGTCCGCGCATCACTCACCTTCTGTCATCTCGTAGTGAAAACGAAGTTTTCACGCAGAGATCCGCCCGAGGATAGGCCATCAAGGTTCCATATATGGAAAATTGATTAATTCTCTTTCGGGCGGATTTCTCCGTGTCAGGCAGCAAAAATCGCTGCCTGACCCTTCGAAGTAACTGTGTTGTTTGTCAAGGGAAGATCACGCAGAAATCGACTGGATGGT
>DAISXR010000045.1:0-8296 GCA_036825755.1 Anaerolineaceae bacterium
AACCGCATGTACCGCAGAGAACCCTCAGCCGCCGTGCTGGAAGGGAACAAGCTGAGTTTTTGGATCGTTTTACCCCTAATTGTTCTCTCAGCCGGTATAATTGTGCTCGGTTTCTATCCGTCCCTTCTGAACGGGTTGTTTGAAACTGCTTCTGCCAGCCTGCTGGCGATTTTTGGATAACGGTACGGTAAAGGAACAGAATATGGAGATTTTATTATCACCGCCCATCGCAATCCTGGTCTATCTCCCGCTGGTTGTGGGTATTGTGCTGTTAGGCAAGCGGATGGCCGGACCTGAAAAACCATCCGAATTGAAATCCAGTATTTACGGCAGCGGCGAGGAAGCCCCGATCAATCTTGCAGCCCCCGGCTACAAGCCCTTCATCCTGATCGCCTTCTTCTTTGCCATTTTGCACCTTGGAATGCTGGTTCTCGGCGCCAATGAAATCAGTGGAACCTCTGCCATCTACATCGGCGGGCTGGTCATTGCATTACTCGCCCTGATCCTGGGTTAAAAAAGGAGAACCAAGTGAGTGAATCGTACTTTGATCAATTATTGACCAAGTTCAAAAGCTGGGGGCGCATCAATTCGCCCTGGGCCATCCATTACAATTCCGGCTCCTGCAATGGCTGCGATATTGAGATCCTGGATGCCCTGACCCCCCGCCACGACATTGAGCGGTTTGGCATCAAACTGCAGGGCAGCCCCCGCCACGCCGATGTGCTGGTGTGCACCGGACCTGTCACCCGCCAATCACGCGAACGCCTGCTGCGCATCTATGAACAAATGCCCGAGCCTAAATTTGTTGTGGCTGTGGGATCCTGTGCGTTGGAAGGCGGCGTCTTTCAGGGCTGCTACAACATCTGCGGCGGCATCGACAAGGTCATCCCGGTAGATGCGTATATCCCCGGCTGCCCTCCGCGCCCTGAAGCCGTGATCAACGGGATTGTGGCCCTGCTGGAAAGCCTGGCGGCCCCGGCTGCGAAACCCAAGCACAAAGAAAAAGCCGAGTGGGTTGAGAACGTCTTCTAAGGAGAATGACAATGGATACAGAAAAAATTCAACTCACGTTAAAGGCAGCCGAAGACTTGCTGGCCCCCTTTGGGTTTTCCACACACCGCCCGGCTGACTTCCGCCTGGATGCGTTGATCCAGCCCACCAACCTGCTGGAAGTGGTACAAAAAATCATTGATACCCGCTGGGGATACCTTTCAGCCATCACCGGTCTGGACCACCCGGGTAACGTATCTCGCGAACTGGGCGACCGGCAATGGCGGCAGCAGGAACAGAACCCCTCCGAAGACCGCGAACGTGATGGCTCCATCGAGCTGATGTATCACTTCTCAAAAGGCGCGGCAGTGCTCACCCTGCATGTATGGGTGACGTACACCAACCCGGGCGTCCCGAGCGTTTCCAATCTGATTCCTTCAGCGGTTTATTATGAATTGGAAGCAGCAGAAATGTTTGGGGTCAAATTCCGCAACCTGCCCACCAAAGAGGAGCATTTGCTCCTTCCGGATGATTGGCCGCAAAACACGTACCCGCTGCGGAAATCCTTTACCGGTTTAAAAGAGACCGCAAAGAACTAGAGGAACCTACTGATGAAACAGCTAAGCGAAAACTTTGTTGTCCCGATTGGCCCGCAGCATCCCGCCCTCAAAGAGCCCGGCCATTTTGAATTCACCGTGGACGGCGAGATCATCACCGGCGGCACCGCCCGGTTGGGATATGCCCACCGCGGAATTGAAAAAGCCACCGAAAGCCGTTCATGGCAGCAGAATGCATACATTCTGGAAAGAATCTGCGGCATCTGCTCGCACATCCATGCCACTGCGTATTCCATCGGCGTGGAACAACTGGCCGGCGTCACCATTTCACCGCGCGCCAACGCAATCCGCACCCTGTTCTGCGAGCTGGAACGCATCCACAGCCACATGCTGTGGTGGGGCGTGGCAGCTCATGAAGGCGGATTTGACACCCTGTTCATGTACACCTGGCGCGACCGCGAGACCATCATGGACATTCTCGAGAACCTGTGCGGCAACCGGGTGAACTACTCCGCCAATATTCTGGGCGGCGTGAAGTTCGACGTGAGCCAGCAGCAAATCGACATGATCCTGAAAGGCCTCGATTTCCTGGAAGAACGCACGAAGCACTACCTGGACGTGATCAACACCGATGAAAGCTTCCTGCGCCGTACCGTGAACATCGGTACCATGTCAAAAGAACAGGCCGAGCTGCTGGGCGCTGTGGGACCCACCGCGCGCGCCTCGGGTGTGACCCAGGATCTGCGTATCGATGCTCCTTACGTGGCTTATGACAAATACATCCCCAAGGTAGTGGTGGAAACCGCCGGTGATCTGCACGCCCGTTTTGTGGTGCGCATCAACGAACTGTTTGAAACCTACCGCCTGGTCCGTGAGATTTTGGCTGACCTGCCCGAAGGCGAACTGCAGGTGAAAGTTCCCCGCAAGATCCCGGCCGGTGAAGTGATCAGCCGTGTAGAAGCCCCGCGCGGCGAGTTGTTCTATTACACCGCCAGCAGCGGCGGCGAAAGCCCTGAGCGGGTAAAAGTTCGCACCCCAACCCTGCCGAACTGGGGCACCATTTTGTCTCTCATCGTGGGGCACAAGCTGGCCGATGCGCCCATGATGCTGGTGGGTATTGACCCCTGCTTCTCCTGCAACGACCGCATGATCGATGTGCACAGCAAGAACAGTGACACGACCATGACCTGGGAACAATTACGCAAATATGGAATTGAGTACTACAAATGAACATTGTTGAAGGTTTATTCCAAATGATCGTATTTCCGGGAGGCCTGTTTCTGCTGTTCATCAGTACCGTGTATGAATACGTGGATCGGAAGCTGGTTGCCCGCTATCAGAACCGTATTGGCCCGCGCTTCTTCCAGCCGGTAGCCGATATGGTGAAGCTGCTCGCGAAAGAGGAGATTATCCCCAACGGCGTGCAGCCCGCCCTGTTCATTGGCCTGCCCATCTTTGCCATGGCAGCCATTCTGACCTCAGCGTTGTACACCCCCATGTTTGGTCTCAAACCGGTAGCCAGTTTCGCCGGTGACCTGATCGTGGTGTTCTATCTGCTGAGCATGATGACCCTCTGCCTGGGTCTTTCCGGCGCCAACACCCCCAACCGCTTCTCGCTGATCGGCGCCACCCGTACCTTGACCCAGCTCTTCTCGTATGAAGCCCCCTTCCTGCTGGCCCTGCTGGGCCCGGCCATTGTGGCGGGCACCTGGCAGGTGAGCGAGATCAACAACTACGCGGGTACCAACCTGTGGCTGATCGTCACCCAGCCGATTGGTTTTTTGGTGGCTCTGATCGGGTTGATGGGCAAGCTGGAACTGCCACCCTTTGACGCCCCGGAAGCCGAAACCGAAATTGTGTCCGGCGCGTTAACCGAATACAGCGGCCGCGGATATGCCCTGTTCCGCCTGGGCAAGGATATCGAGCTGGTGATCGGCCTGACCCTGGTGGCTGCCTTCTATCTGGGTGGCCTCGCCAACCCGATCGCATTCCTGATCAAGACCTTTGCACTGCTGCTGGTCATCGCTGGTCTGCAATCATTGTTCGCCCGCCTGCGTATCGACCAGACGGTGGGTCTGTGGTGGCGTATCGGCGCTTTGCTGGCGCTCCTGCAGTTGCTGGTTACCATTCTTGTGAGGATCCTATGAAAATTGGCGCAATGCTTGGTGATATCGTCCGCTCGCTGTTCAAATCGCCGGCCACGGTTTCATACCCGGTGGAAGTCACTCCCACCCCGGAACGCCTGCGCGGGAAACTGATCTGGGATTACCGCCTGTGCACCGGCTGCGGACTGTGCGTGAAAGACTGCCCGGCCAATGCCATCCAACTGGTGATCCTGGACCGCAAAGCCAAACGGTTTGTCATGGAATACGATGAGAACCGCTGCATTTACTGTTCGCAGTGCGTTGAAAGCTGCCGCGCGGACGCCATCCACCTGTCCAACACAGTGTGGGAACTGGCTGCCTTGAAACAGGATGATTTCAAGGTATACTACGGAAGATATGACGATATCCGCCAGCACCTCGAAACAGATGTGGCAGATTCTTCTGCCGGAGGAAACTAGAACATCCGCTTACCGGATGGTTCTGCTCGGTATCGGCAACGAACTTAACGGAGACGACGCAGCAGGAGTGCAGTTTGTCCGCCTGCTCAGGGAAAAACTCCCGGCGGACAGCGATGCAGCTCCTGCTGCTCATTTAAACACCATCCCCACCGTGCTGTTGATTGAAGGGGCCATCGCTCCTGAAAATTCAACCGGCAGCATCCGCAAATTCAAGCCGGATCTGGTGGTGATGGTGGATGCCGCGCAGATGGATCTGCAGCCCGGGCAAATGACCCTGCTGGACCCGGATCTGATTGACGGGATAACCGCCAGCACCCACAACTTTCCACTATCCATGCTGGCCGGGTACATCCGGCAGGAGATGAACTGCGAGGTGCGTATCATCGGCATTCAGCCGGTGGGCAATGACCAGTTCACCCCGCTTTCAGCGGTGGTAGAAACCGCAGTGCAGGATCTGGTGGAAGAGTTTCTCACCCATATTCGCAGACAGTCGCACGCCTGAGTCACACGCTTCCCGGTTTTTCATCCCTCCCTTTTGAGATCCTTTGCCCTCAATCCGGTGAACCGCTCCCGGGGTAATCCGTGTTATAGTATTTATCTCACCGGAATTGAAACTAAATCCTGCCGGAGATGATCCCATGTATCAATTATCTGCCGAATATTATGATGCCATTTATCTGGCGATGAAAGACTACGCTGCTGAAACCAATCTGCTGAAGCAAATCATATTTGCCCATTTGCAGACGGACGGTAAACACCTGCTGGATATTGCTTGCGGCACCGGGCTGCACCTGGAACAGCTTCAAACAGACTTCCAGGTGGAAGGGATGGATATCAGCGCCGAGATGATCGAAGTAGCCCGTCGCCGTTTGCCGGGTATCCCGCTGCACGTGGGTGATATGGCCAATTTTTTTTTGAGGAACACCTATGATGTGATCACCTGCCTGTTCAGCAGTATTGGCTATGTGCGCACCGTCGAGCGCCTTCAACGGGCGGCGGAATGCATGGCCGACCATCTGAAACCGGGCGGTTTGCTGCTGGTGGAGCCCTGGTTTACCCCGGACATGTGGCACCCCAACACGCCGCATATAGCAACGGTCGATCTGCCGGATCTGAAGATCGCGCGTGTGAATACCAGCATGGTCGACGGTCGGATTTCCATTTTGGATCTTCACCACCTGGTGGGAACGCCGCAAGGCACACAATATTTTCTGGAACACCATGAACTGGGCTTGTTTACCCGGGACGAAATGACCGATGCCTTTTTACGTACCGGATTGTCTGTTACGTATGAAGCCGATGGCATCTACGGACGCGGCTTGTATATCGCTCAAAAACAGAAGGAGGTATGATGCACTACGATTCAACCAATCTTCGTGAGATAGCGTTCAGCATGGGTGCCACGTATTTTGGGATTGCCGATCTGAGCCCGGCCCATGAAGCCATTCTGGCCCAGGGCGGCGAGGAAGTGGCATCTTACCCTTACGCAATCTCGGTGGGGATTACTCTGCAACACAGCCTGGTGGACGGCATTGCCGATCACCACAACAAGATAGCCATCACCAACTACCGTTATATGGCCTATGACGCGGTCAATCTGCGTCTGGATCAAATCACGCTGGCGCTGGCGGGTATGCTGCAATCCACCGGGTATCGCAATTTCCCCGTGCCGGTGGCCCAAACGGTGGATTCGGTCAACCACCAGGCGGTCTTTTCCAACAAAATAGCGGCTTCACTGGCCGGCCTGGGGTGGATCGGTAAAAGCTGCCTGCTCGTCACCCCGCAAAACGGGCCGCGAGTGCGCTTTGCCACCGTGCTCACCAATGCCCCGCTGGAACCCACCGGTCATTTAATGGAAACACGCTGCGGCGATTGCCGCGACTGCGCAGATATCTGCCCGGCGGGAGCTATCAAAGGCGTCAATTTTCGCCCGGAAGACCCCCGCTCCGTCCGCCTGGATGCCGCCGCGTGCTCGCGTTACTTCGATGAGCGGGAAAAGGAACTGGGGTTAAGGGTATGCGGTCTGTGCCTGTATGTTTGCCCGCATGGTAAAATGGCCTCCAGCAGACTTCAATAAGACTACAGTAAGACTACAGTCACATCACCAGGAGAATATTATGTCTGTACACATGGTCGATCAACTCCGATTTGCCCGTCACGAATTTGAACGCTGCTTTGAAGATGTGAGCGAGGAAGATGCCGTGAAACGGCTGCTGCCCATGAACTGCATTAGCTGGATGGTAGGTCACCTGGCCACGCATGAGAACGCCTACTGGAATTTTGTAGCCCAGGGGATCATCGTCCAGCCGGGTCTGCGTGATTTGACCGGTTCCGGTAAACCGGCTTCCACACCTCCGCTGGCAGACATGAAAGCCGCCTGGAAGGAAGTCACCACCCGCGCGGATGAGTTCCTGGATACGCTCACCCCGGCGGATCTGGAACAGTACTTACACTACAAAGGCAAACCGATGGATGAGAATACCGGCACGCTCCTGCAGCGCGTCATTTACCACTACTGGTTCCACATCGGTGAGATGCACGCCGTCCGCCAGCAACTGGGTCATCAGAACCTGCCTGATTTTGTCGGTGAGATGGAAAACGAGTACGCCTACCATTCTGATCTGGCGAAATTAAACCATTCATCCTAAAAATTTACTGGAAACAAAAAATTGGAGAGCTTATGATACTGCCCGAAGAAATTCCTTCTGCGTTGGATGTGTTCCGTCAATTGCTGAGTGTTGCATCCCCATCCGGGAATGAAAAACAGATGTCCGGTCTCTTGGCAGGTCTGATCGATGAGATGGGCTGGAAAGCCGAGATCGATGCGGCCGGCAATGTGCTGGTACGCCTGGCCGGTCAGGATCCGTCGCTGGGCCTGTGCATTTTAGCGGCTCACATTGATGAGATCGGCGTTGTGGTGAAAATCATCCATCCGGACGGCAGCCTGGAGATCGAAAATGCGGGCGGTCTGCTGCCCTGGAAGCTGGGTGAACGACCCATTGAGATATTGGGCGACCATGAAACCATCGTGGGTGTCACCGGTTTTGGCGCGGCGCACGGCAGTAAAATGAACCGGCTTGTTGAGTGGGGTGATGTAAAGGTCATCACCGGTCTCACCATGGAACAGCTTAAAAAAGCCGGTGTGCGGCCCGGTTCGTGCGGCGTTCCGCTGCGCAGCCAGTGCGGGCCGGTGCTGTTCGGCAACCCGGCCGACCCGCTGGTGGCAGCCTGGACGTTTGACGACCGCATGGGCGTAGTGGCCCTGCTGCGCCTGCTGAAGGTGATGAAGCTGGAAGGCATCCAGCCGCAGCACCCCACCATCATCGCATTTACCACTCAGGAGGAGTTGGGCGGGCAGGGTGCGCGTATCCTGGCTCACCGCGAGCGCTGCGAGACATTTATCTCGATTGACGGCAGCCCCATCCCACCCGAATCCGGCCTGTCGCTCGACGGACGACCTGCCATCTGGAGTATGGATCGTCTGGGGCAATTTGACCAGGATTTACTGCGCTTTCTGGTGAACGCTGCTGTAGAAGCAGGCACCGATCTTCAACCCGTACTGCAGCTTGGGGCGGCCTGTGATTCGAGTATGGTAGGTGCAACAGGCGGGGCTGCCCGTATTGCCGATTTTGGCCATGTGCGTGAAAACAGTCACGGCTATGAAGTTTCGCGCCTGTCGGTGTTCGACAATGTGCTCAAGATCCTGGTGCAGTTTATCAAAACGTGGAAATAGGTTGGACTTAAAGAGGAAGTATGGAACACAAAAACGATTGGATTGAGGGGTTTATCGGCGCCATCACGGTTTGTGACGTGAACGGAGTGGTACTGGAGATGAATGATGCATCCGCCAGTGTGTTTGAAGCCAACGGTGGATACGCAATGATCGGCAAAGAAATGTTCTCATGCCACTCGCCTGCCTCGCAGGAAAAATTGAAAAGCATGATCGCCAACCAGAAATCCAATGTATATACCATCGAAAAACATGGCCAGAAAAAGTTGATCTACCAGCATCCGTGGTATAAGGATGGTCAGTTTGCCGGTTTTGTGGAGATCAGCCTGCCCATTCCCGATGAGATGCCCCATTTTGTCCGCGGTTGAACCGGAAACCCCGCGGATCGACCCAACCCTTTGACCCTGACCGGGTATTGAGAAAATGCTACTCATTTTCCTGATACCCGGTTTTTCA
>DAISXR010000045.1:8396-11613 GCA_036825755.1 Anaerolineaceae bacterium
GCTGACATCGATACACCGGAAACCCGCACCTACGACATCGTTGAATCGATCCAACTAACTAATGACGGCGATGGGTCTGCCAGCCGGGTGGTGATTCGGGTCGCGCTGATCCAAAGCATCCCGCCCTATCAAACAGTTGAAGCCTTCTCCAGCTCGCACAGCTTCACCACCGTCACGGATGAGTACGGGAACCAGTACGCGGAGATCGAGTTGCAGGATTTGGGGGCCGATGAAAGCCAGGTTCTGGATTTTTCATACCGGGTTACTGTCAATGAGATCAGAGCTGATCTCAGCAGTTGCAGCGGAAGCAGCATTGATTCTTATTTGAACAACGAAACGTATATCGAATCCGATGCGGCGGAGATCCTCAACCTGGCCGGTTCCATCCGGCAGGACGGCATGGATGAATGCCAGACCGCGCGTGCGTTGTACGATTACGTGGGCGACCATATCACCTATTCCAATTACAATGCCCGTGATGTGGGAGCCCTAACGGCCCTGGAAGAAGGCTCGGGCGACTGCACCGAGTTCAGCGACGCGCTGATTGCGCTCAACCGGGCCGCCGGGATCCCGGCTAATTTTGTGGAAGGCGTGGTTTGCTGCACCGAAAACGGATTTACACCGGGCAGCGTGCAGCACGACTGGTCGGAGATCTATCTGCCCGGCAGCGGCTGGGTTCCCGTGGATGCCACTTGGGGACGCGCACCCATGCAGCGTGACCTGTACTTTGCCGCGCTCCCCGCCGATCACATCATCGTCACGCGCGGGCGCAACCTGGCCCAGTTGGACGGGTATCATTATTACTACTTCCGCTACTGGTGGGATTTCGATGCCGCATCGGTTACACCGCTTGAAACGTGGAGCATCCTGCCTGCCGGGCAGTAAAATGCGGTATCATTGGCGTGCCATGAAAGACAATCCGTTTTGGAAGACAAAAACACTGGAAGAAATGACCCCCGCCGAATGGGAGTTGCTGTGCGACGGCTGCGCGCGCTGCTGCCTGTACAAGCTGGACGATGAAGATGGGTACATTTACACCACCCGTGTGGTATGCCGCTATCTCAACCTGCAAACCTGCCGCTGTACCGCCTATGATACACGCTCGGTGGTGATGCCCACTTGCGTGGTGCTGGACGCCGAGAAAGCCAACAGCCTGGGCTGGCTGCCACCCACTTGCGCCTATCGCCTGCTGGCGGAAGGCAAAGGTCTGCCGCCCTGGCATCCGCTGGTGTGCGGAAACCATGCTGAAGTGCAGCGTCAGGGCGTCTCCATCCGTGATTTCGCTATCCCCGATGACCAGGTGGATCTGGAGAATCTGGAAGACTATATTTTCGACGGGTATGAGTCCACAGACGAAGAAGAATAGAGGTTTTTTGGGGTTTGTCCTGCATTTTTCAATTAACAAAGAATATCAGACAAAAAACAGATTGAAACGGTGATCGTTTCAATCTGTTCTCTTTATCATTCCGGTTAATGTGTAACCGGGTTCCAGTCGATCCTGATCTACTTTACGCGGTTTTTATCTGCTCTCGCAACTTGGCCGCCGAATCCTGGAAGGTAGCCAGTTTGGCGCGTTCCTTTTCCACCACAGCCGCCGGGGCTTTGCTGGCAAAATCGCTGGCCAGCAGATTCTCCAACCGCGTAATCTGTGATTCCAGCGCGGCCAGTTCCTTTGTCAGGCGGGCTTGCTCCGCTTCGCGATCCACCAAACCGGCCAGCGGCAGATGGATCTGGACACCGGCCACTACCAGCGTCAGCGCATCGGCCGGTTTTTCCGCGTTTTCATCGGCCAGAGAAAGCTGCCTCATATCCAACCCTGCCAGTGAGGCGATCACGCCTTTCTGCTCATCCAGCATCAGCCGCCGTTCGGCAGAGGCAGCCAGGACCGCCGGGATCTTCTGCGACGGTTTGAGATCCTTCTCTGCGCGCACATTACGGATAGCCCTCACAATATCCTGGATCAACCCGAAATCAGCGGTGATCTGTTCCGCACCTGGCAACTCTTCGGGTTCCGGCCAACGGGCGATGATCAGCGCTTCTTCCCACCCGGCTGCCGGGCTGAAATGCGCGGATTGTTCCTGGGCGGCCTGCTTGAGATACCCCCACACCTCCTCGGTGACATACGGGGTAAACGGGTGCAGCAGCCGCAGAACCGTATCCATGGTGGATACCAGCAGTTTGGCCGTATAGAAGGCTCGGTCTCCGCCCTCCGCCATCTGCAGCTTGGCAATTTCCAGATACCAGTCGGCAAACTCGCTCCAGAAGAAGTCATAGATCTGCCGGCCGGCCTCGCCAAACTGATACGTATCGAACAGGCGGGTGACCTCTCCGGTCAACTGGTTGATGCGCGCCCGGATCCACTGATCCGCCAGCGTCCAGCGCGGGGCTTCCTGCGGCTCAGCCGGCGCCTGGGGCAGAATCCCCAGAACAAACCGGCTGGCATTCCAGATCTTGTTGGCAAAGTTACGGTTGGCTTCCACCTTTTTAACGCTCAAATTCGTGTCATTGCCGGGAGTGGATCCCACCAGCAGGGTGAAGCGCATGGCATCGGTGCCTAATTCGTCCATGACAATCAGCGGATCGATGATGTTATCTTTGGATTTGCTCATCTTCTGGCCGTGCTCGTCGCGGATAAGACCGTGCAGATACACAGTGTGGAACGGGATCTGGCCGGTAAACTCCAGCCCGTCCATAATCATGCGCGCCACCCAGAAGAACAAAATGTCATACCCGGTCTCCAGCACACTGGTCGGGTAGAAGTAATCCAGATCTGGTGTCTTCTCGGGCCAGCCCAGCGTGGAGAACGGCCACAGTCCTGAGGAGAACCAGGTATCCAGTACGTCCGTGTCCTGTTCGATGCGCGTGCTTCCGCAATGCGCGCAGCGGGTGGGATCCTGGCGTTCCACGGTGATCTTTCCGCAATCGGCGCAGTACCATACCGGAATGCGGTGCCCCCACCACAACTGCCGGCTGATGCACCAGTCTTCGATGTTCTCCATCCAGTTGTAATACACCTTGGTGAAGAAATCCGGGATGATGCGGATGCGTCCGTCTTTTACGGCTTCAAGGGCAGCTTCTGCCAAGGGTTTGATCTTCACAAACCATTGAGTTGAAACCATCGGCTCGATAATCTCGCCGCCGCGCTGTGAACGCGGAACCTTGAGGGCGTACGGTTCTTCTTTAATCACCAGACCAGCCTGGCGCATATCTTCCCACA
>DAISXR010000045.1:11713-18231 GCA_036825755.1 Anaerolineaceae bacterium
CGGTAGCGGTCATCATCCGGGTGAACCGCCAGGGCTGTATCACCCAGGATGGTTTCGGGGCGGGTGGTGGCCACCGGAATAAACTGGTTGGGGTCATCGGCCAGTACATACTTGAAGTAATACAGAAAACCGGGCTCCTCCGAGTATTCCACCTCAAGATCGGAGATGGCAGTCTGCAGCCCGGGTGACCAGTTGATCAACCGTTCGCCGCGATAGATCAGACTCTTATCGTACAAACGCACAAAGGCCTCGCGTACGGCTTTTGAAAGCCCTTCATCCATCGTAAAGCGTTCGCGCTCCCAATCACAGGAGGCTCCCAACCGCCGGATTTGCTGCTGGATGATCCCACCGTGCTCTTCCTTCCACTGCCAGGCGCGGCGCACAAATTCCTCACGCCCAACCTTCTCACGCGAGGTACCCTCTGACCGAAGCAGCCGCTCCACCTGCAACTGCGTGGCGATGCCGGCGTGGTCGGTACCGGGTACCCATAAGGTGGGATCGCCTTTCATGCGGTGATAGCGGATCATCAGATCTTCCACCGAAACAAACAAGGCGTGCCCGATGTGCAGAATGCCGGTCACGTTGGGAGGCGGAATGGAAATGACAAACGGCTTGATGTTCGGATTAAAACCCGGCTTGTTGGGATCATTCCACGGTTTGAAATAACCATTCTGCTCCCACCAGGTGTACAGTCGCTGCTCGGTAGCCTTGAAATCATATGCTTTAGGTAAACTGTTTTCGCTGCTCATCTTTCGCTCCAATATGGATACAAACAATCCCTTAAAAACAAAAACCTCTCGTCCGCTTGAGGACGAAAGGTTCATCTTCCGTGGTACCACCTCATTTCGCCGCACACAGTACGGCGCACTCACCCCCGAACAGATATCCGGGTTTCGCTGTATCGGGCTCACCCGTGCCGGTCTACTTGCTGAAATCAGCGTTCTTCGGCAGTTCTGTCAAACGACTTCATGCTGGTTTCCCTGAGGAGGCTTTCAGCAGATGCGCTCCCTCTCTGTCAGGTAACGTTCACATTACTACTTTTGACCGTTTTCTGTTCAATTGTTAGCAAGATTATACAGAGCTTTCCGGCGGATGTCAACCGGAAACGGTTGTACCGAAGACGGTTGCACCGGAAGCGGTGACACCGGAAGCGGTCACACCGGAGACGGTGACACCGATAACGGTTTTATCAGCTTTGCTCCACGTCCTGGGTGATGATCACATGCCCATCATGCCATTCCGGCTCGGAGACCAGCATTTCACGCAATTTCAGGTATTCGGAATGCTGTTCCTGGCTGTTGGCATTCCTGAAATAGGTCTCTTCATCGTCAAAAATCGCCACCATCCAGACCTCGTTTGGATCCTGATCACTTTGAAAAACGCGAATCGAGTGAAATCCATCCACACCGGATTCATCTGAAAAACGGTTTTTGAATTCATCCAGCATCCCCGGTTTGATCCGGTATTTAGCCACTGTCCCGTACATAAACAACCCCCTGGTAAAAAACGAATCAGTTTATCTATTGTATCCATTCACACGTTCGGTGACCAATCTGTCACCAGAGATTCACCCTGCGTTAATCTGATCTCATAACGGAAGCATGCCTGTGGATAATCTCAAACTTGTCGGGCGTGACGGTCGTTGATAAGATACAATATACGTCGGAGGAGTACGATCATGGCGAACCCCAAATGGCTGGAGTGGGCCCAGGCGCTACAGGCGCATGCCCAAAACGGTCTGACCTATACAACCAACCCGTTTGATGCGGAGCGGTTTCAGCATATCATGGAAATTGCCGCTGAAATTGTCTCCACATACGCCTCCTGTGACCTGCCGGTCATCCAACAGATCTTCAATGATCAGGCGGGGTATATGACCCCCAAACTGGATGTACGCGGGGTGGTTTTTCAGGATGGCAAAATCCTGATGGTCAAAGAACTGTCTGACGGAGGGTGGACGCTGCCGGGCGGTTGGATCGATATCAATGAAACGCCCAGTGAAGCAGTGGAGCGTGAAGTCTGGGAAGAATCCGGCTACGAAGTAAAAGCCTCCCGTTTTCTGGCGCTGTACGACCGTAACAAACACGGGCATCCATCTTTTATCTTTCATCTCTATAAGCTGTACATCCAGTGCGAAATCACCGGTGGCAGCCCACAAACCAGCCTGGAGACGGGTGGCGCGGAGTTTTTCGCCGAGGGCAATTATCCCAACCTGTCACTTCCCAGAACCACACCCGAGGTGGTGGATCGTTTGTTTCACCTTTACCGTCATCCTGATCTTCCAACCGAATTTGATTAATAGACCGCAAAAAAGTTAACCGCTCCCGATGAGAAAATTACTGCTGCTTTGTACCCTGGTCGTCCTTCTTGTTTCCGGCATCACTGCCTGCCAGCCGGCCGCTCAAAACGGCGCTTCCAACCAATCCACGCCGCTACCCCCCAGCCCTACCGCAATTCGCCCTACAAATACAGCGGTTCCGCTGCCCAGTCCCACCCCCAACCCACTGCTGCAGGTTCCCGCAGAACAACTAAACGGGCTTGAAATTCACTTCTGGCACCCGTGGAGCGGCAGCCTTGCGAAAGCGCTCGAAACGGTCACCCAGGAATTCAACAGCACCAACGCCTGGGGGATTCAGATCATCACCACCCCTGCCGGCGGCACCCAGGTGCTGGTAGATATGATGGATGCAGCGGTATCCGAGGACGATTTGCCCGATGTCGTGATCGCCTCTTCTGAGCAATTGTTGAGCTGGGAAGAGCAACTGGCTGTTTTCACGGACCTCAATCCCTATATCACCTATCCACAGTGGGGTTTTACCACCGAAGAACAGGCAGATATCCCGCAGATATACTGGGATCAGGACAGGAGCAGCGAAAAGCAAATTGCCCTCCCTGGCGTGCGCGATATGCATGTGCTTTTTTACAACCTCACCTGGGCGCAGGAGCTGGGTTACCAGCAGGCGCCCGAAACCATGCGGGATTTTTCAAGCCAGGTTTGCTCGGCCGCGAAAGAACGCAAAGATGTGGATCAGACCGGCGGGTGGATCATCAGCACGGATGCCTACACTACCTATAGCTGGCTCACCGCCGCCGGAGCCGCCGGGCTTTATGACGCCGAAGCCAACCGTTACCAATTCACTTCTCCTGAAACGCAAAGCACGCTGACCACGCTGAAACAACTGGCTGTGAATGAATGCCTGTGGATCCCGCGTCTGGCTGAACCCTATGATTACTTTGCCGGCCGGCAGGCGCTGCTGTATTCCGGCTCTTTAACCGATATCATCCCGCAAAAACGTGCCATGGACCGCGCTGCATCGGCGGATCAGTGGGGCATTTTGCCGTATCCCTCCGGGCAGGCGGACACCCCGGTAGTGGTAAACGGCAGTTCCTATGCCATCACTGAAAGCACCCCCGAAGAGCAGCTTGCCGCATGGCTGTTTTTACGATTTCTGGCACTGCCGCGCAACCAGGCGGCTCTTACCCGTCCAACCGGCTTTTTACCGGTCAGCCAATCGGCTTATGATGAACTGGGATCATTCCTGGCAGAATATCCGCAGTGGTCTGCGTCGCGTAACTGGCTCCCAATGGCAGTCGTCGCTCCTGTCACCGGTTCATGGACGGTGGCACAGCACCTGCTGGAAGATGCCGCATGGCAGATCTATCAACCCTTCACCGCTGCCGATGGCATTCCGGTGATGCTCAAGCAACTGGATGAGATGATTCCCGAAGTGCTATCGGAACAGGAACCCAAGTAATCATCAACCTAATGGCAAACTCAAGCGGTTCTCCTTTTTCACCAACAAAAACCACCCGCCGGGTTGACCGACGGGTGGTTTTCTCAATCATTCCGAAAGGGTTCTGATTTACTCAGTCACCCACACGTTGTTATTCACGGTTACCAGGTTCAGGAACCATAAACCGGATTCAAAGTCTTTCACCTTGTCACTGACGATGACACCGCCGGAGCCAAAGCCCAGGGTGTAGGCTACATAATCTTTGTAGACCATGTCCTGCGCGGTGCGCAGCATCTCGTCGCGTTTGGCAGGATCCACTTCCATATTGGACTGATCCAGCAGAGCCGCTGCTTCATCATTTTTGTAACCCAATGCGTAAGCCAGACCGCCGCCGCCAAACAGGGCATTGATGCCACCGTCGCCGCAGAAGCCATTGGAGAACATCATTTCCTTCTGGTTGCCGCCGTAGAAGTCATCGATCCAGGTACCAAACTCAACCTGCACCAGTTCGGCGTCCACACCAAATTCCTGCAACTGGGTAATGACAGCTGCCCCAATGTCGGGAGTGGGAGACAGATTCCAGATCTCCAGGCGCAGAGCCAGCGGAGTCCCGTCTTTTTCCCAGATACCATCAGCATTCTTCGCCCAACCGGCATCGGTCAGGGTCTGAGCAGCCGCATCCGTGTCATACAGGAAGTACTTGTTGCACAGTTCAGGATCATAACCCGGTACGCCGGGGCCGGCAGTGCCGCAGCCGCCGATGTACAGATCGCCAAGGATGGCGCTCATGATCTCTTCACCGTTGATAGCCTGTGATACGGCCTTGCGGACCTCAAGCTGTGAGGTGAGCGGGCTGACGAAGTCGTAGTGGATGTAGTAGTTCCATGGGCAGGAACCCTGTTCGGTGACGAAGCCCTCACGACCCACAAACTGCTCAAAGATGGTGGTGGTGGAGGTCGACAGATAATAAATCTCGCCGGCTTCGAGTGAAATGGAGGCAACGGTTTCGTCGGGGATGATCTTGAAGATTACCTGGGCCAGGTTGGGAACAATATAGTGATCTTCGTTGGCAACCAGCACAATCTGCTCATCCGGTACATATTCCTGCAGTTCAAACGGGCCGGAGCCGATGGGATGGATATTCCAGCTGTCGCCGTAGAATTCGACGGCTTCCTGGGGCACAATACCCATGATGGTCAGGCCGCGGCCGTTCACAAACAGCAGAGCATCCGGGTTCTTGAGGTTCAGCCGCACAGTGTAGTCATCGACAGCCTCAATTGAATCATAGTTCGAAACCAGATCCGAGGTGGGTTGTCCGCCTTCCACGGTGAGATAGCGTTCCAGGGAATAGACCACATCCGAAGCGACCACTTCGCGGCCTTCTCCCTCAGCAAAAACTTCGTTTCCATCCTGGAAAGTGACGCCGTGGCGCAGATGGAAAACCACTGACTTATTGTCATTCTCGTACTCCCAGCTCTCCGCCAGATCGGGGATGGGATCACCCTGACTGTTGATGCGGAAGAGGAAGCTGTAGATCTGAGAAGCCACCGCGAATGAAGGATCATCCACGATAAACGGCGGATCAAAGGAAACGATGGCGCCTGAATGCCAGTATAACGTTCCACCGGTCACCACTTCTTCAGTCGCTGCTTCAGTTGCAGCCGGTGCTTCTGTAGCCGTTGTCTCTTCAGTGGCAGCAGCTGCTTCGGTGGGAGCCGCGGTAGCCTCTTCTTCAACAACAGCGGGCGCTGTTTCCTGCGCTGTTTCAGTGGCGGTGGGTTGGCAGGCAGCCAACAATACCGAACTGATAATCAGCAATCCAATTAGTGCAAACCAAACCTTTTTCATTGTTACCTCCTGAATTGATTATATCCACCAACCATGTGCAATCCTATGGTGCCCTCATATCAGGCTGGCGGGCAAATTTATGAAAGTCGTTACCCAATTCATCCTTCCAAATATTGCCTGCGGCACTGCCTCCGGGACCAACCGGATAAAACTGGTGACATGGTAATGGTTTCAACCAAACGTTGCCTGCTTACTACATTGGGACCGGGCAATTTCTCAAGTCCAGCGGTTCAGCCTGAGTGTCCTCGCCAATGTGGCGTCGCCAAATTGGCGTCGCCAAATTGGCGATGCTCACAGCCGCACTGAACCCGGCAAACCATCCAATTCCCCTTATTATTTTGTTGTATCAGGATAAAAGATATTCAGTTCAAGCCCCAATAAGTGATCTCCTCTCTTTTCAAGTCACCCTTATGACTTAAATACTCTGGGATCAAATGCATCTCTCAATGCATCGCCAACAAAATTGATCGCCAGTACGGTGAGCATGATAGCCACACCCGGCGCGATGGACATCAACGGAAGCTGCCGTAAATAGGGCTTGGCATCTGAAAGCAGGGCGCCCCATTCAGCCGTAGGAGGCTGCGCGCCCATCCCTAAAAAGCTCAAGCCGGAGGCTGATAGAATGGCGGAAGCGATGCCGAAGGTGGCCTGCACAATGATGACCCCCAGCGTACCCGGCAGAACATGATTAAAGATAATGCGGCCGCTTTTGGCGCCCACCACCTGGGCTGCCAGGATATAGTCCTGTGATTTCAATGAAAGCACCATACCGCGTACCATACGGGCATAATCCACCCAGGCCACGCCGCCCAGCACCAGCATCATATTGGTCAGGCTTGGACCGATCAGCGAAACAATGGCAATCGACAAAATGAGGAACGGGAATGACATGATCACATCCACAAGCCGCTGGATGATCATATCCAGAACCCCGCC
>DAISXR010000045.1:18331-25341 GCA_036825755.1 Anaerolineaceae bacterium
ATCATCTCGATAATGACAGCACCGCCCAACAGGCTGGCAAACTGGACCCCAAAAAGTGTCAAAATCGGGATGAGTGCATTCCGCATGGCATGCCGTGTGATGATGATGCGCGGTTTCTGTCCTTTGGCGCGGGCCGTGCGGATATAATCCTGATCCAGCACTTCCAGCATGGATGAACGCATGATACGCGAGTTGAGCCCCATGATGGCGAACCCCAGTGTGACCGCCGGCAGAACCAGATATTCCAGCCGTTCAAACAGGGGACCGTTCCCGCGCCCTGAGGTGGGCAGCCAACCCAAAGTGATGCTGAACAGCAAAATCAGCATGATGCCCAGCCAGAAGGAAGGCATGGATACTCCCACCAGCGAAAATGCCATCAGACCGTTGTCCACCGCGGATCCGCGTTTGAGCGCGGCGATAATGCCGAGGGGTATGGAGACCACAATCACGATCAGCATGGAAGCCAGGGTCAGCTCCAGTGTAGCTGGAAACCGGCTGCTGATTTCGTCTAAAACAGGCACTCGTGAGGTGAGCGAGATCCCAAAATCACCTTTGAGCAAATTGGAGACATAGCGGAAGTACTGCACCATGATGGGATCATTCAACCCCAGTTCTTCTTTAAGCCTTTCAATTTTCACTGGATCCGCTTCAGATAATTTCAGACCGTATTGGGCGGAAACCGGATCACCAGGCGCCAGCCGAACCATGACAAAAACAACCAGCGTGACACCTAAAATGAGAAATGGGACGATCAACAATCTACGGATGATGTAATTCAGCATTTTTCAGTTCCATTAAGCTTATTTGACATAACTCGCATACAACAAACCGGCGCCCAACTGTACACGGACCAGTTTTTGAATGGGCACTACCTCATAATTCAATTCTTTTTCCAGACTGGAGGATTCCCGTTCAAAATACTCTTCGATGGTCCGTAAAGCCTGCAGAAGCGCGGGGGTGCTCCCTGATACAGCCATTTCATCTTCGATCATGCGAACAAACATGCCGGTGCTCAACAGGTGATAAAACCGGCGGATGAGCAAATTATCGAACTTTTCAGCTACCGTGGCGGTGACGTTGAGCTCCGGGTCATTTCTGGCCCAATTTTCCTGAGCAGCCAGGCTTTCCGCCTGATATTTCAAATTCTCCTCTACGTTTTCCAGAAACGGCGACCGGATGGTGAGCAGATCCTTTATGGCATCGAACTGTTTCTTCAGGAATTCACCGTCTCTCCGGCTGCCTTCCAGACCGGCCAGCACTGCATCACGCCGCAGCATATCGGAAGGCGATGTGTCATGGATCGCCGGGTTATAGAAATACGGCATCTCACAGACAATGGAGTGCGGGTCACAAAACCGCCTGGCGTAATCAAAGCTGCTCTCGCCCGAGTTGATAAGCGCAGCCGGGTTCTCAGCCCCATTTTGTTCAAGGAAATCGTAAGCCGATTTGATTTTGATCTCACTGAAGATGGCTTTGGAGAACATTCTGGCATACGGTACTTCCGCCTCACCCATGTGAAGGGGCAGCTTCTGGCTGTCGACCAGGCGGTAGAAGTCATCATAGAAAGCCGGGATATCATGCGTCAGATAGGCGTACACACCGCCAAAGCCGGAATTGTGTAATGAAAAGATAAAATCGGGTTTGACCTGTTCGATCAAATTCATCAATGCCCGGGTTTCCGGCAGCGGGTTGTGAAAATGCAGATCTTTGTAATCCACCGGGAAGGTCCATTCCACCTGCAGATGCCCGGGTGGACGGAAAAAGTTGCGCGCGTAATTCGTTACCGAAAATGGACCTTTGAACCAGCCCTCATTCAGCCTTGTTCCATCCACATCGATGCACTTGATGATGTACCAGGTATAATCCAGCTCGGCGCGGAGTGCTTCATCTTCCGCCAGGCGTTCCGAGAGAAATTCGAGCATCATGCTGCCGATGGGCTCGTTAGGGTGCGGCAAGGCGTATAACAGCCCCACCTTTCGTCCGCTGCCGATCTTCATGGCGTGGATGGGTGTGCCGCCGCGGGATTTTCCCAATGGGATCAACTCCACTGCCGTCGAGAAGCGTTTGGCAAGCCTGAACATACTCTCATTTAACTCATCGACGGTTAGAAAAGTCTTATACTCGGGCACTTCCTGCAATAATTTGGAAACCTGGTCATAATTCATATCAATATTTCCTCAATAATGAGTGGCCGTTCTGCTTACTACCGATGCTCTTGCTCAGCCGTTTCGGTTGATTTGAGTATCTCCGACATATACTTGAGCTGACCTTCAAAGGTGATGCGAATGTGCTCCTGGATCATTTTACGTGCCATCTCGCCATCGCGCTCGTTCAGTGCCTTTAAAATGGCTTTGTGAGAGAGAATATCTTCTTCACGGCGGACAACACGCCCTTCGCGCTGTTCATAAGCCTCAAAGTAAGTAAACATCACATTCCAGATGAGTTTTAGTGCCCGGGCAAATTGTTTCTTCCCGGAGGCGCAAATAATCGTCCAGTGGAAATCCTCGTTGTAATGGCGGGCCTGATCGGTGGAACTGGGATCGTTTGTCTGACTGGCGAGCAGAATGATTTCCTGCAGATGATCCAGTTCCTGTTGGGTGATCCGGGTGGCAGCGGCTTCAGCGGCCATTCCTTCGATGACCGATCGCATCTGGTACAGTTCTTCCTGATCCTCAATGGTAAACCTGGCCACCCGCACGCTGTGATGCGGTTCAGCTACCAGCAAACCCTCTGCTACCAGGCGTGAGAGCGCCTCGCGTACCGTCCGTGCGCTTACACCCATTTCTTCAGCCAATTGTTCCTGGGGCAGACTTTCGCCAGGCAGGACACGCCCAGCAATAATGCTGTCGTGGATCATCTGGTAGGTTTGACTGACCAGTGTTTTTTGGTTTTGCGCATGCTTTTGAAAGCGCGGCCCGTTATATTCAAGATTGTTCATTGGTTTTGAATTTCAGGGTATAATTCGTATTGTGCATTGTGCACAGTTTGTTTTAAAGATTATATGTGAAATGCTGACCCATGTCAACAAAATCACAAACCAAAAATCGGCTCGAAAAATCCGAATTCTTCACAACTCTCGATACCCTGTGATGATGGATATCTATCCCGCCTGAATGGAGATACTGGTGAAACCCGAAATGATTAACTTTTTTGACAGGTATCTGGACGATCGTTACACCCGTAGGCTTCTGTCCGATATGATCAGAATCCCCTCGGTGGTTGGCAGCGAACAAACTCTGGCCGAATTCATCCTCAAAGAACTGCAAGAGATGGGCATTGAAAGCCGACTGGATGAGGTGGAGCCGGGTCGTTCGAATGTGTATGCCCGTCTGAGCGGCAGCCGCCCCGGGAAACGTCTGCACTTTACCGGGCACATGGATACCGTGCCGGTCTGCGAAGGCTGGATCATGGATCCGTTTGCGGCCACCGTGCAGGGGGATAAGATGATCGGATTGGGTTCCTGTGATATGAAAGCCGGCCTGGCTTGCGCTATGAACATGCTGAGGGCGATCAAACTATCCGGGATCGACTTCGCCGGTGAGTTATTATTTTCGGCTGTAGTGGATGAAGAAGCCTATTCAAAGGGTACCCTGAAGCTGGCCGGAACTGATTTCGGGCAATGCGATGCCGTGGTGATTGCCGAGCCGTTCCCCGCCGATGAGCAGCACCCCACCCCCATCGGTATCACCGGAAAAGTGCTTTATGACATCACCGTCAAAGGTAAGGCCGCGCACGGTTTTCTGCCTCATGAAGGCATCAATGCAGTGGAAGAAGCTGCCCGCATACTCACCGCGCTGGATCGCCTGAACCTGCGCACCCATCCTGAATACGGAAAAGGCAATTATTCTACGCTCAAGATCGAGGGCGGGTATCAGATCTACACCGTGGTGGTGCCGGATGTCTGCCGCGTTGAGATCAACCGGCTGCTCGTACCCGGCGAAACCAGCCAGAGCGCCCTGCAGGATATGCGCGATCTGGTTGCCAGCCTGAACCTTTCAGCAGATGTAGATGTGACCCTGAAAGCTCCCGTGTATGAATCGTATGTCTTGAACAACGATGAACCTATTCTTCAGGTTCTGAATGAAATATACCCGCTTGTCATGGGCGGGAAAATACCCCATTACGGTTTCTCGCATGTGATCACCGACGCTAATGTCTTTGCGGGTAAACTGCATATCCCTACCATCCACCTCGGGCCGCCCATGGGCAATATTCACCAGCGTGATGAATATGTACTGCTAAGCTGGCTGGCGCCGGTGTCCAAGATGTACGCCCTGATCGCCGAGAGATTTCTCTCCTGAATGTGTTAATTCTCCCTCATTAACGGTTGATGGATGAAAGCCTGGCGCTCCCCAGGCTTTCATCGTGTATATACCAGCATAATATCCGGCACCATGGCAAGCCATCAACGCGATGGGCCGCTGTGGTCTACGAAAGTGCATTAAATTGGATTAATTATTTTTGAAATATGGCTTTTAAAACAGTCACCTCTTTAAATCAAAAGAGGCGACGATGGGATTTGAACCCATGATCAGGCTTTTGCAGAGCCTTGCCTTGCCACTTGGCCACGTCGCCAATCTTTACTTGCGAACTGGGAAAATCCCCTGAATTGTCCCCTTAGAGCGGGCGATCGGGCTCGAACCGACGACCTTTTCCTTGGCAAGGAAACGTTCTACCAATTGAACTACGCCCGCGTTGCTGCCTTACGTTCAGGCTTAACGTCCGTGAGTATAGCATCCTTCATAAAAATCGTCAACCTTTTCCACGACAATGTTAGCGCAAAGTAGAAATATCCATTTTTTCCCGGTTGACAGAAAATTCTCCCAAAAAAGCTCGTTGCAAATAATAAGGTAAAATATGCGGCGCGTAAATGCCATTGACACTTGGTAAAGGGTGTTCACCGGACTATTGGCATGGCGGAACGCAACAGTCCTAACTCAAATGTCAGGAGCGGTTTTATGGTTATCGATCAAACGATTGAGGAAATGAAGCAGGTATTTCGGGATCTGCCATATGGAGTGGAACATACCCTGCATGTGCTGGGTTATGCTGAAACCATTCTGGACGGAGAAAGCATCACCGGTAGAGTACGTGAAACAACCGCCCTTGCCGCGGTTTTACATGATATCGGCTTTGTGGAAGCGAAAAAGAAACACGGCTCAATGGATTCGCCCTACCAGGAAAAAGAGGGCCCTCCGGTGGCAGAGGCCATTCTGAAGCGAGCAGGTGCTTCACAGGAAATGATCTGGCGTGTTTGCTACATCGTAGGCCATCACCATACCCAGGCGAGTATTGACGGAATTGACTTTCAGATCCTCTGGGAGGCAGACTGTATTGAGAACCTCATGTACAACCGTGAAAAATTGGACAACCCATATCTCTGTCAAAAAGTACAGGAGAACTTCAAGACCGAGACCGGGCGCGCCCTGGCGATTAAGCAGCTGGGTCTCCAGGACGCCTGCCAGTAACAGAATTCCATTTTCACCAGCCAAATCTATCTCGTCAAAGATCCGGTCGATTGTATAAGCTCCTCATCGGGAAAATGAACTGATAGAAAGAAAAAGTCCCTTCCGAAGAGAAAGGGACTTTCAATCATAATCCGTTTACACCACACGCCCGGGCAGAGCCAGGGTGTGATCCCCATTCTTGATCACCCATTTGCCGTTCACCATCACATGCGGGATGCCTTGCGGATACTGCAGCGGTTTCTCATACGTGGCTTTGTCGATCACCGTGTCGGCGTCGAACAGGACGATATCCGCCCAGTCGCCTTCGCGAATGACGCCCCGGTCGGTCAGTTTGAAATAGGCAGCCGGCTGCGAAGTCATCTTACGGATGGCTTCTTCCAGCGGCAGGATCTTCAACTCACGCACATAACGCCCCAGCACACGCGGGAAGGTGCCGTAACTGCGCGGATGGGTGAGTATGGTGCCCAGGAACCCGTCAGTCGACAGGGCTACCCCATCGCTGCCGGTGCACAGGCGCGGGTATTTCATCAGATACTGTACATTGTCTTCCAGTTGGTCAAACCATACCGCTGAAGCGCTGCCGCCGCTGACCGCAATCAAATCCAGCAGGGTATCCAGCGGGTCTTTGCCGTCTATCTCGGCAATCTGCTGGATGTTCTTGCCCACCACATCGGCGCGGTTGGTCACATCCACCACCAGAATCTGATCCCAGGAGATGACACCCCCGCGGTTTTCCCAATCGATGCGGTGATCGATGTAATCCTGCTTCAGCAGCGCCCGGGTAGCCGGGTCTTTGGCGCGATTTGCAACCGCCTGCACGCCGCCCGCCTGGGCCCAGTTGGGTAAAATTGCGCCCAGCCAGGTGGAGGAGGCGTCGTAGGGGTACTGGTCGCACCCTACCGCCAGGCCTTCCTGGTTGGCGTTTTCAATCATTTCCAGCACACGGTCGGCGCCTTTGAAGTTGTGCCAGCCCTCCAGCTTGAGGTGCGAGATCTGCACCTGCGCGCCGGACCGGCGGCCGATTTCGATGGCTTCTTCAATCGACTCAAACAGCGTGTCGCTCTCACTGCGGATATGGCTGGCATACACCCCGCCGTATTGAGCCACCACACGCGCCAGGCCAATCACCTCTTCGGTTTTGGCGTAAAAGCCGGGCGGATAATATAAGCCGGTTGAGAGACCGTGAACACCCTGTTCCATAGCCTCAGCGGTCAGGCGTTCCATGGCTGCCTGCTGCTCGGGGGTGGGCTGCACATCATCATATCCGCATACACACGCGCGGATGATATTATGCCCGGCCAGCGCCACCACATTTTGCGCGATTCCCTTCTGGCGGAACAGATCAAGATAGGCGGCGAAATCTTTCCAGGTCACTTCAAAACCGAGCGGTTCCAGTTCGTTTTTGGTTTCAGTCAGCGCCGCCCCCATGAGCGGGGCATAAGAAGATCCGCAATTGCCAAATATCTCCGTGGTGACACCCTGGCGGATCTTGGACTGCGCCAGCGGATCAACCAACAGGGTAATATCCGAATGGGTATGGGG
>DAISXR010000045.1:25441-26925 GCA_036825755.1 Anaerolineaceae bacterium
GCCAGATGCCAGACATTGGTATAACCCAGGTTGGCCAGTACTTCGGCAGCTTCGGCGCTCATCCGGCCGCTGCGGCAGTACAGGAAGATTTTGGCATCCTGTTCAGCCGGCAGTTCGCCCAGGTGCTGGTCGATTTCGTTGTACGGGATGGACAGATCAGTTTGGGGTAGATCCCCCTCAAACGGTATATGCACATTCACCAGCACAAAGTCCTTGTTTTCCATCATGGTCTTGAACTCGTCCACGTTGACTTCCTGGTAACTGCCGTTGTCCACCTCAATGGTTTTTACAGCCTCATTTTGCCCAACACAGCCAACCGCTACCAGCATCACCAGAAGCGCGATTCCCAACACCTTTAATTTCATATCAAGCTCCCCCTCATCAATGATTTTTTGTACCGTATAAATAATACGCTCATGATTATTGAATATTCTTTCCCTTCAACCGCAAGCTGTTGGTGACCACAAACACACTGCTGAAGGCCATCGCACCGGCGGCCAGCATTGGGTTGAGAAAACCAAGCGCTGCGGCCGGGATCAAGATGATATTGTAAATGAATGCCCAGAACAAATTCTGACGTATGGTGTGCAGTGTGGCTTTGGAGAGTTTGATGGCGCGTACAACACCATGCAGGCTGCCGCTGATCAGCACCACCGGCGCTGAAGCGATGGCTACGTCGGTTCCGGTGCCGATGGCCATACCGGTATCGGCCTGAGCCAGAGCCGGAGCGTCATTGATGCCATCACCTACCATGCCCACCACCTTGCCGGCTTCCTGCTCCTGCTTTACCATGGCGGCTTTATCGGCCGGTAATACCTCGGCCAGCACATCATCCACACCTACCTGGGCGGCCACCGCCTGCGCCGTCTGGCGGTTGTCGCCGGTCATCATCACCACCCGCAGACCCGCTTCCTTCAACTCGCGGATGGCTTCAACCGAATCATCCTTGACCGTATCGGCGATCCCAATCAAACCGGCTGCCTTGCCATTCACCGCTACAGCGATGACCGTGCGAGCCTGCTGTTGGAGCTGATCGATGTTCGTCTCAAATACTGAGAGATCCACCCCGCGGGTTTTCATCATGCGCAGGCTGCCCACCAGAATGGACTTGCCATCCACCTCGGCTTCCACACCGCCGCCCGCCTCGGCTTTGAAACCGGCCGGCTCGCTCAACGCCAGCTCAAGCTCACGGGTGCGCGCGTAGACTGCTTCGCCCAACGGGTGCTCGCTGCCCTGCTCCACCGATCCGGCCAACCGCAGCAATTCATTTTCGCCGCCGGTAAAACCGTTCGCCACCACATCAGTCACCACCGGGTGCCCGCGTGTGATGGTGCCGGTTTTATCCAGAATGATCGTGTTCAGCCGGGCCGTGCCTTCCAGCGCTTCGCCGTTCTTGTACAGAATGCCCAGTTCGGCGCCCTTGCCGGTACCCACCATCACGGCGGTGGGTGTGGCCAGACCCATGGCACACGGGCAGGCGATCA
>DAISXR010000046.1:0-1154 GCA_036825755.1 Anaerolineaceae bacterium
CACACGATGTCAATCTGGAAGTTCTGGCACCTGTTCTGATCGAATTCTTTGAAGAATAGCCTTTGCTGTTGGTACCTAATTTTTCAGACCGAATTTCTGAGACGACCAATAATCCTGGCGAATGGATACGTCGCCAGGATTTATTTATGAGAAAGACAAAACCGTTCTCAGGGAAAATGGTATTTTTACTGGACAGAACCTGTGGACTAAGCGGCGAATCTTCGCTTACTGTTGACCCTGTTTCTTCATTCACCCCGATACAGAGCAACCGCTTCTGCGAGCGTCTGGATGGTTTCGACTCGGAAGGGATTGATATGGAACATGATATGGTCAGTACCCATTGCGGTATATTCCTGCAGCGCCTGTGCCAGCTCGGTTGGGGTGCCAGACAGGTATCCGCGTTTTTTCTCAGTATTCCAATCCAACCACTGCGGAAAGGCCAGACTGGCTGTGTACGAAAACTGGATTGAGGAGACCTCGCGCCCTTCATCGCGGCAGGCTTTCATAAAAGCTTTTCGGCGTGTCTCGGCTGACCTCGGAATGGTCGTGTAGCAAGTATTCCAGATATCAGCGTAATGTGCGGTCAACCTCATCATACGGGGGCTGGCGGTGCCCACCATCAATGGTATCCCACCCGGCCGCGGTGAACGCGGAGAGATCTCACAATCACGCGCGGTGTAATACTGACCGGAAAAATCGACCTGGCCGCTCTTCAGCAAGGGTTGAATGATCTGCAAAGCCTCTTCCATCCGGCTGACGCGATGATCAAATGGTAGCCCGAACGCCTCGTACTCGGGTTGGTTCCAGCCTGCTCCTACCCCCAATATGAGCCTGCCGCCGCTGATCTCATCCACCGTGTGCGCCATTTTCGCCAGGATGGCCGGGTTTCGGAATGAATTGCATGCTACCAATGTGCCCAATTCCACCCGCTGTGTCACCGCGGCCAGCGCGGAGAGCATGCTCCATCCTTCCCAGATACCGGTTGTCTTCCCCCGTTTGGACCGATATAGAAGGTGATCATATACCCACAGTGAATCAAAAGAACCTGCATCGATGATTTGCGCCAGGTCGCGGATCTCGGACCAATGATAGGCTCGATTGAGACTGGATAGTTCAACCAGCATCATCACTACGCCAATTTTCATAAATCACCT
>DAISXR010000046.1:1254-16091 GCA_036825755.1 Anaerolineaceae bacterium
TGGGTGATGAGCGAAGACGCAACCACCTACACCTATCACCTGCGCCAGGGCATCCTCTTCCATAACGGAGAGGAAATGAAAGCAGCCGATGTGGTCGCTTCCATGAACCGCTGGTTGGATAACGCCGCCAACGCGCAAAGCCTGACAGGAGATGCCCGTTTTTATGAAGTAGATGAATATACCGTCGAAATCAAAATGGCGGTGGGTTCTCCGTACCTGAACCTGATGATCGGTGGATTGGGTCAGCATGCTGCCATCATGCCTGCCTCTGTGGTGGAAGATGTGGATGCTGAAACCGGGTTGATCAAGGAATACATCGGCACCGGACCGTATAAGCTGGATAGCTGGGTGGAAAACCAGTACATCAAACTGGTCCGCAACGAAGAATACCAACCCTACGGCGTGGAAGGCGATTATTCCGGTTGGGCGGGTTACAAACACGCCTACATCGATACCGTTTACTTTGATTTCGTGGCTGATGCCAATACCATCGTGGCCGGCATCCAGACCGGTGAATATGATGCCACCGCCAGCCTGTCGAACGATAACTACGACATGTTTGCCGCAGATGACAACTATTACATCATCTCCGCCGAATCTGAACAGCCCGCTTTGATCTTTAATAAATCACAGGGCTGGGGTGCTGATGCCAAATTCCGCCAGGCTGTTGCCGCTCTGCTGAACATCGACGACATCCTGTTTGCGGCCTACGGAAATACTGACTTCTACAATATGTACTCCTCGTACATGTTCGAAAGCCAGACAGACTGGTACACCGACCGCGGTTCTGAATACTACAATGTTCAGGATACCGAAAAAGCTCTGGCGCTGTTTGAGGAAGCCGGTTTTACACCCAATGACACCTTCACCCTGCTGGTTGCCAGTGACTCACCCGATTTCTACTCGATGGCCATTGTGATCCAGAACCAGTTCACCGCTGCCGGCCTCAAGTGCGATCTGTTGGTCTATGACTGGTCTACATTTGTTGACGTACGCAATAACCAGCCCGACAAATACAATGCGTTCATCACCTCGTTCTCCGAAAAAGTGCTCCCCAACATGAACCTGTTCCTCAGCCCCACCTGGGCCGGCTGGTGCACGGATGAGCGAATTGTGAACGATCTGGCATCCATTGCCACCCAGACGGATATCCCGGTTGCCCAGCAGACCTGGTACGACCTGCAGGAATATATGTGGGCAGAGAGCATGCCGATTGTCAAATTCGGCAATACCGTCGTTTGGGGCGTTGTGAACAAGAAAGTTCAGGGGATGGACTACTTTAACTGGGTAACCTTTGTGGATGCCCAGATCGTTGAGTAACCTGACCGGTTGATCCTGGAAGTTCAATTTTATTGTTACAGAATGCTCGTGCCAGTATGGATATACTGGCACGAGCGACAAATTTCAGGAAACTATCCCGGTCAAGGAGCATCCTTCCATGCAGAAGTATATTTTCAGAAGGCTTTTATCATTAATTCCGGTTTTGTTTGTTGTTTCCATCGCCATCTTTTTGCTGATTCACCTTACTCCTGGTGATCCGGCTGCCAGGATGTTGGGTGACCAGGCCACCGATGCGGCCATTGCGGAGTTACGCGATAGATTGGGCCTCAATGACCCCCTTCCGGTTCAATATGTACGATGGATAGGTGGATTATTACATGGTGATTTGGGTGAATCCCTGTTCATGGATGAGCCTATGATCGACATCCTTGCGAGTCATCTCAAACCAACCCTGCAATTGACCACCTGCGCCCTGGTATTTGCCGTGCTGTTCGCCATACCGCTCGGTATCCTGGCGGCAAAAACCCGGGGCACGGCCAGTGATCAAATCATCTCTGCGCTCTCCATTGTGGGAATTTCATTGCCCAGCTTTCTGTTAGGTCTGATCTTAATTCTCAGCCTGGCGGTACAGGCCGGATGGCTGCCCGTTGCCGGGTATAAATCAATTGAAGAGTTTGGCTTTGGTGTCCATCTCAAATACATGGTGATGCCGGCTATCGCATTGGGTTTCATTGAGGCGGCGCTGATGATCCGCATGACGCGTTCATCCATGCTGGAAATCCTGGGCAGTGATTACATCCGCATGGCCAAGGCGAAGGGCGTCTCCAACTTTGTCATTTTTACCAAACACGCTCTGCGTAATGCGCTCATCTCCATCGTCACGGTGATCGGGCAGGCGTTTATGGTATTGCTGGGCGGGGCCACGGTCACAGAATCCATCTTCAATATACCGGGCGTCGGAAAATTGACTCTCAACGCGGTGATGAGTCGTGATTATGAGGTAATCCAGGCCGTTGTTCTGCTGGTTTCATTGACCAATGTCCTCATCACATTATTTATCGATCTGCTGTACGGCATCATCGATCCGCGCGTCAGAATTGTCAATTAGGTGAATGGAGCGAAACGATGATGAATCAACGAGTAGAACTCCAAGGTATTAAGAAAGCACTTCAAAAAGAGCAGCGACAGCTCCTTGTTCGAAAATTCTTCCGCAACCGCCTGGCCATATTGGGCACCATCATTACTTTAGCGATGATTTTACTGGCCGTATTTGCTGATGTGCTGGCACCCCAGGGACCGCTGGATATGGTGGTACGAGATCGCCTGAAAGCGCCGGATTCGCAGTATTTATTCGGAACGGATACATTTGGCCGCGATGTGTTATCCCGAACCATCTACGGAGCGCGTGTTTCCATGATTATTGGAGCAGCCGTTGGGCTGAGTTCGATGGTTTTAGGGATGATTTTGGGCCTGTATGCCAGTTATTACAAACCGTTGGACAACATTCTAATGCGCATCTGTGATGGTCTGAGCGCCATCCCTTCCACTTTACTGGCTATCGCCTTAATGGCAGTACTGGGTTCGACGATGACCAACGTGATCATTGCCATGAGCATTGTAGCGGTACCCCGGTTGGCGCGTATTTCGCGCGCTGCGGCCGTGGTGGTAAAAGAACAAACCTATATCGAAGCGATGCGCTCTACCGGCGCTTATGACTTCCGCATCCTGTGGAAACATATCGCTCCCAACATACTGTCACCGATTGTGGTACAGACCACCTATACCTTTGCCAACGCCATTATCACCGAAGCAGCCCTGAGTTTCCTCGGCGTCGGTGTTCCGGTGCCCACACCCAGTTGGGGCAACATCCTGTATGAGGGGAAAACAGTGATCAACAAAGCCTGGTGGATGATTGTTTTTCCGGGCGCTTTCACGGCCATAGCCGTTTTGGGGATGAATATCTTCGGCGATGGGCTGCGTGATATTCTGGATCCCTACACTAATTAAGGAGGTAACCATGAGCGAAACCATTCTACAGGTAAACAACTTAACCACCTCCTTCAAAACCGACCGGGGAATTATGAAAGCCGTTGACGGCGTTTCTCTGCACGTGCAGAAAGGCGAAATCCTGGGTCTGGTAGGTGAATCCGGCTGCGGTAAAAGCGTTACTTCTCAATCCATTATGCGTTTATACGATGAAAAATACCTGGTGAAGTACGAAGGTGAAATTTTCTTTGACGGAATGGATTTATTGAAACTTCCTGAAAGAAAAATGCAGGCTGTGCGCGGAAAAGATATCGCCATGGTGTTCCAGGATTCACTCAGTTCGCTGAACCCGGTTTTCACCGTGGGTAATCAGATCATGGAAGCACTGAAAATCCACCAGGGATTGAAGCAGGCGGATGCCAGAGAGAGGTCCATCGAGATGCTGCGGTTGGTGGGCATTCCATCCCCTGAAAAACGGGTTGACCAGTATCCGCACGAACTCTCCGGCGGGATGCGCCAGCGGGTGATGATTGCCTGCGCGCTGTGCTGCCAGCCCAAGTTGCTGATTGCGGATGAACCCACCACTGCCCTGGACGTCACAATTCAGGCGCAAATCATGGAATTGATTGTGGATCTGAACCGTAAGCTCAACATGGGTGTCATCCTCATCACACACGATCTCTCGGTGGTGGCTGAGACTTGCAGCCGCGTGGCTGTGATGTACCTTGGTCAGATCGTGGAGGAAGCTGGGGTGGATGACCTGTTTGATCATCCCATGCACCCCTATACCCTGGGGCTGTTGAATTCCATCCCCAAAATGGAGGGTGAAAGGGCAGAGAGACTGTATGTGATTGAGGGCATGGTGCCTCTGCTCAGTCAGATTCCGCAGGGCTGCCGTTTCCGGCCGCGCTGTCCATACGCCAGTGAGCGCTGCCTGCAGGAAATGCCCTCCCTGCAAAAAGTGACTGAGACTCAGTTTGTCCGCTGCTGGAACATCGAGCAGATACACGAGACCAGGCGGTAAAACATGCATAACGAAAACGATATCATTCTGAAAGCAGAACACGTCAAAAAGTATTTCCCCATCAAAGGATTGGTTGGCAATGTGACCGGTAATGTGAAGGCGGTCGATGATGTGTCCATGCATCTGTTTCGAGGGGAAACCTATGGCCTGGTGGGTGAAACCGGCTGCGGAAAGTCGACGCTGGGGCGCACATTAATCAACCTGTTGGAAGCCACCTCGGGGAACATCACCATTAACGGGCAGGAAATAACACGGATCAAGCCAAAGGAGATGCACTTTCTCCGGCAGAAAATCCAGATGGTGTTTCAGGATCCCTATACTTCTCTCAATCCACGCATGCGTATCGGTGATATTCTCACCGAGGTGCTGGAAATCCAGCATATCGGCAAGCGAGCCGAGAGGATGGACATGGTGATTGAAATGCTGGAAAAAGTGGGCTTGCGGGTGGAGCATTATTATCGCTATCCGCATGAGCTTTCCGGCGGGCAGCGCCAGCGGGTTGGTCTGGCGCGCGCTATCATCCTCAACCCGGATCTGGTCGTTTGCGACGAACCGGTTTCCGCTCTGGACGTGTCGGTGCGTTCGCAGATCATCAATCTACTGCTCGACATGCAGCAGGACCGCAATCTCACCTATCTGTTTATTTCGCATGACATGAGCGTGATCCGGTATACCTCACGCAGAACCGGTGTGATGTATCTGGGTCATCTGGTGGAAGAAGCGGTGACGGATGATCTGTTCGCGAATCCCATGCACCCCTATACCCAGGTGCTTCTCTCGGCGGTGCCTACCCCCAATCCCCACATCAAGCGAAAACGGATTGTCCTGTCCGGCGACCTGCCCTCACCCATCAACCCCCCCACAGGTTGCGTATTTCATACCCGCTGCCCGGCCGCCAAAGAAATTTGCCTGTCGCAGCTCCCGGAGATGGTGGAACTTGCTCCGAACCACCGGGTGGCCTGTCATATTGGTGCCTGAAAATTCACCGAAATACTGATCTATAATTCACTACACGCATTAAGACGAGCCCCTGTTTTCAGAGGCTCGTTAAATTTACCTTCAGTCTCATTGAATCTATACTTCAAAATTATCTGCTCCTGACCCCTGCGGCTTCAGAAACACCGATTGAAATGGTCCCAGGTTGAAGTGGAGCATATCCTGCTCCATCACATATCTGCTCTCTGTGATCAGATCCACAAACCGCGAGGCGTTTTCCAGCGGGTTATGCAGGTGAATTTTCACTCCCGCATCACTTAAATTATGAAAAAACAGCATATCTTCTCCTTCATTCGTCCGCCGAAAGGCCAGCACGCGCGGATCCTCGCCGGTCAGTAGTGAGAGGCTGGTTCCGCCAAACACCTTCTCCTGCTTGCGGATTCTGATCAGACGCTGGATTTTCTTCCAGATGGAATGGGGTGCCAGCAGGGTGTCATGCAGGTTGACCCGTTCGGGCGCGTATTCTGCCGAGTTGATCACCGGCGTAGACAGCTCTTCTGCGGTGGAGAACCCGGCATTGACCGATTCATCCCACTGCATGGGCGTACGCACACCATCACGGTCAGGCAGGTTCAGGTTATCCCCCATACCAATTTCATCGCCGTAGTATAAAAACGGGCTACCCGGCATGGAGAAGAGCAGGTTATGCGCCAGCTCAATTTTCCCCGGGTGATTATCCAGCAGTGGAGCCAGCCGTCGGCGGATGCCCAGGTTGAGCCTCATCCCGGGTTCAGGCGCGAATTCCTTCCACATCCAATCACGCTCAGCAAGTGTAACCATCTCCAGCGTCAGTTCATCATGATTGCGCAAAAAGGTTGCCCACTGGCAGTTCGCCGGGATTGCCGGTGTATCCAGCAAAACCCCTTCGATGGGAGCTTTATCATGAGCGCGCATGCCCATAAACATTTTTGGCATCAACGGAAAATGAAATGCCATGTGAAATTCGTCATCATTGCCCAGATATTCCACCACATCCTGCGGGGGTTGATTGGCCTCACAGATCAACACCTTGCCGGGGTAATGAGTATCCACATAACTGCGCATCTGTTTGAGGAAGGCATGCGTTTCAGGTAGATTCTCGCAGTTCGTACCCTCCCTTTCAAATAAATAGGGAACTGCATCCACCCTGAACCCATCGATCCCCAAATCCAGCCAGTACTGCATCACCTTCAACATTTCGGCCTGTACTTCCGGGTTGTCATAATTCAGATCCGGCTGGCTGGAGTAAAACCTGTGCCAGAAGTATTGACCGGCCTGCTCATCCCAGGTCCAGTTTGATTTTTCGGTGTCCAGGAAGATGATACGGGCATCCTGATATTTTTGGTCGGTGTCGCTCCAGACATAATAATCACGGTATGGAGAGTTGCGATCCGCACGGGCTGATTGAAACCAGGGGTGTTGATCAGAAGTATGATTCACCACCAGATCCATGATGATCTTCATATCCTGTGCGTGAATCTCTTCCACCAGATTGTGAAAATCCGCCAGCATACCGTAATCGGGATCGATGGCATAGTAATTGGCGATGTCATATCCGTCATCCAGCCGTGGGGAGACAAAAACGGGCAGCAGCCATACACAATCCACACCCAGGTCTTTCAGATATCCGATCTTGCTTGTGAGGCCGTTCAAGTCACCAATTCCGTCTCCGTTGCTGTCCATAAACGAGCGCACATAAACCTCGTAAAATACGACATTTTTATACCAGTAGCGATTTTCCATACCACGATCTCCCTGTTATCACAGCCTCGGCGCTGGATTTCAGCGCCGAAGCAGAATTTAATCAAAGATAAGCCCACAAAAATGGACTTATCCTTTTATGGCCCCGGCCAACATACCGCGTACAAAGTAGCGCTGCAAGGTGAAGAACACGATCATCGGCAGCAGCATCGACAAAAATGCCGCCGCGGTCAGCAGGTGCCAGCCTGCCCCCAGTGATGTGACCATATTGCTGATCTGGTAAGTCAGCACCGGCATGGTGCCGCCTAAAAACACCAATGCGACCAGTAAATCATTCCAGACCCACAGGAACTGGAAGATAGCCAGTGAGGCGATGGCCGGGGTTGCCAGCGGGATGACCAGCCTGGTAAAAGCTGTCCAGTGCGATGCTCCATCCAGGTAGGCTGCCTCAAACAAATCACGCGGGAGCCCCCCCAGGTAATTACGCATCAGATAGATGGCATACGGCATCCCAAAACCGGTATGGAACAACCACACGGCGGTCAGTGTCCCATTCAAGCCCAGACGCGCGTACATCCTGGAGATGGGTACCAGCGTCATTTGCAGGGGCACCACCTGAAGCCCCACCAGCACCGCGAACAACAGGATCCGCCCCTTGAAATCCAGCCAGGCAAACGCATACCCCGCGAAAGTGGCAAACAGAATGGGCAGAATAGTCGCCGGCAAGGTAACCATGAGACTGTTCACAAAAGACCGCCCCATCCCGCGCGGGTTCAACAGATCGGTAATGTTGCACCGTAAATCAGGCGATTGTTTCCCTTCCGCGCAATCAGCCAGATAAGTACGTCTTCCACGGTATCCCACCAGGGCATCAATATAGTTGTTAAGAGTAAACCGTGGCGCGGTAATGGTTGTGCCGTTGTCCCTGATCGTCTGAGGGGAAAACACAGTCCACCAACCGGTCGTGTTGATGTCATTCAACGGCCGGAATGAGGTGATTAACAAACCCAGCGTAGGGACGATCCAGATAATCAGAATCACAATGATGATCACATGAACAGGCAGGCGGTTGAAAAATTTGTTGATCTTTGCTCTTTTCATCTCAATTCCTCCTGCTTCAAAAACCGGCGTACATTCAGAAGAATAAACGGGATGATGATCAAAATCAGCACCACAGCAATTGCCGTTCCCCGGCCTACGTTAAAACTCTTGTACATCTGGTTGTACATTCTGTTGGCAATCACCTCGGTGCCGAAATTGCCGCCAGTCATCACATAAACGATATCAAACAGCTTCAGCACATTGATCACCATGGTGGTGATCACCACCACGATGGTGGGTGCGATAATGGGTACCATCACTCCCCAAAATACCTGCCATTCGTTGGCTCCGTCCACTCGAGCCGCTTCAATAATTTCATCCGGGACTGCTTTCAACGCGGCAGACAGCACCGTCATACAGAAGCCGGTCCAGATCCACACGCCGACCACGATCAGAGCCAGGGTATTGATGGGAATAGTGGATAAAAATGCTACGGGTTTTCCGCCCAGGGAGGTTATGATGGCATTCAATAGGCCAATCTGTGTTTCACGCGTACCAAAGTTATAAACGAACTTCCAGATGACACCAGCACCCACAAATGAAATGGCCATGGGCATAAAGATGAGCGATTTCGCCAGCGCTTCATATTTCACCCGATCGGCCAGTACCGCGAAAAGTAGCCCGATCCCCACCGTGCCGGTCACCATCAACACGATCCACTTCAGTGTATTGCCATAGGATGAAACCCAAAAAGATTTCCAAATGGTGGAAAAATTGGTAAGGTTGAGCTCTTCTGTCAGCGCATAACGGTAATTCTCAAATATTCCCCAGCAGGGTCTTCCCTCACGGCACACCGTGGTTGCCGCCGCGGTACTGTTGCCGTTCAGAAAACTCAGATAGATGGTGTTGATCATGGGATAGACAATAAACACCCCCATCACCAACAGCGCCGGCAGCAGATACATCCAGGGAACCGCTTTTCCCTGCTTCATAACCGATGGAACAGAAGACCTCGCCATGCTTCACCTCATTTACAAACAGAGGCCGTCCATTGGATGACAGCCTCTTTGAATTTCGTGTTGAAAAACACCGGTATCAGAAAATCGCCTGTCCGTCCAGAAATCTTTTGACAATTTATGGAGGGCGGGAAGCCGCTGCAGTGATGAAAATCATTGACCGGCTTCCCGCTCATCCCTAATCCTTTATTGTCCTACCGCGTCCGCCTGAACCTGCGCGAGCGAGTCAAGAATGGGACCCAGATCGCTGCCATTGACGTAATCGGTAATGCCTTTGAATTCTTCACTGCCAAAGCCGCCCGGTATGGAGTCGCCGATATCCGGTACAAATCCTTCCGTATTGGCCAGCAGTTGACCCCGCTTAAGCAGCGCTTCGTCAGAATACGAATTGGTGCCAGCCTTGTTTGGGGTGGTGTCAAAACCTACATATGCCCACATCTGGCCGCCGTAATCACTGCTAAGGTATTTCACCAGAGCTCGTACAGCCGGGGTGTCGTTGAAAGCCATCATCCAGTCAGACCCACCCTGCAACCCTTGCGCTTCCGGTACACCAAAGAAATCGTAATCAGTACCGTAAACAAAATCCGGGTAGGTGCTCTGGATCTCGCCGCCCGCAAAACCGGACTGCTTGACCATCATGGCTTCCGGCGGATCCGAAAATACGATATGAATGGCATCGGTGAAGCTGGTAGAAACAGTTCCCTGTGCCCCGCCAACGGTATAAGCCGGATCTGTGGCCCATTTTCCGTAGATCTCATAGGCTTCTTTTACACCGGCATCGTTGTAAGGCACAGTACCGTCGATAATATCCATGATGTATTGAGGGCCCTGCTTAACCAGCAGAATATCCTCCACAAAATCTGTACCAGCCCAACCGGTCGCATCACCGGATTCAAAGCCCATCGACCAGGGTACCTTACCGTCTGCGACCATCTGATCGACCAGTGCTTCCAGATCTGCCCAGGTTTTAGGCACTTCATAACCGGCTTCCTGAAAACGCGCGGGGCTGTACCAGATGAGTGTCTTGGGGTCGGCCTTTACCGGCAGCCCCAGCCAGGCATTGTTCACGGTTCCAATATCACGCCAGAAGCTGGCATAGTTATCGCTGTTGGCACCCAACGTATCCATCGGGATGAGGATGTCGCTGTATTGATTCAACTGGGTTACATTGTAGAAAGCGATATCCGGGGGCGTTCCAGCCTGCACGCGCGTATCCAGCAGCGCCTGATCACGGCTTGATTCAGGAGCAATCACGATACCGCAGGTATCCACCAAAGGCTGGATGATGCGGTTGAAGTTTTCTTCCTCAAGGCCTGACCACTGGTACAGCATGGTGATTTGATCCCCCTGCTGTGCATCCATACAGTCCACCTCACCGGTCGGCATTTCTACAGCGACCCCCGTGCCTTCAGCAGTTGCCGCGGCGGTTCCTTCTGCCGTAGCAGCCTCAGTTGCAGTCATATCGACCACCTCGGTCGTTACCGCTTCTGTTGGTGTTTCCATCACAGTTTCAGTTTGGGTGATCTGATCTGTAGCCACACCTCCGTTGACCGGTTCTGTGGCGTTGTTGTTGTCGGCGCAAGATACCAGCAGCACCGCAACCATCACCAATCCAAAAAACATTTTTATACTTTTTTGCATTTTTCTCTCCATTTACAAATAAGAATATTCACGGCGTTCCAGTGCATCAATGTCGGTTTACCTCCCCTGTTCTGTTATATTTTTGTGAGGTTCCATGAAGAAATCAACAAGCCCTCTCCATGGGAATGGGTTGAAATGCATCATCTCCAAAATGCTTTTCTGGATGGTTGTCTGTCGGGAAAGAATATTTTCTATCTGTAGGGCAACCGGAAAAACCGGTTGTGGAATCCAATAACCATTCCATGCGTAATGACATTTCCCCCTGCATAACACCTGTAAGAAACCTCAGCAAAAATATCCAACAAAAATTTTGTGTTGTGAAAATACCGGCAACGCGATATTTCCCCCTCCGGTGCTGGCCTCGTGGGATGTATATGCCACTCAGGCCGAAAAACGTTATCCCGTTACAAAAAGTCTAATTGCCGTACTTAATATTTGGATGAGAAACGATTTTTTGGATAAGAACCGATTAATGGGTAATTTTTGGATGATTCGCTTGAAAAGGCATCATTTCTGATTGGATCGATTGCGCGGCGAACCACCATGACGCTGATAGACCCGGTAGATATACGCCAGTACCTGGGCAACCAGTGTGTATAACTCGGGTGGAATTTCTTCCCCCGGGTTCACCTGCGAAAGCGCCGCGGCTAATACCGGATCATCGTAAACGGGAATACCGTATTCACGGCCCAGTTCCAGAATTTTTTCAGCGGTCTTTCCTTTACCAACCGCCACAACCTCCGGAGCCGAGTCATTTTCCGGGTCATAACGCAGCGCCGCAGCCGTTTTCTGCCCGTTTCTTGCCGGCGTGTATTCCCTGATTTTCTGATATCGACGCTGCATATTACACCACAATATTAACGGCCGCACGCTGGAGATCCAGCCAGGTAGCCGTCTCCCCTTCACCGGTCTGCGGTGCGGCGCATAAACGCACGCTCGAATGAATCACGTTGTAGCCCATGTCTGTCATCAACTCCTCAAATTCAGGGAGTGATTCTTTGAACATTTGCATCACTTCATACCGGCTTGACATGATCTCCGCCATTACTTTTTTCTGGCACAGTGACAGGTTAACGATCACTTCTTTGGTGGGTTCCAGATCCACCTGCAAAATAATGTTGGTGAATTGCGGATCAATGACCTTGGGATGCTTATCCTGGCGGTATGAGATTTTAATCTTCGCATCAGCCGTCTGATAATTCTTTGCGTTCTGCCACTGAACGATGAAATTCACTTCACCCCATGTTCCTTTACCGGGTGCGGTATCGGGCTTGATATTCATGAACTGGTTCTGACGCACCTGATCGAGAAAACGGTCGATTTCCTGAGAGACACGTGTTTGGCCGCTCTCCTTCAGGCTTTTTCCGAGCTGAAGTAAATCCAGCAGATTTGGGGCGTCGTTTTCCAGTTTTTCACCCGCCAGTTCTTCACGAATCAGGCTTTCATAGGGTTTCCCTAAAAATCGGAAAAGCTCCCTCAAGGCTGTATTCAGATGGTCTTCGCTCTCGGAAAGATCAGGGATCATCTTTCCCAACTGGGCCATCATCTTTTTAATTTCACCGCTGAGTGGATTGCTGTCCGGAATCTGGGAGGAGATTTCCCGCAGGTTCATCACCAGTCGATCCAGTACTCGAGCCAGTTCAAAATGGGTGAACTGCCCGGCGATTTTGAGGCTCTCTTCAGTCACCGGTAAACCGGCGGTTTTCAGCCTCACCGCGAGATCAATCCCCTCGGGCATGCGCAGATCCGCAGCATTCACCGCCCCCAGCAACTGGTTTACCAGCTCTTTGGTCAGCGGCAGGTTCTCACGCAGGGCGGATTTAATCAGATAGAGTTCATCGCGTGTTCCCTTCAAACCGAGCCAGTCCGAAATATCCGGTGCAGGATCACGTACCGGTACCTGCACGGCGCCGGGCTCAATGGCATCCGCTTTTCCCGCCAGCTTGAGGGTGATTTCATCTCTGGAAAGACGGGTGATGATAAATTCGGCTGCTTTGCGAGAAGAGAGCTCGGCTGCCTGTTCATTGGAGGTAAGCCTGGCCACAATGGGGTACCCGTTGATCTCCAATATCGCCTGGGTTCCGGTCACACTCAGCACCTGTGCGTTGACTCTGTCGTTCAATCGAATCGACAGATCCTGCGTTGAGGTGGATTTCAGTGGCGTAACCGGATAAGGGATTTGAAGTGCCATGGCCGCCTGTAAAGATGATCGAGTGAACTGCCCGGATTGACTCCGAGCAGTTCACATCACACCATTTTGGTATTACCGTTTCAGATTGACAAGCTCCTGAAGGATTTCGTCAGAAGTGGTGATCACTCGGGAAGAAGCCTGAAAACCTCTCTGCGCCAGAATCATGTTGGTGAATTCCTGGGCCATGTCCACATTGGATGCCTCAATATACCCGGAGGCGATACTGCCACGTCCGCCGCTGTTGGCCGTGCCGAGTTGGGCTTCACCGGAGTTCAGGCCCTGCTGGTAGGTAGAGTTGCCAACCGAGATCAGGCCGGATGGGTTGGTAAAGCGAGCCAGCGCCAGTTGAGCAACGTGCTCTTTGATCCCGTTGGAGTACACCAGGAACACGTTCCCATCATTGGGGGAGATATACAGATCCGTCACCGTACCGGAAGGCAGACCGTCCTGGCTGGTTACCTCAACGCTGTTATCCATCGACAGCATGGTCAGGCTGCTGAAATCCACAGTCATACCTACTGTGGCTTCCGCGCCATCACTGCCCGGGCAGGTCACCGCGGTGGAGATTGTGGTGGCAGGTTCCTGACCGTTTGTAAAGGTGATTGTTCCCTCGCCGGTGGCTCCGGTCGGTCCTGTCACTGACCAATCCCAGGAATTATCGTCGGTGCGTTCAAACTCAACGGTTACCGAATGCAGAACACCCAGCGAGTCATACACACCCATGGTGGTCTCAACCGTATCATCGGTCAAGGTAGCTGAATCCAGGTTCCCGCCCAGCACCACATGGGATGTAGCCTGCGCGCGGGCGGTATCGGTTGAAATCTGAATGGAAGCAGGCGGTAAATTCGCGTTGATCAAACCATCTTCGTCCACAGTCCAACCCTGGATCCTGAGACCGGAGGAGGAATTTACCAGTGTACCGCCCGAATCAAGGGTCAATGAAGCTTCACGGGAAAAGCAGCGAGTCAATCCCTCATCATAAATGAAGAACCCGTCACCCTGAATCGCCAGATCCAGATTGTTTTTGGTGCTCTGCAATACACCCTGGCTGAAAATCGAGGTTACGGAACCCAGCCTGGCGCCCAGGCCGATCTGAGTGGGGTTGATGCCGCCCAAAGTAGTGGTGGAGGAAGCGCCTGCGCTAATCAATTGTGAGAACTGGTTCTGAAAAACGACCCGTGATGATTTGTAACCGGTGGTATTGGCGTTAGCAAGGTTATTGGCGATGACGTCCAGATAGGACTGATGAAGGTTTAAAGAACTGACTGCGGTAGACATTGAGCGTAACATTTTATTTTCTCCTGAAGGTTTGTTCTACAGGCTTCCTCCAAGAGGGCCAGCCTGTAAGATTGAATTTTTGTGTCATGCTTTTACATTCACGTTGGCAGTTGAATCCATTCGGGATGGTTCTGCCAGAACAACTGAATCGATTTGGGTAAAAACCCCTTCGCCGCGGCTGTTGGCGTCCACAGCGGTGACAACCAGCCGTTTGGGAACATTGACCAGAAAAGCAAGGTCGTCCATCAAAACCAGAGAGGACTGCCCGCCGCGTTTTTCAACCCGGTCAACTGCCTCCGACAAACGGTTTACACTGTCAGCGGTCAGATTGATCTGTCGGCTTTCGAGCCGTTTTTGGGCATGGTTGGAAAACTGAACTTCCTGTACCTGTGAAAGGACATCACTGAAGCTCTGGCCTTCCTGTGTTTGGTACGTTTTGCCGGCGGGATTCTTCTGAGTACCAGCAATCCCCTGCCCGGATCGGACCGTCTGATCTCGTTGGATACGAAGATCATCGTGGATAGGAAGACTATCCATTGGTTTCCGCCTCCTCAACCAGTACGATATCCTCCAGCGTATACCCATTCCCGTTGATTTCGATCAGCAAACCGTCTTCGCTTAACATAAAAGCGGTAACAGGTCCCTGGTCGATCACTCCGTCGGCGGTTTGTACGGTCACCTGTTTGCCAATCAGATTGGCGGC
>DAISXR010000046.1:16191-22601 GCA_036825755.1 Anaerolineaceae bacterium
CGATCACTCCGTCGGCGGTTTGTACGGTCACCTGTTTGCCAATCAGATTGGCGGCATAGCTCATGCGACTGTCAGCACTCACCTGGGTGATAGCCGAACCAATGCTTTGCAGTTCCTGCAGCGAATTGAGCTGGGTAAACTGGCTCATCATCTCGGTATCATCCATGGGTTCCAACGGATTTTGATTGGATAGTTGAGCCAGCAGCATTTTCATAAAGTCGTCCGATGTGTAACCGGAAGCTGCCGCAACATTGGTCTGTGTCTCGGATTGCGCTCCATTTGTATCAGTCGTTGATCCCACACGCATAATCGTTTTCTCCTTTCGTCTAAATTCGATAGTCGATCATTGATTTGGTCAAACTCGCCACCCTGGAGCCAATCATGATGTCTTCAGGCTGCGTGTCAGAAGCGGTGTTCCATTTCTGGTTCCATCGCTTTCCACTCCAGGCGGTTTCATTTTGCATAAATTGCTGTCCGGTTTGTGACTGCTGTTCTTTCATCCCAAAGTGCAGATGGGTCAGGTTCAAACCGGCGTCCTGCAGCGATTGACGCAAGGTGTTCATTTCACGCTCAAGCAGCCGTCCGGTGCTGGCCTGTTCGGTCAAAATGGTTACTTTTACGCCATTCGCATCACTCGATAGTTGAATATCGATCGTCCCCAAATCCTGGGGGTTCAGTTGAATACGGGCTACTTTTCTTCCGGTCTGCAGGGAAAGCCCCACCTGATCTACAATCTTTTGCAGATTTTCAGCGCCGATTTGCGGCAGCACTGTTGTTTCAGGATTCTGGATATTTCCAGTCTGCAGTACGGATGGGCTGAAGCCAACTTCCCCGGTCTGCGGTTGAGTCGTATCAAACGATACAGGCTCTTCAGACTGAGCGACCTGGGTGAGAATATTATTTCTGACGCTGACATCAGCCTGATTTTTTGAACGATCCTGGTTCTGGCCCAGGCCGCCTTCCTGACTCAACCCGGTTTGCATCGCACTGGCATGACTGTGCACTGTCTGCGACTGAACCGGCTGAATAATGGTTTGATTTTCTGTACCCGATCCTTTATCAGATTCGGCATGACCCTGTTCCGGTGCGATTGTCGGTGCTGCCTGCCGGTTCGTAACGGCGATCACTTCAGGCTGAACCTGAGTTTGCGCTGTTTGCGAGTCTGTACCCGCTTCCTGCTGTTTGACATCAACGACGGCTGGTACGGCGGTTTGAACCTGATCAGTTTGATTACGGGCAACCGGTTGTGCATCAATGGTCTGACCCGTCTGAGTTTCAACCTGTTTGCCGGTGGTTGCCGGCTGTTCAGCCTGTACCACGTTCTGCGAGGTGGACACCCTGGCAGTTGTTTCTGCTTGCAATTCTCCTGTCTGCTCAGGGACCAGCCCGGTTGTGGTATCCAATTCGTACTCGATTTCCGGAATCACCTCTCTGTCAAACGGATATCCGCTTATCTCCGGCTCAACAACGGCTGATTTGACATTCAAAACGTGTACCGTTTCAGCATCCACATCCTGTAACAGGTCAGCGGCCTGTTCCGAATTGACCAAAATGGGCCGGTTGGCAACAGGAGTTGTTGCTGACTGCGCCGGATTGTGTCTGACAGTTTGCTCTGGGACCGGCGTATCGATATTCACCGCGCATTGTCCTGGAGCAACCGGAATCTCGGTGGGTTGAGTTTGAGCCTGAACGGTGAAGGTTTCACCGGTCGCTGGTTGCGCGGTCTGGCTCTGCGGGATTTCAGCTTTGCTTTCGACTTGACCCGTTTGAGGTGTTGCCGAGGGATCCACGATTAACGGCCGGGTAGCGCCTTCCGCTTGATCCGGAAGAATGACCACCTTCTGCGCCTCAGGCCGTTCTGCTTTGGTCGAGCTCATCGCGGAGGGTGTTTCCACTGCTGGTTTCCCAAAATAGCCCTCTTTCTGACCCACCTGCGAAGCATCCATTTCAGCAGCAATAACTGTGACCGCAGTGGATTGGACGGTCTCCACCTCTTGAGTTCCGCCTTTAACCGTGACGGAACTGACATCGGCGCATTCAGTCTTTACGACTGCCTGGCTTGCCATGTCCTGAACGGGAACGACTCCGTTCACCAACCCTGCTACAGCCCCTGCTACAGCCCCTGCTGCGGCCTGAGCCTGCTCGTCTTCAAGTTTCTTTTTGTTGAGTACCTCCTTAAAATTGGGTCCGGTTTCCTCCGGCTGGGGTGAGGGCCCGGCCGGCTTCCCCGTCTGAACGACAGTCGGGGGTGCTTGACTTGCGATAACTGCAATTGGATCCATCATTACCTCGATTGTGCAATTGCTTTCAGCAGTTGCAGCTTTAGACTGACAGCCTGGGAGATTGCCTGATAGTTGATGTTGGTTTCAGACATATCTACCAGCTCTACATCGATATCCACATTGTTCCCGTCAGCCCGCGCGGTACCACCCGGACGAATGGACGTTGAGAAGCTTTGGGAGAGAGTGGTCGATTGCAAATGAAGGGGACTTGTCGTTTCCAGATTGATCTCATCACGGCGGGCATACGCCTGCCGGAGTGTGCTCTGGAAGTCAACCGTTTGAGCGGTATACCCGGGTGTATCGATATTGGCAATATTATTGCTGATGGCCAGTTGACGTTTGCTCAGGCCATCCAAAGCCAATCTCGCGAGCATGTAGGAAGAATCGCCAAAGATTTTGTCGGTCATATTGATTATCCTTCTTCTGCCAGATTGGCACGGAAATATTGCATCACCCGCTGCACATACGTTTGGGTTTCCGTATAAGGCGGGACGCCGTCATACTCATCGACCGCACCCGGGCCGGCGTTGTAAGCGGCCAGCGCCAGAGTAACATTCCCGTCGTATCGGTCAAGCAGTGATCGCAGCAATTTGGTGCCGCCGTTGATGTTCTGCGCCGGATCGAGTGAGTTGATCACGCCCAGGTTTTCAGCGGTTGCAGGCATGAGCTGCATCAATCCTTCTGCGCCGGCAGGCGAAACCGCAAATGGGTCATAATTGGATTCAGTCTGGATGACAGCTTCCACCAGGTTTTCATTCACGCCGTATTTTTCTGCTGCCTGTTTGATCAGAGCAGAAAACTCACTCTCACCCCCTGCTCCATCCACATAGACATTACCGGTGGAGGAGGGCAGGCCAAACAGACTTGCCAGAGAGCCTGATTCGCTATATTTATCGAGCAAATTCAACATCAGCTCGTATATGGATGCCTGGAAAGTGCTGGTAAAGATGGAGTTATCCATATCTCACTCCCTGCTGGCTCTGCTTGAAGGCCAGTGAGATGTAAATATCATCCTGCTGCACGTTCTCAATGCGTTTCATCTCGTCATTGAATTTTTCGACCGCTTTCTCTTTGAGGACTTCCAGTGTTTCCTCATCCTGTTTTGCGGAGATCAGGCTGTTCAGCACCTGCTGACGGGTACGGCGAGCTTCTTCTATCTCTTTTTCCACGCGAACGATACCCCCGTCAACAATGATCACATTGGAACGTAACATATCCAATTGGTGGATATCCAGTTCGCCCTGCATCTGAACCTGCATTTCACTGAGCAGTCTCAACTTCAGATTTTTCAGGGCTGCGTTGCGGTTCTCGAGTTCCGCCAGGATTTTTTCGACACGGCTGAGTTGAATTTCAATTGCCTCCACTTTACTATGGCGGATATCGAGTACATTTTGGTAAACAAACTTCGGGGCCATCTACAATCTCCTGCTCAACGCATATTCACGGCCATCTGGCCGATCTGATCCATCCGCGTCAATGTGGTTTCAAATTCAGATACTTCGTTTTTGCCTTGCTGTAAAAATTCGGTGATACTGGGCAGAACCCTTAAAGAAGCATCGATCTCAGGATCTGACCCGCTTACATACGCGCCAATATTCAAAAGATCGCGTGCCTTTTCATAGGTCGCCATGTTTTTACGTATCCAGGCTGCCTGCTGCAGGTGTTCCGCGGTGGTGACTGCGGGCATTACACGGCTCACGCTGTTCAATACATCGATGGATGGGTAATGATTGCGGGCTGCCAGGGCACGACTGAGGATGATGTGCCCGTCCAGAATACCGCGTACTGCATCACTGATGGGTTCGTTGAAGTCATCGCCTTCCACCAGGACGGTAAAATAGCCTGTGATGGAACCCTTCTCGCTGCGCCCGGCCCGTTCCAGCAATTTTGGCAGAAGGGTAAAGACAGAAGGGGTATACCCTTTGGAAGCCGGGGGTTCACCGATGGACAGACCGATCTCGCGCTGTGCCATCGCAAAGCGGGTGACCGAATCCATCAGGAAAGTCACATCTTTACCTTCATCGCGGAAAAACTCCGCGATCGTCATGGCGCCTACGGCAGCCTTCAGGCGCATGATGGCAGGTTGATCTGAAGTGGAAACCACCACCACCGAACGGCTCAGACCTTCAGGCCCTAAATCCCGTTCGATAAACTCACTCACTTCACGACCGCGCTCGCCGATCAGGGCGATCACACTGATGTCACTATTTGAATTACGGGCGATTGATCCCAGGAGCGTGCTCTTTCCCACACCGCTGCCTGCAAAGATGCCCATACGCTGACCTTTCCCGCAGGTGAGCATCCCGTCGATCACACGCACACCGGTGGCCAGCGGTTCATCGATGGGAGGGCGTTCCATGGGATGTGGCGGGGTCTGCGCGGTAGAGGTCCAGCGCACCTTTCCGATCGGTCCTTTTCCATCAATCGGCTGCCCCAACCCATTCAAAACTCTGCCTAACAGCGAGTTGCCGGTTGGTGCCATAAATGAATCGGCCACTTTGGTGACCGGGCTATCCGGTTTCAAACCATCCATCGAGCCAATCGCCATCAGCAGCAGACGATCATTCCGAAAACCAATGACCTCGGCCAGCAGCGGGGTTTCACTGCCGGTCTGGATCTCGCACACGCTGCCAATCTGGCTGCTCAGCCCCATGACCTCAATCACCAAACCCACAACAGCCACCACCCGGCCTGACATGCGAATGGGATTCAATGAATCCAGGGCTGAACGGATCCGGGATAATTCGGTGATCGTGGCGGTCATACAGGCGATTCCTCCGCTTTATCGGGATCGGGTTCAAAGGTCTCCAGTATCGCAGCAAGTTGTGTTTCCACCTGAGCGTCCACCACTCCCATTTCGCCCTGTACATAACAACCACCGGGGAGGATCGAATCGGCGGGAATTATCTGAATCTTCTTACTCATCAGGGATTCCTGGAAGCGTTTCCATTCCGGATCCAGATTGGATAGGTCTTTTGGATTCAGATAAATGCGCAGATCGCCTATGGCCTGTGCCATTTTCATCACCTTATTCAGGTTGCGCTGTAAGGCCACATTGGAAAGTACTACACCCTCATCAAACATCAGATGAGCGATTTTTTGAATCATGTCGATGATCAGTTCGTCGCTGCGTTGGACGGCTTTTTCACGCCAGACACTCACCTCATCAAGGATCATATGTGCTGTATCCACCGCTCTGCAAAGCTCGTCTTCAGCCTGTGCTCGACCCCTTGCATACGCCTCCTGGCGGATCGATTCAGCCTCCAATCGGGCCTGTTCGAGCAAACTGGCCGCTGTCTTCTGTGCATCCGAGATGATCTCTTCGGCATGCTTCCGAGTCTGATTGATCAGGCGTTGCTTTTCATCCGGACCTAGGTCAGTTGAAGGTCCGCTAATTTTTGGACGCACTTCGACTGTCTCTGTTGTATCAAAGCTCACAGAAGACAGATCCCTGAATTCAAAGACTTTTACATGGGAATTCTTGACAGTGGTTCCACCCATTTGGCCGGATGGTATTCCCTCATCGTCAATCGACTCTGCCGGTTGAAATAATTGCAATAGCTGTTCGGCCATCGAACTGGTATCGTCTGACATGAGTGATGGAAAAATGGTATCCGGCTTCCAGATTTCCACCACAGCCCCCGAACGTGAGCTGGTGGAATTAAGCGATGACTTCATATTCATCTCCGCCACCGCCTACTACGATTTCACCGGCCTCTTCCAGTGTCCGCACGGCATCCACCACTTTGCGCTGTGAGGAATAAACATTCTTGGCGAGCTGTGGGCCGAGGATTTCAATCTCCTCTTTCAGGTTGTCGCGTGCACGTTCGGAAAGATTATTGAACACTTTCTGACGCAGGTTATCCGATGCAGCCTTGAGAGCCAGTGCCAGATCGGATTTATTGATATCACGCAGCACACGCTGCATGGTGCGGTCATCCAGTTTGATGAGGTCATCAAAGGTGAACATATTGGCCCGGATTTCTTCCACCAGCTTTGGATTGGTGGTTTCGAGCGCCTCGAAAATACTTTTCTGCGCCCCACGATCCACCTGGTTGAGCATCTTCACCAGAAAATCCACCCCGCCGGTAGCTCTGAAATCGGCCTCGCTGATCACACCGGATAGTT
>DAISXR010000046.1:22701-26378 GCA_036825755.1 Anaerolineaceae bacterium
AAATCCACCCCGCCGGTAGCTCTGAAATCGGCCTCGCTGATCACACCGGATAGTTTATTCTTCAGACTTCTTTCCACCACCTGCACAACCTGGGGCGATACACGGTCCATCACAGCCAGCCGCAACGTCACCTCAATCTGCAGTTCTTTGGGCATACTGGTCAAAATATCGGCTGCCACCTTGGCCTCCAGGTAAGAAAGTACCAGCGCGATCGTTTGCGGCATTTCTTCCTGCAGCAGTGTAGCAACCTCTACCGGATTGGCATTTTTCAGCATTTCGAACGAAGATAATTGCTGATGAACCGAGATCCTTTCCATGATCTCGGCGCCACGGCGCGGGCCAACTGTTCTGGAAAGAAGCTGGCGGCTGTACTCCAGGCCACCACCGCGTATGGCATTATCCGCCATGTTGAAATCACAGGCCTCTTCCAGCGCAATGTGTCGTGTTTCTGCCGGGATCTGGGTCACCTTCCCCAGTTCCAGCAATACACGCTCCATATCGCCTTCGTTTAGGTACTGGAGCACCTTCGACGAAAGATCAACACCCAAACCAATCAGGAGCGCGGATGCTTTTTCAATGCCGCTGGGAGTGTATGTTTCAGCCACGGGCCTTCTCGTCCTCAGCCAACCAGATCTGGATAATTTCTGCCACAGTGGCAGGATTTTCTTCCGTCAGGCGCGAAATAATCCGAGCCCGCTGCTCATCCTCAGGGAATGGTTTGTTCGAAGAAGAAGTATCTTTTGCATCCTGATTACCGGTAGTTTCACCCAATGCCTTCTGGACACTCTCAGAAACAGTAACGGGACCCGTCAAACCGGCTTGAGCCAGTGACGGTCCAACCGGCATCAGGATGGGTTTCCAGGCAGCTTTGGAAGCCATACGCAGGTTCTTCAATACCTTGCTGAAGTAAATGAACAGAACGATCAGCAGCGCCCCGGCAGCTACGTAAGTGCCGATCTGAATGTATAAATCGGTCTTCGCATCATCTGCCATGGCAGTTTCCTGCTCGTCGTAATACGTCCGATCGAATGCAATGGTATTCACCGCCACAGTATCCCCGCGATTGGCATCGATACCGGCTGCGGCGATGACAGCGGATTTGATCATATCCAGTTGCGCGTTATCGGTCACCGAGTCGACCATGACTGCCAGGGAAATGTTCTTCACCTGACCCGGGGTAAAAACCTCATGGGTCTGCACCTGCGAGATCTCATAATTGTTGACCTGCTCGGTGTGGTAATAGTCGTTGGCAGTGGATGTTGCCGCTGTGGTGGTGGCTGCCGGGGTGGGCAAGTTGGATGCCGCACCGGGTACGCCGCCGGCGGTGCCGGCTGCGCTGCCATACCCTTCCGAGATGGTTTGCTCGCTGCGCAAAACCGTCTGGGTGGGATCATACAGATTGGAGGTCACTTCCTTTTGCGACCAGTCCATGACCACATTGGCTTCAACAGCCGCCCGGTTTGGGCCTAAAATCGAATCCAGCAGGTTCTGTACCTTGCGTTGAATTTCGGAAGCGGCTGCGATTTCAGCGGCTCTTTGATTATCAGACGCCGAAGCATTGGCCTCTTCATCATCGGTTCCAGAGACGCTGGCCAGTTCATTACGGTTTGCGTCTACAATGACTACATTTTCGGGCTTTAAGCCCTCCACACTGAAAGCCACCAGGTTGGCAATCGCCTTCACCTGATCGGCATCGAGATATCCACCAGATTTTTCCTTGATGATGACCGATGCGGTGGTGGGTGATTGATCGCCAGTCAGCAGTGACTTTTCAGGGGTCACCACATGGACGCGCACCGATTCAACCGCATCCAGACTGCCAATGGTACGTTCCAGTTCACCTTCCAACGCCCGTTGATAATTCACCTTTTGAGTGAACTCTGTCATTCCCAGGGTGCTTTCACTGAAAATTTCATATCCCACGGTGCTGCTTTCAGGGAGACCTTCTGTCGCCATGGCAAGACGCACATCGTACACCTTTTCGGATTCCACCATGATGGTCCCGGATCCCTTAAGCTGGTACGAAATGCCCATCTCATCCAGTTGCTGGACTATTTTGCCGGCATCTTCATCACTCAGCCCTGAATATGCAACTGAAAAAGATGGGGTATTGGCCCATCCAATCAGCAGCCCCACTACCACGATGGCAACCAGCAATAACGCCACCAGGGTGATTTTTTTGGAGACCGGTGTTTTTTTCCAGACGATGGAAGCCTGTTCCTGGAGTTGATTTGCCATAATGATTCTTCCTGATCGATTAACTCAACTAAACCTGCATCCGCATCATTTCCTGGTACGCCTCAACCAGCTTGTCGCGGATAGAAATGGCCACTTTGAAATTCACATCGTTTTCCTGCAAGCCGATGATGACATCGTGCAGATCCACATCCTCACCCATCACAAACTGGTTCACCAGGTTGTCAGCATTCTGTTGTGACTCGTTGAGACCAGAAAGTAAATTCTCAAAGGTGTTGCCGACCTTATCAACCGCACTGCTGACCGATTGGGTACTCTTAGAGTTCAGTTCGGCGATTTGTTGAATCGTATTCATTGCGACAGGTGTGATTGCCATGCTTCATTACCCCATGATATCCAGAGCTCTTTGGGCCATACTTTTGGCCGCTTCGATGATGGTGAGATTGGCTTCATATGAACGAGATGCCGAGAGCATATTGGTCATTTCCACCACCGGGTCTACATTGGGATACTCAACATAGCCTTCTTCATTGGCATCCGGGTGAGTAGGATCATATACAATGGTGCCGTCGGTTTCATCGGTAATAATTTGACTGACCCGCACGCCCCCAGAAGTCTGTCCACCCGCTCCCTGCAGCGCAGAGATAAAAGCAGGACGGAAAGAATCACTTTCCGCCGCTGAAAAAACCACATCCTGCCGCTTGTAAGGTCCGCCTTCGGCAGTCCGGGTGGTCTGGGCGTTGGCGATATTGTTGGAAATGAGATCCAAACGCATTCGCTGTGCAGTTAACCCTGATGCACCTATACGTAAAGCTTCCCAAAAACTCATCTTTTGCGACTCCTTGATATGCTGGCATGTTAGCATATTCAAGAAACGCATTCTGTAAACGGCGGGTGAAGATGGAATAAATTCTGCGTGAAATGAAATAACGCCAATTTCCCCCTTCTATGGCGTTTTGTTTATTAATTTGTCAGATCCGGCTGTGTTAGTTCAGGCAGATCTCCCTGCACTCACATATTCCGGCTGCGTTGACGAGAACACGTTTCCCGGTTTGACCAGCAGCATCTCTGATTCCTGCCAGGCCGCGCGAAGATCACGCAGGGTGCGACTGGCCGTTTCAAAGTCTCCGCCACGAATACAATCAAGGCACCACTGGTAGAGCCGGAACAGGCCCATGGAGACCTCGGGGTAATCAAAATTCAGGGCATCACGTAACACACCAATCGTTTTTACTGTCTTTTCGAAATCTTTCCGATCACAAGATCGGATTGCCAGATCATATGCCATCACGATCAATCGCATGGGGCTGGCTCCCATTACATCCTGCTGACGGTATTCCTGACTTCGGTAGTACGATTGATACATTGCTGTCTCCTCACCTGATCCAGATTGTTTCTTATAGAATCATCTTCGACAGGTCGTTAAATTTCTACATAAAAGTTCTGTAAAAATGCGCCGGATCAGGCAGCGATCTCGAGCA
>DAISXR010000047.1:0-22125 GCA_036825755.1 Anaerolineaceae bacterium
CGGAGTACGCTCACAGGGTCTGTTATTGCGAACCTAAAAATCATATAATGGATTTATCCGAAATCAATCATCCTTATACAACATTTTTCCCTGTCACTGGAGGTCAACCATGAACGAAGTGCTTGGTACGGTGGGCTGTATTGCGGCTGTTATTGCCGCGGGAGTTCTGCTGCTGATCCTGCGCACCGCTGTGGTGTTAATTTATCAATACCAGCGCGGTGTGGTATTCACATTGGGGAAATTTCAGGGCGTTCGTGAGCCGGGATTGACGTTTATCATCCCGTTTATCCAGCGCCTCATCAAGGTGGATATGCGCCTGCAAACCGCCGAAATCCCGCGCCAGGAAGTGATGACCAAAGATAACATCCCCATGCTGGTGAATGCGGTGGTGTATTTCCGTGTGGTCAGCCCGGAAGATGTGATCATCAAGATCCAGGATTACGCATTTGCCATCCGGCAGTACACGCAGGCAGCCCTGCGCGATGTGATCGGTAACAGCGAAATGGACTTTGTGCTCACCGAGCGCGAATCAATCGCCGACAGCATCCGCAAGATCGTGGATACCGAAACGGATGGGTGGGGCATTGATGTGGAATCGATCAAAATTCAGGAAATTGAGCTGCCCGCCGAGATGAAACGCGCCATGGCCAAGCAGGCCGAAGCGGAGCGTGAACGCCGCGCGGTGATCATCGCTTCACAGGGCGAGTTGAGCGCCTCTGAAAACCTGCGCCAGGCGGCTGAAAACCTGTCGAAGAGCAGCGGCGCGCTGCATCTGCGCACCCTGCAAACCATCCGCGATATCGCCGCCGACCCCTCGGAGAAGATCGTCTTGTTCGTCCCCTCCGATCTGGGCAATTCGCTGTCTTCGATCCTGCAGAAAAAGGATTAACCCGCCGTGATCAGGCTGGAAAACAACAAACGCTATCTGCAGCTCGCCTTCAACCACGACATCTCAACAGTTGCGCGGGTGATGCCGCGGATTCCATCCCACCCGAATATCTTTATCGAAGCCGGCACGCCGTATATCAAAAACGAAGGTATGAACGGCATCCGTACGCTCCGCAAAGTATGGAATGGCGTGGTGGTGGCAGATCTTAAGACCACCGATGGCGCGGCCGGCGAAACAGCCATGGCCGCTGAAGCCGGCGCCAACGCCGCCACGGTGATGGGAAGCTGCCCCACCGAAACGCTGGATCTGTTTATCGCGGCCTGCCGCCAGCACAGCCTGCTCTCGATGATCGACATGCTGGGCGTGGAAGACCCACTGGAAGTGATGCTGCCGTTAAAAAACCCACCCGATGTGGTGGTGATCCATCGCGGCCGCGATGAAGAATCCACCCGCGGCAAGGTGATCCGCTACCGGCAGGTCAACCGCATCCGCAGTAAGTATGATGTGATCATCTCGGCTGCCGGCGGTGTGGATTTGCGCGAGGCCCGCAGCGCCATCTTCAACGGCGCCAATATTGTGGTGGTTAATCTGGTGCACCCGGCTGAAGGCTGGGAAGGGATCCCGCTAACCGGTGATATTCGCGCTACCGTGCAGGAATTTCTGCAGCAAATCGCCTGACTAAAAGCTCAGCTTTCTCTTCCTATTTTCACCGCCGCGCCGAAAACCCCAGGTGCGGCGCTTTTTTACACGACCCCTCCAATTGTCATATAAATATTTGACAAAAACTTAACATCTTTCCCATTGACGGGAATTTTTTATCCGATTATGCTTGTTAGCATCCTAACAATAATATTTTATGGAGGAAACCATGCCGCCCATACGTGCCATCGGGTTTGAGGTAAAAACGCTAACCAACCTGATCCGGCAGCAGATCAACCAGAGCCCGCTTGGGCAGGAGATGGAAGAGCTGACCGGCATCCAGGGCTGGATCATCGGTTTTCTATATGAGAACCAGACCGGTGATCTCTACCAGCGCGATATTGAAGCGCGCTTCAAAATCCGCCGCTCCACCGTCACCGGGGTTCTTCAACGCATGGAACGCAGCGGGCTGATCCGGCGTGAGTCGGTGGCGCAGGATGCGCGCCTTAAAAAACTGGTGCTGACCGAAAAAGCCGTCCGGCTGCACAAACGGGTGATCCAGGAATTGCAGGCGATCGAGCTCCGTTTGCGAACCGGTCTCACGGACGAAGAACTTGATCTGTTTTTTACACTGATGGAACGTATGAAACAGAATATGGTATCATCGGCTGTTTCTCATAAACTCGGTACCGGGAATAGCGCTCTGCAATCTTCACCGCAGACAGAGGAAAGGATTCAATGATCAGACGACTGGCAGGTTGTATCAAACAATATCGAAAAGACACCATCCTGAGCCCACTTTTTATCTCCATGGAAGTGGTGATGGAGGTGCTCATCCCGTTTCTGATGGCACGCCTGATCGATAACGGCATTGAAACGGGCAATATGCCCTATATCTGGAAGATGGGTCTGGTGCTGGTGCTCTCAGCGCTGGTTTCGCTGGTTTTTGGTACACTGGCAGGCATCGCCGCCGCAAACGCCTCGGCGGGTTTTGCAACCAATTTGCGCCAGGAGATGTATTACCGGGTGCAGAATTTTTCGTTTGCCAACATCGACAAATTCTCGGCAGCCAGCATCATCACCCGCCTGACCACCGATGTGGCCTATGTCCAGCAAGCCTTTATGATGATTATCCGTATAGGGGTACGCGCTCCGGTGATGATGATCTTTTCATTGGTGATGGCCTTCTCCATCAATTCCCGCCTGGCGCTGATCTTTGTGGTTGTGCTGCCGTTTCTGGCGCTGGGTTTATACCTGATCATCCGCAAGGTGCATCCCATTTTTGAGCGTGTATTCCGCACCTATGACAGGCTCAACAACGTGGTGCAGGAAAACCTGCGCGGTATCCGCGTGGTGAAATCGTTTGTGCGGGAAGATCATGAGGTTCGCAAGTTTGAAGCGGTGTCACAGGATATCTACAAAGACTTTGTTAAAGCTGAAAAACTGATCGCCTGGAACGCGCCCATGATGCAGACCGCCGTGTACTCCTGTATCCTGCTGGTTTCATGGATCGGTGCAAAGCTCGTCGTGGCGGGCAGCATGACCACCGGTCAACTGGTGAGTATGTTTACCTATATCATGATGATCCTGATGAACCTGATGATGCTTTCGTTCATCTTTGTGATGATCATCATTTCACGCGCATCCGCCGAACGTATCAACGAAATCCTCACCGAAATGCCTGATCTGAAGAACGGTGCCAGCCCGATATACGATGTAAAAGATGGCTCTGTTCAATTTGACCAGGTAGGCTTCAGCTACGCCGGCCGAGAGGACAAATTGTGCCTGAGCGGCATTAACTTCAAGATCGGCGCCGGTGAAACCATTGGTATTATTGGGGCCACCGGCAGCTCCAAAAGCAGCCTGATTCAACTCATTCCGCGCCTGTATGACGCCACCCAGGGCACGGTCAAAGTAGGCGGCGTAGATGTGCGTGACTATGATCTGGAAACTCTGCGTAACCAGGTGGCAGTGGTGCTGCAGAAAAACGTGTTGTTCTCGGGCACGATCAAAGAAAACCTACGTTGGGGCAACCCGAATGCCAGCGATGAAGAACTGGTACAGGCCTGTCAACTGGCTCAGGCGCATGATTTCATTCAGTCATTCCCCAACGGGTATGACACCTACATCGAACAGGGCGGCGCCAATGTTTCCGGCGGTCAAAAACAGCGCCTGTGCATCGCACGCGCCTTGCTGAAACACCCCAAAATCCTGATTCTGGATGATTCGACAAGCGCGGTGGATACCCGCACCGATGCCCAGATCCGCCAGGCCTTTCGCGAGCAGATCCCCGGTACCACCCGCTTCATCATCGCCCAGCGTATTGCCTCGGTCAGCGATGCCGACCGGATCATGGTGCTGGACGGCGGGCGCATCGAAGCCATCGGCACCCATGAAGAACTGCTGCAAAACAACAAAATCTACCAGGAAGTGTATCAGTTCCAGATGAAAGGCGATTTCGATGAAAGCAGATAAAAAACTCACCCCGCCTGCCGGCCGCGGACCGGAAGCCCCCAAAATTGGAGATAACGGGAAAGGAAAGCCGCCAAAAGGCATGCCCTCGCGAAAAATTAACCCGCGTACGGTCAAGCGTCTGCTGGCTTACATCACCGGCCGGCACCGCTGGCAGCTTGTGCTGGTATTTGTGTTCATCCTCATCAGCTCGGTCACCGGCGTCACCGGGGCAATGTTCCTGCAAAAGCTGATCGACGACTATATCGCCCCGCTTCTGTTAACCGACGCACCGGTATTCACCAGCCTGCTCAAAGCCATTATCGCCATGGCCGGCATTTATCTGATCGGCATCCTGGCCACACTGGCATACAACCGCATGATGGTCACCATCGCACAGGGTGTGCTCAAGCGGATCCGCGATGATATGTTTGCCATGATGCAGAAACTGCCCATCCGTTACTTTGATACACATACTCACGGCGATATCATGAGCCGTTACACCAACGATGCCGATACGCTCCGGCAGGTTATCACGCAGAGCATCCCCAACGTCATTTCCTCCATCTTTACCATCGCGGCGGTGCTGTATGCCATGATATCCTTAAGCTTCTGGTTGACCATGGTGGTTGGACTGTGTGTGGTTGCCATGATGGTGGTGACCAAAAAAGTGGGCGGTATGTCAGCGGTTTACTTTATGCGCCAGCAGCAATCCATGGGCGAGATGAACGGCTATGTAGAAGAGATGATCCACGGGCAGAAGGTCATCAAAGTGTTCTGCCATGAAGAGCAGGCCAAACAGGGCTTTGACCGGAAGAACGAAGAACTGTTCGAAAACATGCGCCAGGCCAACAAGTACGGTAACATTTTCATGCCCATCATGGGGAATATCGGCAACCTGCAGTATGTGTTGATCGCCACCGTGGGCGGTGCGCTGGCCCTGAACGGGATCAACGGCCTTACCCTGGGCGGTCTCGCTTCCTTCCTCACACTCAGCCGCAGCTTTACCAACCCGGTCAGCCAGATTGCCCAGCAGATCAACGCCGTGGCCATGGCAGTAGCAGGCGCCGAGCGCATCTTTGCCATGATGGATGAAAAGCCGGAGACCGATGAGGGTTATGTGACGCTGGTGAACGTGCAGTCACAGGACGGAAAGCTGGTGGAAAGCACCACCCGGACCGGCAAATGGGCATGGAAGCACCTGCATCAGGCGGATGGCAGCATCACCTACACCGAGTTGCGGGGCGATGTGCGCTTCTTCGATGTGGATTTTGGCTATGAAGAAGGTAAACCCGTGCTGCATGATGTATCGCTGTTTGCCAAGCCCGGGCAAAAGATCGCTTTTGTGGGCGCTACCGGCGCGGGAAAGACCACCATCACCAATCTGATCAACCGTTTCTATGATATCGACGACGGCAAGATCCGCTATGATGACATCAACATCAACAAAATCCGTAAAAGTGATTTGCGGCGCTCGCTCGGCATGGTGCTGCAGGATACTCACCTGTTTACCGGCACGGTGATGGAGAACATCCGCTATGGACGGCTGGATGCCACCGATGAAGAGGTGATGCAGGCCGCCAGGCTGGCCAATGCACATGACTTCATCACCCGTTTACCCGAGGGCTATAACACGCTGATCAAAGGCGACGGCAGCAGCCTGTCGCAGGGCCAACGTCAACTGCTGTCCATTGCTCGTGCAGCGGTAGCCAACCCGCCGGTGATGATTCTGGATGAAGCCACCTCCAGCATCGATACGCGCACCGAAACCCTGGTACAACAGGGCATGGATCAGTTGATGGATGAACGGACGGTGTTTGTGATTGCCCACCGGCTTTCGACGGTGCAAAATTCCAAGGCCATTCTGGTGCTGGAGAACGGCCGCATCATCGAGCGCGGTGACCATGATACCCTGCTGGCCCAAAAGGGCAAGTATCACCAGTTGTATACCGGGGCATTCACACCGCTGGAGAGCCCCGGCGAACCAGCCTGAACCAGTAACTCCCTGCTCTGATTGGAGCAGGGAGTTTTTCTTGATCAAGTCTTTTTGAAAAAAACGGGGCCGCCTGTTACCAGACGGTCCCTGAGAAGAACTGAAACTAATCCAAACTGAAATACTGTTCGAGATTGGGAGCGTACCCGCGCGGGCGGAACTCGCCGCGTACGGGGTCCTGCACATAATCTCCCTTGTACTCATGACGGACGATCTTCTCCAGCATCTCAACCAGATGATCCACATCCTCTTCGTTGTTATAGCAGCCAAAGCTGATGCGCACCAGACCGGGCAGATGAGTGCGGTCGTTGTTGAGGATCTGCTGCTGGTAGCTGAGTGACTGCTCTGCATCCAGTTTAAGCAGGCTGAACAGATACGGGTGCGCGCAGAAACAGCCGTTACGCACGCCTATACCACCTTCATGGCTCAGGATAGCAGCCACCAGATAATGGCTCATTCCGGTCACGGTGATCGGAACCACGCCTACCTTCTCATGCACACGGGCGGGATCGGTGATGCCGTATACTGTCACATCATCAATACGGGCCAGTTTGCGCAGCAGATAAGCGGTGAGTTGTGCCTCGTGTTCGGCTACATTGTCCATGCCCATTTCCTGCAAACAGAGCATGGTTTTAGCCTGAGCCACAGCACCCACCACATTGGGACTGCCGGCTTCTTCACGGTCCGGCAAGCCGGCCCATTTCACACGGTCAACCGTCACAATGTCTACCGTGCCGCCGCCCACCAGATCGGGGTCGCCGTGCAGGAAGGTTTCTTTCTTCCCGATCAGCGTGCTGCTGCCAAACGGAGCATACATCTTGTGAGCAGCCGTCACCACATAATCCAGATGACCCGGGTGATCGTTGGGATATACATCAATCGCGCGGTGCGGGGCGAGCTGCGCGCAGTCCACCAGAATTTCAGCGCCGGCGCGATGCACTTTCTCGGCGATCTCATGGACAGGGTTGACATAACCGGTCACATTGGAAGCGCCGGTGACCGCCACCATGCGTACCTTGCCGGCATATTTGCTCAACAAGGCATCCAGATGAGCCTGATCCAGAGCGCCGTTCTCATCCACACGTACATGCTTCACACTGGCAGCCGACCGCCAGGGCAGGTCGTTGGAATGGTGCTCCATCATGGTGGTAAGCACCACTTCGCCGGGTTTGAACTCGATGCTGTGGGCAATTTTGTTGAGCGATTCGCTGGCGTTTTTACCAAAGATGACTGTGTTCTTTTCCGGGTCAGCCTTCACAAAGTCGAGCGCAATTCGGTGAGCCTCTTCATACATGTGCGTGGAAACCTGGCTCTTAAAACCGGTTCCACGATGAATACTGGAATACCACTGCATGAACTCGGTCACTTTTTCAAAGACCGGCTTCAGTGAGGGAGTGCTGGCCGCGTTATCCAGGTTCACATAACGCTGAAAGCTGCCGTCCAGCAGGGGTACGCGGGTGTCAATACCCAAAATATTTTCGCGAACATTATCGATGGTCAGATGGGTTTTGGTAGACAGAGTATTGAGGCTCATGGATGGGGTTGAAACTCCTTTAGTATTTTTCATCACGTATGGAAAAGGTGGTGTGGGATCGAATATTGCCCTGATTGATCATTTCGAGTACACGCTGCTTGGACCGGTTGATCTGGTCTTCCATAATCTCTTCGGCCAGCTTGGTGTTTCGAGTAGCCAGTGCTCCCGATAGGGCCATGTGCTCGTTTTTCATTTCTTCCGCGCTGTCGCGAACTTCAAGACCCAGATGGAAAATGCGGTTCATCTCATCGAGCAGGCGGCCAATATTCTCCGCCAGGCGGCGATTGCCGCTCAACAGCGCCAGATCGGTGTGAAAACCCACGTTGGCTTGCAGGAATTCCTGGTAGCTTTGCGGGTCTTTATAAACGTAAGAAAAGCGGGCATGCGCCTGTAATTCGTCCAACTGGGCATCGGTGGCGCGTTGAGCAGCCAACCGGACGGCCGGTTTTTCGAGCATCAAACGCAGTTCGTAGATATCCTCAATATCCTGCACCGTGATGGGTGTGATCAGATATCCAAAACGCGGAATCGACTGGACATACCCTTCCTGTTCCAGCCGTTTTAACGCTTCGCGCACCGGCGTAACACTGAGTTGATAACGTTCCACCAGTTGCGCCTGAGCCACCGTCAGACCGGGCGGCAGAGTACACTGGATGATATCGCGGCGGATAAGCTGGTATGCCTGATCGGAGAGGAGAGAGCTCATATCGTAATCTCTGTTTCCTAATATATCAGTATTATATCACATATCGATAATAGAAAACAAGTGTTAATTTAAATGGGATAGATCAATTGTACCCCTTTCTGTACAGATCAGCGGGATATCCTGTGCAAGCTTTGTATTGATTTTGGCCGTAACGGCGTGGCGTTCTCATCCAGGCTTAAGCACAGATGAGAAGTTTCTGTGAAACTGTAGTTGATAGGTTTTGCAATTCATATCTGGTTAATCTACAGTTACTATAATCGTTGACAATCATCGAATTATTGTGGAGCTGTTATATCGAGGGAGGTAATATGAGCAGCGTGAGACGAATACTGCAATTAAAAGGATTTGATATCTGGTCTACCAGCCCGGATACCACCGTTTATGATGCCCTGCGCATCATGGGTGATAAAGACGTGGGCGCGCTGGTAGTGTTGGAAAATAACAAACTGGTCGGGATCCTGTCGGAAAGAGACTATGCCCGGAAAATCGTGCTGAGCGGGAAGACCTCACGCGATACCCGCGTGGGTGACGTGATGACCAGGGTGGTGCATACCGTGCACCCGGAACAGACCGTACAGGAATGTATGCAGCTCATGCTGGATCATCATGTGCGCCATCTTCCGGTCGTGGTGGATGACGAGGTCATCGGCGTCATCTCCATCGGAGATGTGATGAACGATATCATCTATCAGCAGAAAAATTCCATCCAATCATTGGAACGGCAAATATCCGCTCAAAAAATACCGGGGTATATCTAAACCCGTGTATTTTCTGTGTTGATGTGTCAAAAAGCTCTGCCTGCTGCACCGCAGGCAGAGCTTCGATTATCAATTGGCCCGGTTATTGAAACAGTTTTTCAGCCCGATCATGCAAAATACGCTCTTCTTCGTTTTCGGGAACAATGGTGATCCCATGCGGTTTCACCTGCCCGCTGGCATCCACGTGGATAAAGGTGATAAAGCCTTCCACCACCAGTTCACTTTTCACTTCCATTTTGATATAAGAAACCAGCTTGCTCTTTCCGCTGAGCACCACCCGGCTGTGAAAATGGGCGATCTCGCCCAAATGCACCGGTCTTGAAAAGGTCATGCCATGAATTTGCAGACACACCGTAGAATCAGGGGTCAACAGGCTCGAGGCGGCAATAAAACCGGCCTCCACAAACCACTCGGCGCTCCGTCCTGCGTACAGGGTGCCGTGATGGTTCAAATCTTCATGCTTCACCAGGTGGTGCATGGTGTAAATTTCATTCATCATAAGCCCTCCATCTAGTCAAATCCAATGGCACAGGATCATACCAGAGAAGCATCGGCAAATGATCGGATGATTGTTTTCAATACTTTTTTATGGTATTGTTGTTTCATCATCCTATAATTAATTAATTCCTTTCAGCAGAGGCAATTATGGGTAACAAGAAGCTACTAATTGTTATTGCAGTCTTGCTTGTCGTTTGTATTTTATGTGCCTGCCTGGGGGTAGGCGGTTACTTTTTATTCGTACAGGACTCGGAATGGGATCCTTTTACCGGGAACGGGACTCAACCTGCCGAACAGGCTGTCACCCCGGGGTCTGAGGCTACTCCTGAAACAATTGCCCCCCAGGCGGATACCCCTGCGGTAGTGGAGCAGCAAATATCGGTTCCGGCTGACCAGCAGCGCTGGCTGGTGATGATCTACCAGGACGCCGATGACGAGATCCTGGAAAGAGACATTCATTTTGATGCAAACGAAGCCGAATACACAGGCTCCAGTGACCGCGTGACCGTGGTGAGCCAGTTTGACCGCAACGCGGGCGCCTATGAAGGCGATGGCAATTGGAGTACCGCCAGGCGTTTTGTTTTGACCGCCAACAGCGATCTGAATACTCTGGGTTCTGCCGTGATAACCGACCTGGGCGAAATCAATATGGGTGAACCCCAAACATTAATCGACTTCGCCACCTGGGCTATCGGCTCCTATCCTGCAGACCGGTATGTACTGATTATGTCGGATCACGGGGCCGGCTGGCTGGGCGGCTGGTCAGACGGCGACAATGGGGATGACGGCATGAGCATGAATGAGATCAGCGGGGCGCTGGCCGAGATTCTCAATCGCACCGGGGTTCCCAAATTCGACGTACTGGCCTTTGATGCCTGTCTCATGTCGCAGCTTGAAGCCCTGACCATGATCGAGCCATACGCCGATTACGCTGTAGCTTCCGCGGAAGTCGTGCCGGCTATTGGGTTTGCTTATAATGCCTTCATCAGCGAACTGGTCAATAACCCGGCCATGTCGCCGGAGGATTTTTCCAAATGGATGCTGGCCGCTTACATCGACCGGGATATGCGCATCACCGATGATCTGGCCCGCCAGGAATTTCTCAGCGAGGCGTTCAATTACACCGGCCAGGCTACAGCAGCAGATCTGACCGCGGAAATGACCCTGGATACCACCCTGGCGGTCATCAAATTGAACATGCTCTCGGAGTTGAACCTGGCATTCAACAACTTTGCTTACGAGATGACCTTTGTGGATCAAACCGCCGTGGCGCGTGCGCGCAGCTATGCGCAGTCATACTACAACATCTTTGGCGATAGTAATCCGCCGTCTTACATTGACCTGGGCAACTTTGTCAGCCTGGTGGTCAATGAAACCGGTAGTACCCAGCTTTCCACGGCGGCCAACCGGCTGTTCAGGGTGATGGATGATGCTATTGTGGCCGAACGCCATTCATCCGATTTGCCAGGCGCTACCGGTATTTCCATCTACTTCCCCAATTCCTATCTGTACACCAACGAGATTGCCGGATACACTGCTTACAACACGCAGGTGGATCAATTTGTGCAGGCATCGCAATGGGATGATTTTCTGGCCTTTCACTATACCGGCACCCCGTTTGATCTGCAATACTCCGGCCCGGTGATCCCGGCACCCGGTACTCAGCTTCAACCGCCCGGTTCTGGCAATATCGAGATGGGCACACTCACGTCCTCGGCTGACACCATTTCCGCGGGTCAGTCGGTCCACCTGGAAACGCAAATTACCGGCGACAACATCGGTTATGTGTATTTCTTCGCGGGTAAGTTCTTCCCGGAAAACAATACCTATCTGGCAGTGGATGCCGATTTCGTGACCGCGCAGGCTACCCAGGAAGTCAACGGTGTGACCTATCCGGATTGGGGCAGCGGACCGATCGACGTGTCGATTGACTGGACGCCGACCACGTATTTCATCAATGATGGTACCAAAAATGAATACGCCGTCCTGTATCCGCTGGAATACGGCGCCACGCCCGATCAGAATGTGTATGCCGTGGATGGCATCTTCACCTTCGGCGATACCGGCGCCACCACCTACGCCGTGATGACCTTCAGACCGGATGGCTGGATGCTGAAGATCATGAATTACGCGCCGGAAGGCGGCGGCGGACGTGAGATCACCCCACGTCAGGGTGACTCCTTCAAGCTGCTACTGAAAGCCATTTCCATGGATCCCAATGATCCAAACAAGGAGCCGGAGTTCGTGGAGTTTGAGGGCGGTACGCTCACCTTTGGGAGCAGCAACTTTTACTGGGATTCCGCTCCTGCTGAGCCGGGTTCGTATGTGGTCGGTGTGGGAGCGCTGGACTTGGATGGGAATTACAATTTGAACTTCGTTCCGGTGACGATCCAGTAGTTTATCCTATCCCGTATTGGGTTGTGTCAATGGGTTGTGCAGAAGACTGCACAACCGTGCCATCTGGAAGAAAAACACATCATTTCATTGCATAACCGGTCCAAATTCCCCTCCTGGGAGGGGTGCCCGCAAGGGCGGGGTGGTCGTTTTATCAATAAACCGCCCTGGAACGCGGAGTTGCGTTTCCAGATCTGGTATCTTCCAAAGATCAACCCTTAGCCGACCCCTCACTGCGCTCGGGGTGATAAAATGGGTACCTGGATGAGACACGATATGCCGTGCTCAAAAGCAAAATCAAATCCCCCTCCGTTGGAGGGGTGCCCGCAAGGGCGGGGTGGTCGTTTTATCAAAAAAAAACCACCCAGGGAGGCGGAATTACGTTTTCAGATCTGGTATCTTTTGAAGATCAATCCATAGCCGACCCCTCGCTGCGCTCGGGGTGACAAAATCGGCGGTCATAGGGGGTAAGGTATGCCGTATCGTTAAAAAAGGGGGTTCTGTCAATTATCCCGGTGAAAGGTGCCTCACGGAAAGAAAATGCACCGTTGTTCGCGTAACAAGCTGGTCAAAATGCCGTTTTAAAAACCACCCCGGCGCTGCGCGCCACCCCTCCGAAGGAGGGGAATGTTGAGCTGCAGGGATTAAGCTATATCCAACCCACTTACATGAAAAAGTATCAACGATCACCCACATTCACCTCACGTTAAATTCCCCTCCGTTGGAGGGGTGCCCGTAAGGGCGGGGTGGTAGCATGACGTGCCCGTACCCAAAAAAGGGCTGCCTTTCTACGGCAGCCCTTTCATCTCTCCACAAATCAATTTATTAAAATTATTCCGGCAGAGAAAATGACTCGCCCGGCTGCAGAATCATCACCCGGGTTTGGGTTTCATCCTCCACGTGGTTGGCCCAACTGTTCACATCCTGGGCGATTAAATCCCAGGTTCCGTAGTGCACAGGGATAACGTACGTGGGTCCCAACAGCTTGATCGCTCGAAAAGCGTCTTCAGGCCCCATGGTGTAATTATCACCAATCGGGATGACCGCCAGATCAATGCCCTCTTCGCCGAGCAGGCGCATATCATAAAACAGGCCCGTATCGCCGGCAAGATAAATCTTGTGCCCTGACAGGGTGGTGATTAAGAATCCTGCCGGGCTGCCGCCGTTGGAGCCATCCGGGAGCATGGAACCGTGCAGCGCGAGGGTCAACTTAACATAGCCAAACGGGTGCCGATATCCGCCGCCGATATGCTGCCCGTGCGTGTTAATACCTTTCCCGCGCAGCCATTCCGATATTTCAAAATTACTGATCACCATGGCCCCGGTGCGGCGGGCGATGGAAATGGTGTCTCCTAAATGATCCTCATGACCGTGTGTGACCAGGATAAATTCGGGGTCGACTTCGCTCGACTGGATACAACTGGCCGGATTTCCATCCAGAAACGGGTCAACCAGTATTTGCTTGCCGTTAATCTCCAATGCCAATGCTGAATGTCCGTACCAGGTGATCTTATCGCTCATGTCTATCCTCCTTTTTGAACGAAACTGCCGTTTTGGTACAACGAACAATTGGATGGGTACAATACTGTTTTCTATTATAAGGCAAAGTAGACCAATTGGTGACAGAGCCTTTTTTAGCGGTTCAGTCCCTCCATAAAAATCTGCTCAAAAGCCGCACGATCTGCGCCGGTGCATATTTTGATCACATACCCGTTCTCGCTCCGCACAACACGCCCCCATTCGGGTCCATCTTCCTCCACCACCCTGACGCGGTGGGTTTCATACAGCCCAAGTTCGGGGTGAAGCGCCAGAACCGCTGCCAGGGCATCCCAGAAATAGAATACACGCCCTGCTTCGTTTTGAAGTCGTTCGGCTACTTTTTGCAGAGCCCTGATCAGAAAATCGGTCCAGGGATGGTGGTTGTGCTCTGCCAGCCTTTGCAGAAATTGCCGGCTGAAAGGCACATCGTTGGTGGCTTCCAGCGGCACCAGCGTGACGGGCGCTCCGCTGGCAAACACCAGGTTGGCCGAATGCGGATCGCAAAAGATATTCCACTCGGCATACCGGTTTTGAATGTTCGGATCCACATCCATGATGTTCCCCGGCACATCCACCGCGCCGCCCATGATGATCACTTCGGCGAGTTTGTTTTTCAGATCCGGGCGCTTTTGCAGCGCCAGACCCACATTGGTGAGCGGACCAATCGCCACCAGGATCACCGGGTCAGCGGATTGCTCCAGGGTGTGGATGATCTGTGAGACCGCGTCCCGCGGCGATTCAGATCCGCGAGGGAGCGGCATTTTCAGCATGCCTCTCAAATCCACCATCAGACGTATTTTGAACGGAAAGGCCTTATTCCCTTTGAGTGGTCTGGACGGCCCTGCGCATACCGGGATATGCGGATGATCCGCCAGGGCCAGCAACCGCAGCGCGGTGTGCACCCCCGGCCGGGCGTGCGCCTCACCGGTAGCCGCCACGGTGATGGCCCTTACATCCGCTTCGGGCTCGCGCAGCAGATACAGAATCGCCATCCAGTCATCCAGAGCCATGTCACTGTCAATCAAAATCTGTTTCGGCATCGTGTCCTTCCCTCCATGATGAGTTCGCAAACTTACGCGCAAATATTTAGATGAAGTGGAATCCGTTAGAAACGAATTTCATCCGGGAGCGGATTGGCAGCCGGGCAAAACTTGATCCACTCGTAATGAAACTCTTTTAAAGGCTCATACAGTGCCCGGTTGGCGGTCCAGAACTCGGCGTGCAGGTGCTCGGCCAGGGCCAGATAATGCACGGCAAAGCCATCTTTGATCCCCAATCTCCCCGAGGCGGTAAACGCGGCATCCAGCAGGGCCGGATTGGGAGAAATGATCTGAATATGCAGGTTGGGCAGAACCGTCAGGATGAAACGGGCATCCTCTTCCTTGATTCGCCCCAGCGAAGCGGCCCGCCGTAACACCGATGTCACCTCTGCCAGCCAGATAGACGGTACAAATAACTGGTCGCCATTTTTGCGCCAGGTGCGAAACTGTTTTTCCACAAAGGCGGAGTTGGCGGTATGAAGAAACAATGCGCCCGTGAAACCGGCATCGATGACGATATTCATTCTAAATCGTCTCCGGTTTCATTCTCAGCCAGGTAAGCATCTGGTAAAATTTCTCCCGGCATCTCGGGCTGCCGCTCGCGGATGGATTTGATGGTATGCAGCGTTTGCAGCACCTCATCATCCTCCGGAAACATCTCAGACAGGTAGGTATTGGTGATTTCACGCAGGAGCTGTGAAACGCTCTTGTTGGAACGGCTCGACGCCCGCTTAAGTGCCTTCAACTGGCGCGGTTCAAGCAAAATTTGAACACGAATCAGGCTCATCCATTACTCCCCAAAGAAAATAGAATGTGTATACACAATATGATTATACACAAGCTTTGTCTCCAAAGCAGGCTTTTGCCCGTATATTTGCCATAAAAACGCCTCCCGGCGGGTACAGGCAGCTCAAAACAGCGCCTTTCAGGTGGAGCAGTGATGATTTCCCCAATCCCTGCCCTGCCTTTTTACACGCCTGATGACTGATGCATGAAAAAACAGCCTGTTTCAGCCTCATCTCATCCCGCAAATGCCCTTTTCCGCCGTAAAACCTAACCAACCTGTCAGACAGGTCACCGGGATGCAGAAACCTGCTCCAGTTCGTATATCCGCTCGATTTTGCCTTCCCGGATCCGCCAGATCTGCTCTGCAAAGTTTTGAATGAAGGCGCGGTCGTGCAGCGAGATGAGCACCGTACCCGGAAAGGCTTCCAATGCCTCTTCAAATTGCTGCCGTGACGAAATATCCAGATGGTTGACCGGTTCATCCAGCAGCAGAAAATTGGCTCCGCTCACCACCAGGCGCGCCAGCAGTAGCCTTGCGCGCTGCCCGTAACTGAGCAGATGCGTCTCGCGGCGGGCTTCATCCGCATCAAACAAAAAGTAATGCAGAAAATGATGCGCTTCGCTGATGCCCATCGGTGCGATGGCGCGGATGATATCCAGCGCGGTGGCATGCGGGTCGAGGGTTTCCTGTTGCTGGGGCATATAGCCCACCTTCACACTTTTTCCGAGCACAGCTTTGCCCTCATCCGGTTCCATCATGCCCTGCAACAGACGCAGCAGCGTGGTTTTACCGCTGCCGTTGGGGCCTACCAGGGCCACGCGGTCGCCATACTGCAGGGACAATTTAGCCTCTCTGAACAGCCACCGCCCGCCCAGATTGATCCCAAGGTCGTCCAGTTCAGCCACCAACTGCCCGCTGCGCATCGGATTTCCAAAATCCAGGCGGATGTGAGCCAGGGTGGTCGGTTTTTCGATGCGCTCTTCATCCTCCAGATAGCGCTGCAAACGTTTTTCTTTGGCAAGCGCTTTTCTGGCTACTTTTTTAGCGTAGCGGCGCTGGCTGGAATCGTTGGTTCCGCGTTCGGTGCTGAGGGCCTGCTGTTTGGTGCGCTGCACGTCCTCTTCCAGCTTGCGGATCTCAATCTGCTGATCCTTCCAGACGCTGACCAGCTTTTGATACTCGGCTTCCTTGGCGGCGGCATAATCCGTGTAATTGCCGGGGTAGTTGTTCATCTGATGGCTGATATCATCCAGTTCCAAAATGCGATCCACGATGTGATCCAAAAAAACCCGGTCGTGCGAAACCACCAATACCGCCCCGCGGTATGAATGCAGAAATCCCTCCAGCCATTCCATCGCGCCGATATCCAGATGGTTGGTCGGTTCATCCAGAATCAGGATAGAGGGTTCGGCCAGTAGCAAACGGGCCAGGCTGAGGCGGGTGAGTTCACCACCGCTCAGCGGGGCCAGACCGCCGTGCAGATCCAGCCCGCTGATGCCCAGCCCGGCCAGAATGGTTTGCACACGCGGCTCCACCTCGTACCCGCCAAATGATTCAAAACGGGTCAGCATCTCGCCGTACAGCCGCAGCGCCGATGCGTTATCGGCCGAACGCTCAAGCGCCTTCAACGCCTCTTCCATCCCGGTACGCGATTCCAGATAGCCCGGCACCCCTGAGAGAACATACTCCTCTACGGTCATTTCAGCAGGCGCCTTCACACCCTGCGGCAGATACCCAAAAGTATCCGCCGGTGAGGTGGTCACCATGCCGGAATCCGGTTTTTCTTCCTGGTTGATGATGCGCAGCAGGGTAGTTTTCCCGCCGCCGTTGGGGCCTACCAATCCCACCCGCTCGCCGGGGTTGAGAAAAAAGGTCACACCATCCAGAACGGTTTGTGCACCGTATGATTTTGATACTTGATTGACTTGAAGCATGTTGTTCTCTCCTTACCATTATTGCATAAACGAACCCGGGTAACCACGCGAAAAACAGCGATCCACGCTGTGAGCCGCCGCCCGGGCCTGAAAACAAAAACTGCAGGCTGTGTTCGCCTGCAGGCTGGTTATCGATTAAATGGGGGAAATGAATATCAGGAAATGATCTTCAACAGCAAAAGATAACCTGCCGGCTGTGTCAGGCGTCGAAACGCGCGATGTTATCTTTGCGAACGATCATTCCAGTTTTCCTTTCAGGGCTTAAGATTACCATATTGAAGGCCGGACTGTCAATGTCCGCGATCCACCTGCGCGCGATGAACTCGCTGTAAAAATGAAAGGAGAAAATAACTCTCTTTTTGTTGTATTTCGTCAACGATAAAAGCGCTCTGTGAGATTTTTATCCGAATCGGCAATGTGAACGGTGGTACACTTGAGCGTCTTCATTCAAAATTTTGAGGCTTCTATGCATCCGATGATTTTACTGCTGCTTGCCATTTTTACCGAAGTGATTGGAACCGCCGCGTTGAAATATTCCGCCGGGTTCACCAAACTGGTTCCCAGCCTGCTAGTGGTGGGCGGATACGGTATATCGTTTTATCTGTTTGCTATCGCGCTAAAGAGTATCCCGCTGGGTCCGGCCTACGCCATCTGGTCCGGTGTGGGTACCGCGGCGACCATTCTGATCAGCCTTTGTCTGCTGCATGAAAAGGTGGATCTTCCCCTGATGATCGGCGTCGTTCTGATCATCCTGGGCGTATTTGTGATGAGTTTCTTCTCGAAGAGCATCGTGGCGTAAACGGATTCCCACGCGGTGCGTTCAAAAAACGAACGCGAGTGATTGGCAGTTGAAAAACGATCCCGTTTTGCTTGCACGGACACGGCATACCGCGCCCCCGCAAGACTACCCCCTCTGTCGCGCCGAACGCAGTGATGGGTCAGCTAAGGGCCAGTAATAGCGTGTCCAGATTTGGAAATGTCCTCAATCGGTCCCTGGGTGGTCAGCCGCTCGTGAAAGATTCGCACACGTTTTCTCCGCGTCAGACAGCCAAAAACGCTGTCTCACTCTCCGAAAGACAAGAAAAAAAGGCCCGCGCGGTCAACGTTTTATCGAATTTGAAAGAACACCTCCTTATGTGTCATCCCGACAGAGCGGCGTCCGCGACGCGACGAGGGATCGGATAAGAGAAAATCTCCGCGCATCTCTCTATCTGGAGCCGTTATCGAATCATTCCTAACCAGTCTGCCGTCCCGCGCCCCCCTTACCCGAGGTTGACAAACCCGTTTCATCCATGCAATAATGACTGTACAGATCGCTCCTCTTATGGGAGGAAGAAATACAAACCCAATCTGCTGTTCAGACACATGGGGGGATTTACATCACAGCAGACAAATCATCAATTGACACGTTACAGCCGTGAGAAAGGGTGGAAACGGTATGGACGAGATCATCAAAATATTTCGCGAAATTGCCTATGAAGGCCGGAAAGTCCGACTTTTAAACCTGTATAAAGGGATTCCGGTTTCATACGCCGCCAGCATTACCAGTATCGGCGAAGCATCGGTGACGGTGAGCACTGAAAAGATACAACTGGTGGCCATGTATATGGCCAAAGAAACCCATATCCAGAACATCAAGTTCCCATACCTGGTGAGAGCGGGGGTGGTGCTGGTAAACCCGAACCGCATGGATGCCATGCTGTCCCACTTTACCTATCAGCCTGAACGTCTCGGGCAGATCACCCGGGTGCGGATTGAGCCAGGCTACCCCATGCAGGGGCAAGTGAGCACCCCGCAGATGGGCCAGGTGGAAGCGGATCTGACCGATATCTCATTGAATGGATTGGGTATTCTGGTGGACGAAGCGGTGGTCAAAAGTGACGCCGACCCGGGCGATGAGATCAGCGTTCAGGTGCAGCTCCCCGGGATGGCGGCCCTGGATTCCGAAGATGAGGACCAACCCGCGGGTCCTCACCCCATTACCCTGCAGGGCAAAATCATCAACGTGAAAACCGGTTTACCCAACGGCAAACGTCATCTGGGTGTGGAACTGCATCCCAACCACCCGGCCCGCCTGGAGGTGGCGCGGTTTATCTCGCAGCGTCAGCTTGAACTGCTGCGCGAGGTTCATTCCATCTACGAGCTGATCCGCCACGAAAACGAGGATATGGGGAACCCTTCACCTGCCACCCCGCAGTATTGACCTGTCTGCCTACCGGATCAGGTGAAATTCGGTCTGCCGGCCTGCCAGCCAGTGCATCTGACCGATCATCATCACCGCGTCCTGTTCGAGCGCAAATGTCACCATCTGGCCGCCCCACTCGGCGACGGCCTTTTTGACATTCAACTCGATCGAATAGCAGGTATGGTCATAAACGGGGTAATCGCCGCCGCCCGGAACGCCGTCCTGGAAATCCCACAGCCCAATCACCGGACCGGCCGCGTGGCCATGATACCCCAGCGGGTGGGAGTAGATCATCGGATCGAGGCCCTCGGCGCGAGCTTGCTGCAGAGCATCTTTCAGCACCTGGTTGCCGGTTTTCCCCACCTGCATGGTATTCATGTGGATGTCCTGCAGGCAGTTGCCGGCCCTCAGACCTTCCTTCAAGCCTTCCGGGGCATCTGCTTCGCCGGGTTTAAGCACATAGGCCAGTTCCTGTTGATCGGTGGCCAGGCCCAGATAGTAAAAACCCATGTCGCAGTGGAGAAGATCGCCCGGCAGAATTGTCGTGCGTGGATTACCCCGGTGCTGCCCCATGACTTCCTCCGGTTCACCGGAACCCTGCAAATCCACGGTGGGATGAAACCAGGCATCCAAACCCATCGAGAGCATTTTCTCGCGCATCCACCATTCGATGTCCGCAGTGGTGGTGATGCCGGGATGCACCACCCGGCTGGAAAACGCCTCGGCTATGATGGCGTGCCCCAGATCCACAATGGCGGGGTAAACCGTCAGCTCGGCGGGAATGCGTTGCTCCAGCCAGCCCAGCGCCAGCGGCTCCGCGCTCACGATGCGCGCGGAGACATCCTGACCCAGGGCTTTCACGATGCTCTGGTAGCTGCTGTGACTGAGACCGTCGGCAAAGGCGAATGTGTCCGAAAAATTCAACCCGATGGAACGCGGGTTATGTTCACGCACGATACGCGCCAGGCAGTCAAACTGATTTTCTTTATGCGGATCCCATACATCGGTGTACAGCGGACCAAAGCTGTAGCGCGAAAGGTTGATTCGTTCCGGCGCGCTGCCCGGTTTCTGCACAAACACCAGCATGGTGCGCCTGCGCGGTGACATGCAGGGTGCGGGCGTCAGAGAAATCACCACCGGGTCATCGTTGTACTCACGCGAAGTGACAATCCACATCTCCAGCTTTTCACGCTGCATCAGATCCGGCAACAGGCTGTTCAGACGCTGCTCCAGCCAGATATCGTGTAATTCTTCGCGGCGCTTGAGGGGCAGTAATTTCTGCCGGTAATCGGTACTGCTGAACGAACCACTATGCATTGGATGAGTCATTAATACCTCGCTGTTTATTTGCCCGGTTTCAGTTCTTTGTAGGCCGTTTCAATGTTGGTCTGGTGCGGTTTGGCGTTGTCATCCTGATGCTTGAAGCGCATCCCGGCGCAATCCTGTTTGGTTTCCTCCAGGCTTTTTCCGGCCTGGATGGCAACCATCACCCGCGTTTCGAGTTCATCCAGATAGGCGATATCTTCGGTAAAACGGGTTTGGATCTCTTTGACTTCCAATGTATCCTGTCCATGCCCGGGGATCAAATGCGAAATTTCCAGCTTATTCAGGCGGGCGAGCGTGCGCTGATAGGATTTCAGGCTGTCATAAATAAACGGGATCTCCAGATCACTGAGCATATCGGCGGCCCATAAAATTTTTGAGGTCCGTTCATACACCACGCATTGATCCGGTGAATGACCTGGCGAGTAGATCATGTTGAGGGCCAGGTCGCCCATCTGAATGGTGAGCGATTCGTCAAAAGTGATATCCGGGGTGGGAATGCGGAAAGAGCGCACCCGCCGCACCTGGTTTTCACGGTCAAAAGCCTGGATGCGGTTCAGCGTGCGCTCAATGCCCTCGCCGGAGAGTTCGGTGCAGAACTGGTTGTGCGCGATGACACGTGCGGTGGGAAAGAACTCCGGGCCAAAAATGTGATCCCAGTGTGAATGGGTCAACAGGATATATTCAGTCTTCAAATGCTGGGTTTCCAGGAAGTTGATTATCGACATGATCTCCAGCGGCAGCAAACCCGGATCGATCAGGCAGGCGCTGGTGCCATCATAGAAAATGCCGCTGTTGGTGGCATACAGAGCGCTTTGCGCAACCTTAAGGTTGCCGTTCATCGTGGGTATGGTTTGGAAAAACTGAGACATTTACTTTCTCCTGTTCCTGGATTTAGCCTTCCCGATACGTTTCAACAACCAGATCAAGCCCGCCGCGTGTGCCAAAGCCGGCCAGACCCACGCTAGATCTGAAGGTCCGCCGGGGCCGGTACAGGCCTGTCGGCGACGGATGCGCACCAGGCGATAATCCTGTACGCGAGCGGCCAGATCAGCATCACTGATACGCCGGCCGTCCATCCCGGCAAACAACCCGCCTGCCAGCCCGTCGTTGATCAGGATCCGGCGCATAATTTCCAGCCGGCCCGGGTGATCATCTGCCGGAGCAGCTTCACCCGCCCACCAACCCTGCGGCAGCCACACTTCCACGCCGGGGTTGGCCAGCAAATTGCGGTACCAATCACTGCCGGAGCCAAAGCCGGCCGCGCAAAAGATATCCTCTTCTATTATTGCATAATTTGCTGGTGTAAAGCGTCGCAAACCGGTTTTTCGGCCGGTATGGATCATTACCATGATTCTGCCAAAAACCTCCGGCCACACATTGATGAGCGGTCCCATGCCCAAACGCCACATGAGAACCATCACCCGGTTGAAGATGCGGAAGAACTGCTGCTCC
>DAISXR010000047.1:22225-26305 GCA_036825755.1 Anaerolineaceae bacterium
ATGGAAGAGTTACTCTTCCACCATGATGGTGACCCAGAAGGTCTTGCTGCCGTCTTCGCCCAGGCCAAAACGGTGACCGCTGGCATTCCGCAGAACCCAGTGACCGGTGTACTCACCCGGCTGTATGGGAGCGACCATCTCCACCGATACGTTAACCGCCCCGCCTGGCGACACCTCAGACGGCATGCCCACCTCGTACGCAGCCCCCATTCGTTCACCGCTCTCAAAACGCAGGGCGTAATCGGTGGTCCAGGTGCTGGTGCCTTTGTTCAAAAGCTGCCAGGTTTTGGTAAAGGTTTCGCCGGGTTTCAACACGGTACCGTCGGGGATGGTCATATCCTTTACGGTAATCCCCATATCATATTCGCTGCTGCCGGCAATACCGGAATGCGGCAGATCACCGGCCGTGCTGCCGGTGTACCAATCCAGACTGGCCCCATCGGGGGTCATGCCGCGCAGCGCCAGCCAGCCGTACCGGCCGGTGCTGGTCTGATAACAGTAGAAAGTGTCACCCGGCTCCAGTTCAGTTTTTTTGACCGTATTCAGAGCTTCCAGAGCCTGGCATTCCTCCGCAGAAGGCTGCGTATCAAAGCCATCGGTAAAATTGTAGACCGCCTGGTTGAGTGGTTGCAGGCTGATTTTCTGGCTGCCGGCCACCTTTTTCATCGACAAATCGCAGGTGAGATCCTCATCGGGTTTCTGCATACCGGCATCCAGGTCGAAGCAGGTTTCGTAAGCGAGAAAATACAGTTTCCCCTGACTGACGGCAGCCTCCTGGGGCGGCTGGAGTGTGGGCGTAAACTGATGCACTGCCGCCAGAATGCTCTCCGCTTCTGCCTGAATGGAATCGGTGACCTCGATCAAATCATAGCCCGCGCCGGTGGTGGTATCCTGCAGGCGGATGGTGAAAACCAGTTCTCCGCTCTCCAGCCCGTTCAGACCGTTGTAAAATACCGCCTTGTCGCGGCCCTCATACTGCAGCACCAGCTTTGCCACCTGCTGGCCCAGTACGGGTACGCTGCCCTCATCCACCAGCAGCCCCCCAACAAATCCCTCATCGTGCGGCACATATTCGCCGATAAAGTGGTATCCCAGCACCAGTTGAGCGCGATCCTTCTTCAGCGAGATGGCTTTCTCGAACATGCCAGGCCGGGTTACCCAATCCATTTCTTCCAGACGCCATTCGGCCGGGTAACGTACCAGCAAACCATAATCGACGGACAGGTAGGTACCCCATCCTGCCAGTGGGTCAGACGCAGGTTCCGTTCGCTGGATGAATTCGAAGGATTCGATGATCCCCGTGACCTCATCCAGCAGATCATCACCCAGATCCGCTTCAGAGGCAGAAGCGTCTTGAGCAGGCTGTAAAATGATACGGAAGAAGAGGTCATTCACCTGAAAAACGTCCTGCCAGCCGGGATATGCCGCCAGTTTGACCTGGCCGTTCTGTAAATATTCCACCCGCGGTAAGGATTGATCCAAAAAAGCCACCGGCTGCAGTTGTGACCCATCTCTGGGCGGCTCCGGCACGGCACGCAGCCCCTGGATATCAGCCAGTAAACCGTATTCGATCACCAGCAGCGCATCCTCGCGTTCCAGCAGCACGGCCGGGTTGGCGGTCTCGCTGCCGGGTTGTTCGGTGAGGGTCCACACGCCCGGATAGGTAAACGAAAAACCAAATGGCGCGTTTTCATACACCAGCAAAGCCGCCCGTACCGCTGAGGTAGCGGTGGCCGAGGTATCGATAATCACCAGTTCTGTGGTGGGAGAGGCCGTGGAGGTTCTATATGAACAACCCCATCCGGTCAGGAGAACAAGCAGCAAACTGAGAAAAACCGTTAGTTTTTTCATGCACGTTTCCTCCACAGAAATGGTGTCCATCCGCTGCACCCAACCGGATCCGGATCCCTGTTTGTTCCCCAATCAGGCCGCCAGGGTCGGCTGCCTGAAACCCTGAATGGTTCACAGCCGGTCATCCGGTTGATCAGATGTATCCCTAATTTTACAGGTTAACCCCGGAAAAAGGAAACTTCTCCACCATGATTGAAGTTCTTTCTCAGGCGCGCCGCTAAACAAAATCCTGCCGGGTGGCAGGATTTTGAAATTTATCAAGCGATTTGATCAGTCTGGGTCGTTGCGTTTGCGGACGATCTCGGCCAAGCCGCCATTGGCGGTTTCACGGTACAGCGAGGGCAGGTCATGTCCGGTCTGGTTCATCACCGCCACCACCTCGTCAAACGAGACCCGGTGCGTGCCATCGGTGAACAGGGCATACTCGGCGCTGTGCAGGGCGCGCGTGGACGCAAATGCGTTGCGCTCGATACACGGGATCTGCACCAGCCCTTTTACCGGATCGCAGGTGAGACCCAAAAAGTGTTCCAGACCCATTTCAGCCGCGTATTCAATCTGGCGGATGGTGCCTCCCAGCATCTGGGCAGCGGCCCCGGATGCCATGGAACAGGCCGCCCCCACTTCACCCTGGCAGCCCACCCTCGCGCCGGAGATGGATGCGTTAGCCTTGATGAGATTGCCGATCAGACCGGCCGTTGCCAGCGCCCGCAGCACCACCTCATCAGAACAGGACAGGATCTCCTGCGTATATCGCAGCACCGCTGGCATCACCCCGCTGGCCCCGCAGGTGGGCGCGGAGACGATCAAACCCCCGGAGGCGTTTTCTTCGGCGGCAGCCAGCGCGTAGGCTGAAAGCAGCCCCGACTGCTGGATGTGTTTGCCGCCCATACGCGTCTTGCGGTAAATGGAAGATGCCTTGCGTGCCAACCCCAGACCGCCCGGCAAAACGCCTTCACTGGACAGCCCGCGGTGGACGGCATCGCTCATCTTATCCCACACTTCTTTGAGAAATGGCCAGACGCTTTCGCCTTCGCAATCCTGCACATATTCCCAAAAGGTAAGCCCATTGGTTTCGCAATAAGCCAGAATCTCGGTCATGGTGGTGAGCGGGTAGACTTTTCTGCGCTCGAGCGTCTCACCGTCTTCCTGGATGGCCCCTCCGCCCACGCTGTACACCAACTGCTCAGCCTGCGGATTGCCGGCTTCGTCCAGGGCAATCAGACGCATGGCATTGGGATGAACCGGAAGCACTTCTTCCGGCCGCCAGACAATCTCAACCGGTCTGGGAGCCAGCGCCTGTTCGATGGCAATATCGGTCATGTGGCCTTTGCCGGAAGCGGCCAGGCTGCCATACAGAATAACCCGATATTGCTCAGCCGGGTATTTAAAAGCAAATCGCTGCGCGGCTTTGCGCGGCGCCATGGTATGACTGCTGGAGGGCCCGTGCCCGATACGATAAAGTTTTTGAATACTTTCCATAGGTTATTCAGACCTGATTCTTCCTGTAAGGTTATTCGTCTGTCTTCCGGCTTGCTGCACGACGTTTCTTGCCTTCCACCAGCTCCATAATGCCTGACCAGATCAGCATGGTAGCCAGGCCTTCATCCAGATTGCCCAGAAACGGGATATTATCCGGCAGCAGCTCAATAAAACCGGCGGTGGGGTTGAGTAAATAGATCACGCCCACCACGCTTAAGATGTACACCAGCCAGGGCGGGATCGAATAAGCCGAGAGCGGGTTAGTCAGCAGATTGCCTTTGGCCGGACGCTCGTCGATATCGTGATTTTGTTCGTTCATTTCCGTTCCTCTACTTCACCCGGCGGCGGGATGAACCGTTCATCCAACCACCCGGATAAGAATCGTACCACGCTATTTCTTCATCAGGCGGTAATGTTCCTGCAGACTGCGGTATTGTAAGTTTTTCTCGCGCAGGGCCCGTATGCCTGCCACCGCGGCCGTGGCCGCCGACAGGGTGGTGATGAGCGGGATGTTCATCAAGATAGCTGCCGCGCGGATCTCCATGCCGTCGGTGTGGGCGCGCGAGCCATACGGAGTGTTGATGATCAGGTTGATCCGCCCCGAGCGGATCAGATCCACGGTGTGCGGCGAACCCAGGTGCATGGGGTTCACATACGAGCACGGCACACCGGCATTATTGAAAAAGGCCGCCGTGCCGGGCGTGGCAAAAATGGTAAACCCAAAGCGGTGCAGATCACGGGCAATCTTCA
>DAISXR010000048.1:0-25947 GCA_036825755.1 Anaerolineaceae bacterium
ATTACAACATCTCTTCCAGTCACTGCAGCCATGTTGTACAATCAGAAGGATCTATCCGATATACTTTATGAATGGAACATATCGAATGACATCCTTAAATCAAATCTTAGCAGTGATCCTGGGCGGCGGACGGGGTTCTCGTTTATATCCCCTGACCAAGATGAGAGCCAAGCCGGCCGTCCCCATAGCGGGCAAGTACCGTCTGATTGATATTCCCCTCAGCAACTGTATCAATTCCGGCATTTTTCAAATCGCAGTTCTCACCCAGTTCAACTCCGTTTCCCTCCACCGACATATCACCAGTACCTATAATTTTGACGCCTTCCACAGCGGCTTTGTGCAGATCTGGGCAGCCGAACAAACCAACGAGATCTCTGACTGGTATCAGGGCACGGCCGACGCGGTGAGAAAGCAGATTTTTCAGATTGAATCCACTCAGGCCAAATATGTGCTTATTTTGGCCGGTGACCATCTGTACCAGATGGATTATGCGGAGATGGCGCGTTTCCACTGGGAACATGAAGCCGATATCACCGTAGCCGTACAACCGGTCAAAAAGGAAGAGGCCGGCCGCTTTGGGGTGCTGAAGCTGGATTCGAACTGCCGGATCAGTTCGTTTGCGGAGAAACCCACAGATCCAACGCTCCTGTCCGGCCTGGTCAGCCGGGATGACCCCGAACGCCCGTACCTGGGTTCGATGGGCATTTATCTGTTCAACACCGATGTGCTGATCGACCTGCTCTCCAAATCCTCGTTTGAAGATTTTGGCAAACATGTGATCCCCCAGTCCATTGGCGATCGCAACGTCTATGGGTTTGATTTTGACGGCTACTGGGAAGATATCGGCACCATCCGCTCCTTTTATGAAACCAATCTCGATCTGACCCTGCCCGAAACTCATTTCAACCTGTACCAACCCAACCACCCCATTTACACACATGCCCGCTTTTTACCCGGTTCCATCGTTGAGAACAGCCTTCTGAAGGACGTTCTGCTGGCAGAAGGGTGTGTAATTCATGACTCACAGATTACACATTCAGTCATCGGCCTGCGCAGTGTGGTCGGAAAACATGTTAAAATCAAAGACTGCATCCTGATGGGCGCTGACTATTACAGCCGTGATATCTCGGATGAAAACGAGATTGTCCCCATCGGAATTGGAGCCAACAGCCGCATTGAATGCGCCATCATTGATAAGAACGCCAGAATAGGAGACGGAGTAACCATCCTGCCCTTCCCGCCCGGAACGAACCTGGATTTTCCGCGCTGGGTTGTCAGAGATGGAATTGTTGTGATCCCCAAGAACACCACCATTTACTCAGGCACATGTATACAACCGGAATGATCGATATTTCCACTATTTTATAAAGGAGAAAAAGTCAGTATGAGTCAAAATTCACACAATGTGAAAAGTACCATTCCAGAAGAGCTGGATATTAACTGGCACTCGCTTGAGACGGGAGACGTTTTGGAGAAGCTCGCCTCTCCACTCGATGCGGGTCTTTCCAGCGAGGAAGTGAAACGTCGGCAGGAAAAATATGGAGAAAACGTTCTGGCCGAAAAGCCCGGAGCAACCTTCCTTCAATTGCTGCTGGCTCAGTTCAACAACTTTATCGTTATCCTATTGATTGTTGCCTCTGTGATTTCGGCCATTCTGGGCGATTACACCGAAGCGGTGGTGATCATGGTCATCGTGATCCTGAATGCCATCCTGGGTGTGGTGCAGGAAAGCCGCGCGGAGCAAGCCCTGGCTGCCTTGAAAAAGATGGCAGCCCCGGATGCCCAGGTCATCCGCGACGGACGCCATCAAACCGTGCCCGCTCCCCAGCTTGTGCCCGGTGATATCGTTCTGCTGGAGGCAGGCAACTTTATCCCAGCCGATGTCAGGTTGCTGGAAACCGTCAACCTGCAAATTGAAGAAGCCGCCCTCACCGGTGAATCGGTGCCGGTCACCAAAAACGCCTCACTGATTCTGGAAGGTGAAGCTGCTCTGGGTGACCGCAAGAACACCGCCTTCATGGGCACCACCGTCACCTATGGCCGCGGCAAAGGCGTGGTCATCAGCACCGGCATGAACACCCAGTTGGGTTTGATCGCCGGCATGCTGCAAAGCGTGGAAGAAGGCCAGACTCCTCTGCAAATCCAGTTGGATAAACTGGGCAAGACCCTCGGCATCGCAGCGCTGCTCGTCTGCGCGCTGGTCTTTGCGGTGGGTCTGGTGCGCGCAGGTGATTTCAGCCTGGCCAAAATTACCGAACTGTTCATGGTGGCCGTCAGCCTGGCAATCGCTGCCGTCCCTGAAGGGTTGGCTGCTGTCGTGACCATCAGTCTGGCGCTGGGTATGCAGGAGATGATCCGCCGCAACGCCCTCATCCGGCGCCTGGCTTCGGTAGAAACATTGGGCTCCGCCACCGTCATCTGCTCCGATAAGACCGGCACCCTCACCCAGAATAAGATGACTGTCACCCGCCTGTGGGCTGACGGCAATGTGTTCGAGATCACCGGCAGCGGAAATGACTCGAACGGCGATTTTCTCGTCGATGGAAAACCGGTTTCCGTGGTGGAATATCCCGCCGCCATCGACACCCTGTGGGTGGGCACGCTCAACAACGATGCTTCGCTCGAACCCGTGGATGTGGACGGCAAGTCGCAGTTCCGCATGATCGGCGATCCCACCGAAGGTTCCATTCTGGTCGCGGCTTCAAAAGCCGGTATTTACCAGCATGAGTACCGTAAAGATTACCCGCGCGAGCATGAAATCCCGTTTGATTCATCCCGCAAACGCATGGTCACCATGCATGCCATTTCCAACCCGCGCCCTGAAGACACCCGTGTCAACCAGGACAGCCGCGATGGATGGTATGCCATTGCCGTCAAAGGCGCGCCGGATGTGGTTTTGAACCTGTGCGCTTCTTATGAGAACAACCAGAACGAGATTGTTCCGCTGGATGAGTCCACCCGCAAGCGCATCCTGGAAGCCAACGATGATATGACAGTGGATGCCCTGCGTGTTCTGGGCATGGCCTACCGCCTGGTCACCGTCAAACCGGATCAAATTGATAACGATGAGATGGAAAAAGACCTGACCTTTGTGGGTCTGGTAGGCATGATTGACCCGGCCCGTAAAGAGGTCAGCCCGGCCGTCATGACCGCCCGCGGCGCAGGCATCCGCACCATCATGATCACCGGCGATTATCCCAACACCGCCAAAGCCATTGCCACCGATATCGGCTTGATCGACACTGAGCACAATCAGGTGTTGACCGGTAAACAGGTGAACGACATGGACGATGACACGCTGTGCAAAGAAGTGCAGCACACCGCTGTGTTTGCCCGTGTGGCCCCTGAACACAAAATGCGCATTGTGGAAGCCCTGCGCAGCAACCATGAAGTGGTGGCCATGACCGGCGATGGCGTGAACGACGCGCCCGCCATCAAGATGTCCGATATCGGTATCGCCATGGGCATCACCGGCACCGATGTAGCCAAAGGCACCGCCGACATGGTGTTGACCGATGACAATTACGCCAGCATCGTTTCGGCCATCGAGCAAGGCCGCATCATCTACAACAACATCCGCAAGTTTGTGTACTATCTGATCTCCTGCAACATGGCCGAGATCATGATCATCTTCCTGGCTATGCTGATCGAAGGCCGCTCACCGCTCACCGCCATCCAACTGCTGTGGTTGAACCTGCTGACCGACGGCGCCCCTGCTCTGGCCCTGGCCACCGAAAAGGGCGATCCCGATACCATGCAGCAGCCTCCGCGGCCCAAGCGCGAACCCATCATCAACCGCTTTATGACACGCGGCATCATCGTCCAGACCGTTGCCATCACCTCAGTCGTACTGGCTGCCTTCTTCATCGGTCTGAAGGGCGATCCGGAGCACTACGAGTTTGCCGAAACCATGGCATTTGTTACCCTCAGCCTCTCCGAGCTCCTGCGGGCTTACACCGCCCGTTCAGAATACTTCCCCGTGCTGAAGATCGGCATGTTCAAAAACAAGTGGATGAACCTGGGTGTGCTGGCTTCGTTCCTGCTGGTCATGGTAGTGGTTTATGTTCCGTTCTTCAATAATGTCTTCAACACCATGCCGCTCGGCTGGGAACAGTGGCTTGAGATCATCCCGCTGCTGATCATCCCGTCGCTGGCCGCCGAAATCACCAAATTCCTGTGGTCACCGGCCCGCAAAGCCAAACAGGCATAACTAAATTTGTGGCAATTACGTAACAAAAACAAACCGGTGAGACATATCTCACCGGTTTGTTTTTTTAATCTTCCGATTTTCGTCGAAAATCAGTATGAATTCAACAATGACTTGTGAACGAAAAGTGTTAACACCCAAACACACCCCAGCATACCTCATTTCGTAAGCGCTGATCGTCAAGAACAAGCTCTCGGATCTCATCCGGGAGTTGTTCATGCTGCCACCGGCATTCCTCTAAACCAGCTCGTTCGCGCTCAGCTTTGGAGACGGCAGCCTGTACGGCTTTGATTGCATAAGCCGCAGCACCCAATTCATGAGCCGCCACGTGTGCAACAGCCGCCGCCTGGCCCGCGGCATAAGCTGCAAAACGCGCCGCTCCATGCAGATCTCGCGCGACGCCCATTGCGTGGCCGCCCAATGCACGCGTATCCATCATTTTGATTTCACCGCGCGTCCACGCTCGAGCAGCTTCGATGGCTAGGCGCGGGCGTGGATCATCCGGCTGTACCAACTCGAAAAGCGGAAGGACATGCTCTGCGCACAGCGCGGCCCACAGCGCCAGAAGATGGTGATGATCATCGCTCAAACTGCCGCCCTGGCGTATGGTGATCAACCTGAGATCCCGCGGATACGTGAAAATCATGACACCAGTTTATCACGTGCATACCGGGCAGTTTTAACAAAATGATTATTGTTTTGAGGACTGTTGAACGCGGATTTTCTCACCCAAAGAGGTTTCAGACTTCTCTCAAATCGCGCAGGTTTTGAAATGTACCCTTCAACTGGCTGTATAAACCGGCAAATACCGGGTATGCGCGGTTGTATACCGGCATGTTTTCGCCATCCGGCAGGCTGGTAATGGGTGGTACCAGCCAGCTTTGAATTTCATCCCATTCATGGAACAGCTCAATCCCCTTACCGGCCAGAAAAGCCGCTCCCAGGGAGGTGCCGTCTTTCTGCGGGCGGTAATGCAGCGGAACCTCCAGCACATCGGCCAAAATCTGCCGCCACAACGGGCTGACCGACCCCCCGTTGATCACCATCACCTGTCCGATGCGGGCGTCGTTGCTTTCCATGATATCCATCAACTGCCGAAAGGCAAACGCCACGCCCTCCAGCACCGCCCGGTACAGGCAGCCTCTGCCACTGCCGGAGGATAACCCCAGAAACACACCGCGCGCGTCGGCATCCCAGATGGGCGAACGTTCGCCCATCAGATACGGCAAAAAGATCACCCCGCCCGAACCTGCCGGAGCTGCCGCCGCTTCTTCTTCCAGTTCCACCAGCAAAGCCGGTGTATACATCTTCACCAGGCGAGAAAACCAGCTCACCGCGCCGCCGGCCAGCACGCCGCCGGTGCTGATCACTCGTCCATCCATGTAAAATGTGTTCAGCATACGGTCGTCCACCCGCCCGGGAGCCGGGATCATCAGATTTCCGGCCGTCCCCAGCATGATGGAGGCAGTGTTGGGCTGCAGGGCGCCTGAGCCTAAAAAAGAGCACAGAAAGTCAGGGGCGCCGCATACCACCGGCGTACCCGCCGCCAGACCGGTCGCCTGAGCTGCGCGCGCGGTGACTTTACCGATCACCTCACCGGCCGGGTGGATCTCCGGCAGCACATCCGGGCTGAGACCCAGCAAACCGCATATCTCCGGTGACCATTCCAGCCGGCTTTCATCCAGGCAGGGGCTGCAGATGCCGGCATGCCCGGGATCCATAACCGTTTGCCCGGTGAGATGGTAAATGAGAAACCCGTTGGCCTGCAGGATCTTCCAGGTTCTGCCATACAGATCTGGTTCATTCTCGCGGAACCACAGCCACTTGATCCCCCCAAAATAGCCGTCGAAGGTGTTCATGGCCGAGCTGCGGTGAATCAGATCAGCGAATTCGCGGTTCAGGCGTTTTGCCTGGGGATCCGCGCGCCGATCCAACCACAGGATGGCAGGCCGCACAGGTTCTCCCTGCCGGTCCACCGGTACACACGAGGGCGCCTGTCCGCTGACCGACACAGCCCGGATGTTGGCCGAAACTGATGCGGTGAGCCTCCGGCAGGTCTGACGACAGGCATCCCACCAATCACGCGGATCCTGTTCCGCCCAGCCGGGTCGGGGCGAAGAATACGAATAGCCTGCGCTCTCTTTGGCCAGCACGTTTCCGGCGGTATCATACAAAACCGCTTTCAGACTGGAAGTACCCACATCGATGGAAAGCAGGGATTCTGTCATTTTCAACCCCTTACCGGATCTAAAGCCAATCAGCTTACAAAGATGGATGCGCGAAAAACGAATCCCACGGAACTGTCATCGGTTTGCCCTGGTGCAGCACGCCATTCAAAAATCGCAGCAGCGGGAAATCCTGTAAATCCACCCTACCGCGTTCTGCCAGCAGATCCAGCGCGGTCGCGGTGCGGGCGATAATCTCCACGCTTTCGAGCGTCACATCCGACATGATCTTCAGCGCTTGCGCGGTGCTGTTTCCCTGACCCAGCAACTGGCCCAATCGGCGGGTACGGCCTCCAAACACGGTCACGTACAGGTCGCCCGCCCCCGGCAGCCAGGTGACGTGCTTTTCATTTCCGCCCAGCGCGCGGATTAGCCGCTGCATTTCAACCGTACTCTGGGCAAATATGGCCGCCTGCGGATTGTACATGTGAGCCAGGCCGTCGATACCGGCCACATCGGACATGCCGATGATGATGCCCACCGCCAGCGCGTACCCGTTTTTCAAGGCGGCGCAGATTTCCACTTCCTTCACATCCTGTGAGATCCAAATGTGATAATACGGCGTGGAGAACATCCCTTTCAGATGCTCCAGTTCCGCGGTGTCCTTCCCGCAGAACACCACCGCAGTTTGACGACGGGCGGCCAGCTCATGGGCAATGCACGGCCCGGCGATGGCGTTCAGCGATACCCGGTCTTTCAGGTGAGCAGGCAGCCTCCCATTAATGTATTCGGGCAGCGGCTGTACATCACCATCGGGCAGCACTTCTAGCCCCTTGGTGACGGCCACCACTGGTAAATCGATCCGTAATAGCGGACCGATTTGCTGTGCAAACCAGTCGGTGCCAAAACTGCTCACCCCGTTTACCACCAGATCGGCGCCCTGTATGGCTTCCGGTAAATCATCGGCATCAAACGGCGCCACCCCCGCCGGGACCTTGCGCTGCAGTTTGGGATGAGAGCCGTTCTTTCGGATTGACTCAATAATCTCGTGATCCAGCGGCGTTCCCACCAGCCGTACCGTGTGCCCGTTGTCGGAAAGCGGCCAGCACAGCGCCGTACCCATCATACCCGCACCCACAATTGTCACAATGGCCATGTTGTATCAGCGTCCTCTCTGCTGCGGATCAAATGCGTCGCGCAAACCGTCACCGACAAAATTGAACGCGATCACGGTAATGGAAATTAACAGACCGGGCGGAATCCACATCCACCAGGCCTGGTGAAGCCAGGCTTTGCCGTCATACAGCATATTCCCCCACGAAGCCAGGGGAGCCGGAACGCCCAAACCCAAAAAGCTGAGGGCCGATTCAAACAATATGGCGCCCGGGATGCTGATGGTGGCCGAAACGATAATGGGAACCACGCTGTTGGGCAGCAGATGTTTGTTGATGATGCGGACGTTGGATACACCTACCGACCGCGCGGCGACGATGAAGTCCATCTCTTTCAGACGCAAAAACTCGCCGCGCACCAGACGCGCCACACCCATCCAGCCAAATACCCCGATTACGATCATGATATTATAAATGCTCGGCTTCAAAAAGGAATTGACGCTGAGGATCAGATAAAACGTGGGCAGCGAGAGGAAAATATCGGCGGTGCGCATGAGAAAGTTGTCAACCCCGCCGCCATAATAACCAGCCACCGCTCCCAAAATCACCCCGATGACGGTGGAGATGCCCACCGCCACAAAACCAACCGAGAGTGATACGCGCGCCCCGCTCAACAGCCGCGAAAAGATGTCGCGTCCAAAGTTATCCGTTCCTACCCAGTGTTTCGCATCGGGCTGCATGGGTACGCCCTGGGCATACTGAGTATCCAGCTCCAGCGGGTCATATGGCATGATCTGTTTGGCAAACAACGCCACCAAAAAGATGATCACCAGGAAGATCAGCCCGGCGATGGCCATCTTGTTCTTTTTGAATTCGAACCAGATCAGATCAAAATGCGTCTGTTTCTTGCGGATGATTTGTGTTCCCTGAAGTGCGGAAATGGTTGCATTCGTCATCGTATTCACCCTGTAAACCTTATTTATGACGGATGCGCGGATCCACCACCGCGTAGCTGATATCGGCCAGCAGGTTGCCCACCACCACCAGCAGCGCCGAGAGCATGGTGACGCCCATCACGATCGGATAATCGCGCACCTGAATGGCGGTGATGCCCAGCCGCCCCATTCCGGGCCAGCCAAATACCGTTTCGGTGATGTAGGCTCCGTTCACCAGGTCGGGCAGGCTCAGCCCGGCCAGTGTAATCACCGGGATGAGCGAATTTCGAAAACCGTGCCGCCAGATAACCAGCCGCTCCTTTAAGCCTTTGCCCCTGGCCGTACGGACATAATCCTGGTTCATCACCTCCAGCAGCGTGGCGCGCTGGTAGCGCGACCAGTTGCCGATGGAGGTAAACGAAAGCGTGATGACCGGCAGGATGAGATGCTTGCACACATCCCAAAACGCCTCCCACGAACCCATCTTAATCCCCAATGTGGACATGCCCACGCTGGGCAGGATGTGAAACTGGTTGGAAAGCAGTTCGATCAGGATTAGCGCCAGGAAGAAGCTGGGCATGGAAATGCCGATAAAAGCAACCACGGTAATGAAATAATCGATGAGGGTGTAACGCTTGATAGCCGAGAGCACCCCCACCGGAATAGCCACAATAATGGTAAAAGCAAAAGAAAGCGCCCCCAAAATGATCGTATTGGGAAGGCGGGCGGTGATTTCATTGAGGACGGTATTGTTGGTCTTCAGCGAATAGCCCCAGTTGCCCTCCAGCAGGTTGGTCAACCAGGAAAAATAGCGCACATACACCGGCCTGTCCAGGCCCAACTGGTGACGCAGCAGATCCAGTTCTTCAGTAGAGAGACCGCGTTTAGCGGGCGCCAGATACATCAACACCGGGTCTCCGGGAGTGAACTCGGCGATCAGGAAAGACAGTACCGAGATGAACAGCAGCAGCGGAATCATCTGCAGCACCCGGCGGGTGAGATATTCGGTCATAGGAGAAATCCTTATGGAGATCTGCCGGAGAAGGGAGGAGAACCCTTCTCCGGTTTCCAGATATCAAGCCTTATTTTTCGATCCAGATTTTATCCGGGGCGCCAAAAATGCCCACCATGCCAACCTGCCAGTCCGCTTCTTCAAAGTGGACGTTCTTGTTGGCAGCATAAACTCTCTTGTCATAGAAAATGGGCAGATAAGGAAGTTCATCCCACACGATGGCGCCCGCTTCCTTCAGCAGGGCATCCCGCGCAGCCGGATCTTCCGTCGTCTTGGCCTGGTTGAAGAGATCGATGACGGTTTCGTTGTTGTATGACATGTCGTTATCCAGCGCGCCGTTGGCAACCAGCCAGTTGTAATTGGCGCCGTTGGAGCCAATGTAGCCGATGCCGGAGTAGTACACGTCATACTTCTTGTCGATCATGCCGTTGTTCTCTTCGGCCCAAACATTCGGGTCGATCTGGCGGATGGTCGCGTCGATGCCGAGCGCTTTCCAGTACGATTGGGTGAGAACCATGACCGCTTCGTCTTCGTCGTATAATACATCGAGGACGAGGCTGAATTTTGTCCCGGGCGCCACGCCTTCTACAGTTTCAGCCGTCCAGATGCCATCACTACCCATTACCCAGCCAACCTCGGTCAGGAGTGCTTTGGCCTGTTCTACATCGTAGCCATAGGTAGTGGTGGCTTCGTAAGCTGATACTGCCGGGTTGTACGGTGAATCTGCCACCGCGCCGTAACCCTGCTTGAGTGTTTGCACCATCGCCTGCCGGTCCATTGCGATAAACAGGGCCTGACGGGTGCGCTTGTCAGCCAGCATGGGTTTGGAGGTGTTCAGGCGCAGGTGGTACTGCATATCCACCACTTTGGTGAAAATGTTGATGTTGGGGTTGTCGATCAGTTCCGACACATACTGCGGGCTGATGCCGGTGAAATCGATCTCGCCGGATTGCAGCGCCACGATACGGGACTGGACATCGGGCATCAGACGGAACACGATGCTGTCAAGGTAGGGTTTGCCGCCCCAATAATTCTCGTTGGCTGTCACAATGACTGCTTCGCCCTGCCGGTATTCTGAAATGACGAAGGGCCCGGTGCCGATGTTTTTGGTGGTGTTGAACTCGGAAGCCTTCATGTCGGCATTGGCGATGCCGTTTTCCTCAAAATAATGCTTTGGCACAATGCAGGCGCAGATGTCATTCAGCAAGGTGGGCACCGGGGCATCGGTGGTGATGGTGAGGGTGTAATCGTCCACTTTCTCAAACTTGAACGGCACATCGTTCACAAAATACCGCCCGCGCACCCACTCTGCGCCGGTGGTGGTTTCATCCTGGATGGCGGCTGCTGTGAAGAGCACGTCATCGGCTGTGAACGCCACACCGTCAGACCAGGTGACGCCCTGGCGCAGGTGAATGGTCCAAACCAGGCCGTCTTCGCTGCGTTCCCATGATTCGGCCAGAATCGGCACCACATCGCTGGGGAAGTTCTCGCCGCCCCAGGTGAGCGGCTGGCTGGTGGTCTGGAAGATCACAATTTCGGTGCCCCAGTTGTTGAGGATTGGGCTGAAACCGGGCACCTCATCGCCAACGCCCCAGGTGAACGTACCGCCGTACTTATCCACCTCGGCAGGCGTGGCGGTGACCACTTTCTCGACTTCTACCTGAACTTCCTGTACCACAGGGGTGCCTTCCACCATCACCGTCTCAATCACAGTGATGGTTTCCGGCGTGGGGGTGGCGCAGGAAGCCAGCAGGGTTGCGAGCATGACAAAGACAAATAAGAATTGAACCTTTTTCACGTTGACTCCTTTTGAAAACAATTTTGGAAACTATTGCTTTTATTTAAAGCAGAGAATTCGTTTTTGGATCCTCCTTTCTGAATCGCGCTTCCTGTCTTTGAATTCCCTACGAATAAACTCAATTGTCAGGAACGGTACCAGTCATGTGGATAAAATGATGAGGGAAAAAAACGGGGGGAATAACGAACGGAAGAACAGGTAGACGAACTGGCCGGGTCAGGCCATTAACAATTCACGCGCGGTGGCTTCATCGGTGATCAGCACGTTGCAAAAGCCGCCTTTCAGCATTCCCTTCAGCGCGGCCACCTTTTTAGGCTGGCCGGCAATCGCCACCGAGAATTTTTTCTTTTTCAGGCTCTCCAGATCCACCGCCAGGGTGCGTTTTTGAATATCCTGGGCGGCGATCTTGCCCTCAGCGTTATAAAACCGGCCGCAAATTTCTCCCACCGCGCCATGTCGGTTCAGCTCCTGGATCAGCGCCAGGTCAAAGTAACCCGCCTTGTACGGCGACGAGTTTTCGGACACATCACCCACGCCGAAGATGGCGATGCGCGATTTTTCAGCGGTTTCCAGCGCCGCTGCCACCCTTGAATCGCTTTTCAGGCTGTCCAGGATCTCCGGGCGGTCCACCAGCATGGGCGCGGAGATGGTGACCATTTTTCCGTTGAACGCGCGCGCCATCTGATCCACCACATACTCGGCCCGGGTGGAGTAACTGCCCACGTCCAGGCTGCCGTTGAGCTGCACCACGGTCACATTTTCGGTTTCCAGGGGCTTAAGTTGCTGGGCACATTCCAGCACCGTGCTGCCCCACGAAACGCCCAGCGTATCGCCCGATTGCACCCGCCGCATCAGGAACTCAGCCCCGGCCTTGCCCAGTGTCCTTTTGATTGACAGTTCGGTTTCGGTGACCGGTGAAACCACCACCGCTTCCCTGAGCGAGTACCTGCTTTCCAACTGGCTTTCCAGCTCGGTGCAGTGCAGTAGCGGCGAATCGATGTGGATCTGCACCAACCCTTCCCGGCGCGCGCGCTGTAAAAACCGCCCCACACTCTGGCGCGAGAGCCCCAGCCGTTTGGAGATGGCCTGATGGGTCAGCCCCTCGCGATAGTACAGAACGGCTACTTTGGTGAGAAGATGCAGATCAGGATTTTTCATGCAGTTAGGCTTTCTTCGATTGGCTTCAATGGGATGGAAAATTGAGCATTTGCTCAGTAATTGAGAATTTGTTATTTGTCTAAACGATATTATAATACCTTTCAGGAAAATAGCAACAGGCTGATCTTCAATAACCTGATCTTCTACAAACAACCCATTTTCATCGATTTTTTCAACCGCAAGGAGACCCATGAGCACACTACGCTATCAACTTGACGGACAGTGGTACCGGGGCAACACCCATCTCCACAGCACCTTTTCAGACGGGATGAAACCGTATGAGGAACTGGCCAAACTCTACCGCGATTCAGGCTACGACTTTCTATTCCTTACCGATCACTGGGTTCCGGCCCACATCACGCCGCCGGTCACCGATGACGGTCTGCTGTGGTTCAACGGTATTGAACTGAACGGCCCGGACGAGGGCGGACAGGAATATCACATTGTCTGCCTGGGAGATTTTCACGACATCGATGATACGCTTCCACTGGAAGAAGCCCTGCAGCGGGCTTCAGACCAGGGCGGTTTTATCATCCTGGCGCACCCGTTCTGGACCGGCAACTCGCTGGCTGATACCCAGAAGTTCCATTTTGACGCGTGCGAGATCCTCAACTACGTCTGCCAGTGTGAAATCGGCAAGGGTGATGGGCTGATCCATTACAGCTATATGCTGGAACGCAACCCGGCCCTGCTGGGCATCGCCAGCGACGACGCGCATTTTTCATCCGATTCGCCCATGTGGAAAGGCGGCTGGCTGATGGTGAACGCCCGCGAACGTACACACGAATCCATTCTATCCGCCATCCGGGCCGGCAATTACTACTCCACCTCCGGGCCTGAGTTTTATGATATTTCCGTATGCGATGACCGCATCCATGTGGAAACCTCGCCGGTCCAGTTTATCAAACTGGTCGGTCCGGCCTGGAAAGGCCATGGGCGGGCGATCGGCATGCTGGAAAATGCCGAACCCATCACCTCGGCCGATTTTGACATCCCGCATGGCTGGAAATACGCCTATATCGAAATTGAAGATCGCCGGAACCGGCGCGCCTGGACCAACAACCTGCTGATCGAAGAATAGACCCTGAATGGCTTCTATGAAAAAAACGGCGTCCGGCTTTTGCCCCGGACGCCGTTCGGTTTTACCGATCTGACCGCTCAAGCCAGTCTGACTTCAACATGGCGTACACGAAGGAGTCGTGCCACTGGCCGTTTTCCAGGTGATCCTGTAAAAAGACGGCTTCCTTGCGCATGCCCACCCGCTCCAGCAGCATCCATGAACTGATATTCATCCGCCCGGTGGAGGAAAAGATGCGATGGAAGCCCATTTCGGTGAACCCATGCTCCAGCAAGGCCCGCAGAGCTTCAGTGGCATAGCCTTTGCGCTGGTAGGCCCCGTGAATGGCAAAGCCGACCTCACCCTGTTGATCAGCGTGGCACACCATGGTCATCAAACCAATCACCCGCCGTTCGGATTTCAACTCCACCGCCAGATCCACGCATTGTTCAGGGGACCCAAGAGCAAGCTGCTCCTGCACGCGGAGATACTCTTTAACCGAATCAAAAGTGGGGCCGGGAAAGGCGCGCAGATGTTGGGCAAGGTGAAGATGTTGGGCAAGGCTGGGGTCAGATGAAAACGCCAGGATAGCATCGGCATCCCGGTCGGAAAACTTACGCAGGGTCAATCGTTCTGTTTCGATTGGAATCATCGCCTGTCATCCTTTCGAAAAACAAATGCTGCGGTGATTTCATTCTAGTAATATCCTGACAGGAATTCAAGAGGGCTGATTGAATGCGGCGGTCATCACTCCCGGCAGCTCATCCATGATTTGATCTCGTATCGAGCGAAAAGCAGCCAGTTGTTCCTCCTCATCGCCGAGTACTTGGGCCGGATCCTCCAGCGGAAAGTGGATCACTTTCCCGCTCCGCAGCCAGACCGGGCAGCTTTCAGCCGCCGGGTCGCAGACTGTGATCACCAGATCAAAACGAGTGCTCAGAAATACTTCCGGCGATTTGGAATGCCCCGCGTGTCGGATACCGATTTCCTCCAGTACCCGTAGCGCCAGGGGATGCACATACCCGGCAGGTTTGATTCCGGCGCTGTACGCCTGCCACTCATCGCCCAGTTGGACGTTGACGATGGCTTCAGCCATCTGCGAACGGCAGGAATTTCCCATGCACAAAAACAGCACCTTCTTTTTACTGTCTGTACTCATTTTCCCCCTTTCCTCGCTGATCAACCAAACCGCCCGGTGATGTAATCTTCGGTGATCTTGTTGCGCGGGTTGGTAAACAATGAATCGGTCACGCCGTATTCCACCAGGTAACCGGCCCGGTCGGTATCCATGTTGAAGAAAGCCGTGTAATCGGATGCGCGGGCGGCCTGCTGCATGTTATGCGTGACAATCACGATGGTGTAATCCTTTTTGAGGATCTGCATGAGGTCTTCAATGCGCAGCGTGGCGATAGGGTCCAGGGCCGAGGCCGGCTCATCCATCAGGATTACCTCCGGCCGGGTGGCGATGGTACGCGCAATGCACAGGCGCTGCTGCTGCCCGCCTGAAAGTGACAGAGCAGACTGGCTGAGCTGGTCTTTGACCTCGTCCCACAGGGCTGCCGCGGTGAGAGTGCGCTCCACCAGGTCATCCATATTGCCCTTGAAGCCGTTCACGCGGGCTCCCCAGGCAACGTTTTCATAGATACTCTTGGGGAATGGATTGGGCTTCTGAAACACCATGCCAATCCTCCGGCGCACCTCCACCGGGTCCACCTGGGGATCATAGATGTTCACCCCGCCGTACAGCACCTGCCCCGCGGCGTGAGAAGACGGAACCAAATCGTTCATGCGGTTGATGGCCCGCAGGACCGTGCTCTTGCCGCAGCCGGAAGGGCCGATGATGGAGGTGATCTGGTTACGCTTGATTTGCAGATCCACCTTTTTGACAGCCCGGAAATTTCCGTAATAAATATGCAGATCGTGAATTTCAATGATGGAATCGGTGTCGATCATTTCATACCGTTGGATCTGTTTCATGGTTCCTCGTAAACCCAGCTACCTTTGTTTTAACCATTTTGCGTCCGGCTGAACCGGTTGCGCAGCAAAATGGCGGCTGCGTTCAATGATAATAATACGAATAATAACACGATGATGGCCGCGGCGGCCAAACTGTGAAACTCATCCTGCGGGCGGGACGTCCACTGATAGATCTGAATGGGCAGGGTGGTGAATTTGGAGAATGGTCCGGAAGGATCGGCAGTGATGTAGGTGGAGGCTCCCACCACCATCAACGGCGCGGTCTCGCCCATGGCGCGCGAGATGGATAGAATGGTGCCGGTCAAAATACCCGGCATGGCCGCCGGCAGCACATGATGCCAGATGGTCTGCCACTGGGTGGCTCCCAGCCCCATGCTGGCCTGACGCAGTGAAAACGGCACCGCTTTCAGCGCTTCCTGCGCGTTGATGATGATCATGGGCAAAATCAACAGGCCCAACGTCAGCCCGGCTGACAGAAGCGTGCGGCCATTGGCGGCGTCACCCTGCGCCAGCCCCAGAAATGCTCCGCTGGTGACGTTCACCATGGCGCGCACAAAAATCGCCAGCCCAAGCAGTCCGTAGATGATGGATGGCACCCCGGCCAGATTACTGATATTGGTCTGGATGATGCGGTTCAGGCGGTTATCCGCCGCGTATTCCTGCAGATAGATAGAAGCGCCCAGACCGGCCGGGAAGGCGAACAGGATGGCGATGGCAATCGTCCATAGCGAGCCTAATACAGCGGTGCGCACACCGGCCCGCAAAGGCTCGGCTTCCTGCGGATTGCGGAGAAACTGCACATCCAGCCAACTCATAAAACGCGCATATGCGCGTGGATGTTCGGCATCCTGCGCAGCTGCCCTGATCTCACGGCCGTGCAAAATGGAATCCCATAAGGAATACACCCGGATCACCTGCGGTTTGATCACCCACTGCCGGATCAAATTCAACAGACCATCGGCGCTGCGCTCTGCAATGGGTTTTTCACTGTCAAAGCGCCGGTACAACCCGGCTGAGACATTGGCTTGAAAAACCTGTGCCAGTTGCGCCGAATCGAGTTCCTCGAGCGGCACACCATTCAGGGCCAGATCATCAGGGTGAACTTTGGCTTCAAGCACCACATATCCAAAGGTGCTGTTGCTGATGTTGGCCAGCAGAAGCGCCAGAAAGACCATGCCGATGATGGTGGATGCCAGAAAGATCTTCTGCCACACGCGAGCGCGCCGGTTTCTTTTTTCCAGATTTGGAAAATATTGAGCAGCATCCGGCCTTGATGCGCCACCCAAGGCAGAACTATCAGTCAGGGAGGATATCCGGTTTTTCATTCATACACCTCGCGGAATTTTTTGACCACCAGCCGGCTGATGATGTTGATACCCAGCGTCATCAAAAACAACATCAATCCAATGGCAAAGATGCTGTTGTAATCGAGCGTGTTGTAGCTCAGATCTCCGCCGCTGATGCGCACGATATGCCCTGTCATGGTTTCAGCCGGGCGGAAGGGATTGAAGGTAAAAGCAGGCCCGGCCCCGGCTGCGATGGCCACCACCATGGTTTCACCCACCGCCCGCGAAACCCCCAGCAACACGGCCGCGGCAATTCCGGAGAAAGCCGCCGGAACAACAACTTTGAGGGCGGTTTCCAGACGGGTAGCGCCCAGCGCGTAAGCTCCCTCGCGCAAGCTGCGCGGTACGGCATGCAGGGCATCTTCGCTGATGGAACTGATGATGGGAATGATCAGGATGCCAATGACGATACCCGCCGAAGCGGTGTTGTAGATGCCGACCGTCTCTTTTCCAAACAGGCTGCGCAGCAGCGGGGTCATAAAGGTGAGCGCGAAATATACAAACACCACGGTAGGCACCCCGGCCAGGATCTCCAGGGTGGGTTTGAGTATCTGCCTTGCTTTGGCGCTGGCGTACTCACTCAGGTAAACGGCAATTGCCAGCCCGGCCGGAGCCGCCACAGCCATGGCAATCAACGAGGTGAGTAAGGTGGCGTTCACCAGCGGCCAGATCCCAAATTTTCCGATCTGCGGGTTCCACTCCAGCCCCCCAAAAAACTGCGCCAGCGTGACCTTTACAGACAGTTCAACACCGCTTCCAGCCGGGTGTGTGGCTGGATAAGTACCCAGGCCTCCGCGCAGCACCGTGTAGGTGCTGCCGTTTACCGCTAGAATTTGCATGGGTTCCTGGTCAATGCGGATCCACTGCCCTGGTTCCAGCTCCCGCCCTCCAGCGCTCAACTCCAGCGTTTCCACGGATACCGAGGTGATTTCTGCGGACAGCGTTTTGTTGGCCTGTTCCCACTGCCGGCGGGTAAAGAACAACAGCGATTCCTTGCCCAGTTCATACACAATCCCGGCGGTGATCAGGATGGAAAACACGCCGCACAGGAAGAGAAATGTTTGAATCGCGTTTTCTCCCCATCTGGGCTTTTTTTGCAATGCCAGAGTTAGTTCAGTCTTTTCAGAAGATTGGCAATCAGAGGTTGCTATGGATGGCGGGAAGGTTTTCGTTCTGTCTGCCGCCTCATCCGGACAGTCTGTAAACAGTTGTGCCTGAGAGGCTGGTCTCAGGCTGTTGTTTTGTTTCTGATACAGAGATTTTGCAAGATAGCTCAAGGAGTGCTCCCTCTCTTCGGTGATAATTTTGGGATGGATTCTATGAGTTCACCGCGTCCAGCCAGTTTTGTTTGGCTGCATCCAGCGCTTCCTGATTGGCCGGGAAGTACCCCACCGAGAGAATCTCCTCATTGACATAGGTGAGGAAGAAGTTGAGAAAGGCTGCTACCTGCGGTTTTTCCTTCAGGATATCGGCGGTGGTGTAGATGAACAGCGGGCGTGCCAGCGGGTAGCTGAAGTTATCCACATTTGCCTGATCGGGTTCCACGCCGTTGATGTTCAGGATCTTCAGCGCCGAACTGTTATGGGCGTAATAAGCGTAGCCAAAGTAACCGATCGCGTACGGGCTGCCTTCCACACCCTGCACCAGCACATTGTCATCCTCACTCAACTGGGTATTGGAGGCTGCCAGGTGCGGAGCCGGGTCATCTTCAAAGACCGTTTCCACAAAGTAGTCAAAGGTGCCGCTATCGGTGCCGGGGATGAAGCGCTGGATCGGCTCGGTTGGCCACTCAGGGCGCACATCTGCCCAGGTTTCGGCGCTTCCAAAGATGAGAGCCAACTCTTCCAAAGTGACATCGGTCACAAAATCGTTCTCGGCGCTCACCACTACCGCCAGAGCATCGGTGCCCACGCGGAACTCAATGGGTTCACGGCCGATGGCGCGGCACTGTTCCAGTTCGCTGTCTTTGATGGGACGGCTGGCATTGGATAGATCGGTTTCACCGTTGACGCAAAAGCGCTCGAAACCCGCGCCGGAACCCACACTGTCGATGGTGATATTCCCGGAATACCCCTCGTCTTCAAAACGGGATGCCATGCGTTCAGCCAGCGGGTACACGGTGGAACTGCCCGCGGCCACTATATCCCCGCTGATGGATAATGGGTCAACGGCCGGAAGGGTGACGGAAGGTGCGGTTTCGCCTGCCGGTGCGGTATCGCTTACGGGTGCGCCGGTTTGAGCGGTTGGGCTGCCTTCGGCGCTTGTTTCAGCAGCCGGTTGATCCGTCTGCGCAGTTTCGGCTGGGGGTGTTGCAGAAGTCTGACAGGCCGCCAACAGCAGTGCGGCCATGATGATCGCAGACAAAAATGCGTACCCTCTGCGGGTCCGGTTTTTACGAAATTCATCGTTTTGATGAAACATGAATATTTTCTCCTCGAATAAGATGTTTTTCATATTTCCATCTTATATCGGGAGCGTTAATAGCCCGGCAACGTCAGATTAACAACCGGTTAACAGCCTGTAAAGGTTTGGGTTTATTGTTTTATCAGAATCGGGATGGTGAAGTAAAAGGTGCTGCCCTGCCCGGCCTGGCTTTCGGCCCAAATGCGCCCGGAATGAGCCTCCACCAGGTGGCGGGCGATCGAAAGCCCCAGCCCTGTACCGCCTTCCGCCCGGGAGGGGTCGGTTTTGTAAAACCGCTCAAATACACGCGGCAGCAGAATGGCCGGTATCCCCACGCCGGTATCGCGAACGCTGAAGCAAACCGTCTGACCCTGCCGTGATATGCTCAAATCTATGCGCCCGCCGGCCGGTGTGAACTTGATGGCATTGTGGATGATGTTGACCAGCACCTGCTCCAAACGCGGCCCATCGGCCATCACCCGTGGGAGATCCGCGGGGCAGTCCATCTGCAGAATCAACCCGGCTCGCTCTGCCTGCATCGCCAACCGATTGACGGCGTTTTGCCCCAACCGGCAGGGATCTTCCGGCTGAAGGGAAAGGGGCACTCGCCCGCTCTCGATACGCGCCAGTTCCAGTAATTCATTCACCATCTGGGTCAGCGCGTCGATCTCGGTTTCCATACGGTCCAGAAAATGGCGCGCATTTTGCGGGTCGTCGATGGCGCCAAGCTGAAGCGTTTCAGTCAGCGCCTTCAGCGAGGCCAGCGGGGTACGCAATTCATGTGAAATGTTGCTGATAAAATCCCGCCGCACGGTTTCAAGGCGGCGGATATGGGTCATATCCTGGCACAGCAGCAGGGTGAAGTTTTGCAGGGCGCCGCCCAGCGGCGTGGCGACCACCTGCAAAAAGCGTTTCTGCGGCACCATCTCCAGTGAGATCACCTTCCCCTCGCCGGTTTTGTGCGTGGTTTCCCATAATTCATGCAGTTGAAAATATCCAAACGCGCGTACCAGTGATTGGCCGACCGCGTTGACGGATGCGGTGTTGAAAATCTGTTCGGCGGCCAGATTGATCAATGAAATCTGCCCATTCGGGTCGATGATGATCACCCCGTCGCTCATTTGCGAGAGTAGCCCGCTCAGTTTTTGCTGCTCATTCTGAAGATCATCGATCCGTTCGTGCAACTGGCGCGCCATGCGCTCCAGTGACTGCGAAAGCCGGCCAATTTCATCACGCCGGGCCAGATAGGGAAACTGAACCGTTTTCCCGCTGGTAATCCCATCTGCCAGTTGGGCGATATTCATCACCGGCCGGGCAATCCACTGCGCGCCGGCGTATGAAAGCAGCGCCCCCAGCAAAATCACCGCCCCCAAAATCCACCAGATTCGTGCCTGTACCTGCCGGATGGATTGTTCCACCTCATCCAATGGCAGCGCCAGCCTGACAAAACCGACCGTCTGGCCGTCAACCACCACACTTGCCGCCGCGTACATCAGCCGCGCTCCCAGAGTGGTGCTGAAGCGGGTGCTGACGCCGGTACCTTCCCGCAAAGCCTGCTGGATCTCCGGGCGGTTCAGGTGATTTTCCATCCCGGCCGTGTCATGATCGGATTCGCCGATCACGGTGCCGTCCGCGGATAAAATGGTGACGCGTCCATTCACATCCTCGGCCCACTGTCCGGCGTAACGGTTCATCACCTCAACAGCCGTCGATTCTGTTTGCCATCCCCCTGACAGCATATCGGCCATTGTCATTGCTTGCGAGGTGACGTATTGCGTCAGGTTCGATGTGTAAACGCGGCTGATATAACCGGTGAGAAAGATACCAAGCCCCAGCAGTATCACGGAAACGAGGGCTGTGTACAGAAACGCGATACGCCAGCGTAAACCGCGAAACATCATCAGCCTATCCATCAAACCGGTAACCCACCCCGCGCACGGTCACCAGGCGGGCGGGCTGAACCGCTCCAGGTTCCAGCTTCTCGCGCAGCCAGCGCACATGCACATCCACGGTACGCGATCCCCCTGAAAAATCCCAGCCCCATACCTGTTCCAGGATCTGCTCGCGTTTGAGCACCTGACCGCGGTGCCGGGCAAAATACACCAGCAGATCAAATTCTTTGGGTTTCAATGCCAAAGACTGCCCGGCCAGAACCGCTTCATGGCGCGACAGATTGATTTCCAGATCACCAGAGATCAGCGTCTCCTGGGGCGCTTCCGGCGCTGCGGTATTTTCGGCTGCCAGACGGCTGCGCCGCAGGTGCGCCTTCACGCGCGCCAGCAGCTCTCGCATGGAGAACGGCTTGGTCATGTAATCATCGGCGCCCATCTCCAACCCCACCACCCGGTCGATCTCCTCGTCGCGCGCGGTCAGCATCAGGATGGGCATATTCATCTCCTGCCGCAGGATGCGCGTCACCTCAAAACCATCCATCACCGGCAGCATCAGATCCAGGATGATTAAATCCGGTTTGTGGGCGCGGGCAGACTCCACCGCCGAAGCCCCATCCGATGCGCTGTGCACCATGTATCCCTGGCGGTTCAGGTTGTATACCAGTGTCTCCCGCAGCGAGAGTTCATCTTCAACGACCAGAATCACATCCGGCATATCATTACCCCTTTGCTGGGGTAATTATAGCGGTTTTCCCGGCGCACGAAAAAACCGGCCGGGTTGTGCGCCCGGCCGGTAGGTGAAACAGTTTCTTTTTATTAAGCCGTAGGAATACCGGCCGTCGCAAGCCCGCGGCGGATGTCCTCGGCGATGATCGCCTGTTTACCCGTTTCCAGAAAAATATTCAGCCCGGCCTGTAAATACGATGGGAACACCCGCACCCCCCGGTAAAGATATTCACCGGAGCGGAGTTTGTAGGTGGCGCCGGCCGGAACCGGGCGCGGCTCATTCTGCCGCTTTGCCACGGCGTTCAACCCCTTGATGGCCACGTCGCCCATCAACAGGATGGCTTTCAGATGGGTAAACTGCGCCAGCTCGCGTTCCAGCAGATGCGAGCACTGCACCGTCGTTCCGGTGCTCACCCCGTTGCCGATTTTGGCACACTTGACCGCGGTGGTGAGGTAGATGCCTTTCTGCAGCAATTCGTCCATCGTGTCAAACGGCATGCCGGCCATCTCAAACACCAGCCGGGTGGTCCGCGCAAATAAACCCTGCGGATCGGCATAAAAATCATCCGATGGCTGGCGCGGGGCGGTTTCGGTGATCAGCACCAGCGAGATGGAAGCTGGATCCACTTCCACACGAGGTACGCTGAAAGCACCGTGCTCTACATCATCGCATGGAAAATTGCCGCAGATGATCTGCTCATTCATTAAATTATCTCCCGTTGACTTCGAGCCGGTAGAGTGCAATCCTCAGAAGCCCGAATGCATCAACATCTGGCTGTGCTAGTATGTGATAATCCGCGGCAGGGCTTTGGCCTGAGCAACCCAATCCTCCACCATTTTTTCAGAGGGAAGCCGGTTGACCAGGTTCTTGGCCGTGTTGATTTCAGCCAGCTTCTGGGTCAGGTTCTGCGGATTGCGCTGGGCCAGTTCCACCACGGTATCCACCCCGGCTTCTTCCAGCAGGTCGGCATATTCTTCGCCGACACCGTCAATGCGGAAGAGATCGACCAGGTTCACCCACTCCAGGATCAGCTTATCGCCGATACCACTAGTTTCTGCCAGTTCCTTGCGCCCTTTGGGTGTGGCGCCTTTTGCAAGCAAATCTTCGTTGCTGTGGATACCGGCCTCTTTCAGCTTTTCCTTGTAAACCTTGCCAATCCCTTCCACTTTCATCAGATCTGTCATGTTCAGTGCCTCCAAAATAGAATAATTATCCGGTCAGAATTCGTAAACGGGCACGGTGCCCGTGATCCGACATGTTGCCGATACGGGGAGAGATAACCTGTTTCAGGCTCACCTGCTCCTCGGGTGATGAGCCGGCAAAAATGTTTTCGACTGCCGTGATATCCTCATCGTCCACCCAGAATTGATCCAGCCGGCTGGTGACCGCCCCGATCTTCTTGTCGATCTCCGAGCCGTTCACAGCTCGTTCCCAGCGGTCAAACATCCGGTGTGTATTGTCCCAGTTCTTTGCCCTTACATCGCGGGCGAACGTATCGAAGGCATCCTCATCATCCAGGGTGGTTTCCATCATGCTGCGCAGCGGCGCCACCCCGTTGAAATAAGAATACATCACCGTATTCTCGCCAAACAGGCCGCTCAATCGCGCCACCCACTCCATGTTGGATACAAAATATCCGCCCGGCGCGCTGTACCCGGCTTTTTTGAAGGCTTTTTGCGTGAGCGATTCGGTGATTCCTTCATCCACGTCCTTGCCAAAGGTGGATACCACTTCGCCGTTCGAGTTGGCATGCAGCATTTCATGCGCCAGGGTGGCCGTCTGCTCATCCGGCGCTTTCTCCGTATCCAGCACAATGTTACCGCCGGCATCGTAAAAACCGGGAAAATCCTTGTTCATATCGCCCCGCCGGGCAGCATCGCCGGCCTGCCAGGGGCGTTCGGTATCACCCTCACGGTATACTTTGTTCTGACGGATCATCGACTGGTCATACAGGGTCTGCATGGCCCCTATGCCCTTCACCTCGGTCACACGCGGTTCCTGTTTGATCAGGCCCCCGTATGCCTTTTTCAGCACGCTCAACGCCAGCAGGCGGCGGGCTTCCACATCGGCCAGGGGCGGGATGGGCGTGGTTTCACCCTCACGCTGGATTACGTTGATATTCAGCAAACGCTGCACCACCGCGCGGTTGCCGGCCGCCCGCTGAAACAGATGCAGTCTGTGCGGCATACCGGCTCTGGGCAGCGCAAACAGATCGGCCGGTTGCAGGGCCGACGGTTGGGCGCCTGTCTGCGGATCGGCGGGTTCATGGGGCAGTTTCTTTGCGCTGTCGGTCGAGGGGGTTTGGGCGTGTTCCTGGGTCAAATCACACCTCACGGAAGTTGAAAAACAGGTGAGTGATCGTATGCGCGATATGACTGTGTTTCGATAACTGATTGAGCGGGCAAACAGCCGGTTTCAACCCTAAATCTGTTTAGCTTCTCCAGTATACAACATTTTCCGTTCGCGGTAATCCATGTATAATCAGGCTCCGCGCCAGGCTCGATCAATGGCAACCGATCAAAACTCTCACCTATTTTTTAGAAAATTTATTCTGTTTACCTCTTGACAGCGAACAGTAAATTTTATATACTATGCTCTGTTCCCACTTTAGCGGGTAATGCGCATAACTGGGTTAGTGGAACTGGAAAGAGTAAAGAAATGCCTGTACCGATGGAGAGAGTTTCGCCTGCAAAGCAAGCGTTTCAGGCGAGGGTGGCCCTTGAGCCCGGCATCAGTGCCTTTGAAAGCCTGAGTTTGATCGTTCATGCCGAAAACGTGTCCGGCCTGCATGAATGGGTATACCGGACGGCTTCTTCAATGCCTGGAGAGCTGAAGCGCAACCATCATATCGTGTTTGAAGGGCTTTTCTATGCCGTAGAACCTGTTCAAAGCGCGCAATCGTTTCCTGAGTTGATCCATCAACTCTCCGTCGCAGATCCATTGACGCTGCGAGCCAGACTGATGGATGCCTATGCAAGGGTGAACCGGCCCAAAAAGGCCAGAATCGCCCCCGACGAATCTCCCGATGAGTTCGCCAACGGCTACGATAGCGTGCTGAGCAGCTTTGAAGCGTATTTCGAGTTCCTGGCCAGTCACTTTTCCCGTGACTGCATCAACCCGGTGGTTGAGAATGCCGCTTACAACCTCATCATGGATCCACCTGCCATGCAGAAATTCGTCGTTTCACATATGTGGAAGATATGGGAGGATGTAATGGAAAAAGAGTGGCGCCGCGTGGAACCTTTACTGCAACAAACGGTGCAGGCTTTTCAACAGGTAAGCCTGCGAGACCTCACCATCCGGGAGGCGGTAAAGGCGGTGCTGGAAGTCGATGATGAATCGATGTACGAAAAAATTAAAAGGAAACTGGAACATGTTCAACAACTAATTTTCGTCCCCTCTGCTCACGTTGGCCCATACCACTATCAATTGGGCCAGGCGAGCAAAAAATGGATGTTTTTCACCGTTCGTTCACCGCGTGGAATGACCCTGGAGACACCCGAATTGAATCAGAGTGAGATTCTGGTTCGATTAAATGCTCTGACTGATGAAACCCGGCTGAAGATTCTTCAGCTCATCGCTAACGAGGGTCCTTTGACCTCATCTCAAGTCATTGACCAGCTTGGGTTAAGTCAGTCCGCTGCCTCCCGCCATCTCATGCAGCTCAGCGCAGCCGGTTATCTGACCGAGAACCGTGTGCAGGGCGCCAAACAATATGCCGTCAATCCAAAACGGATCAACGAAACATTGCAAGGAGTGGCAGCTTATTTGTTGAAATAACATTCGTTCGCATCATCGGGATTTGAAAGGTCCTCTATGTTTCCGCAACCTTTTGACGTTGAAAAGATGACACTTCATTCCAGAAAAAAGGACCTGGATCGGGAGTTGAATCAAATGAGATTGGTGCGCGCCGCCGAAAAATACCAGAATAAACAGTCCGTTCTGACGAACATCCGTGTTGCCGTCGGCCGGATGATGGTACGACTTGGCGAGCGCCTGGCAGGTACTTCAATTGACTCCGGTAAGTGTGTCGAAAAAGTATCCTATTACGAAAAAGTATCCTATTAATCGTAGCAATACGAAAGGGGTGTACGATGTTCAATCAACCGTTCAGTTATGAAAAACTGACCCTCGAAACCCGACAACAGGAGCTGGATC